>JBHORD010000069.1:0-16077 GCA_042408355.1 Anaerolineales bacterium
TGGATTGTGCGCCAGGCCGGTTTGTATACGCCTGGCGTTCGGCAGTGGAAAACAGATTGTCGCCCGCAACGGAGAAGGTCCCGATGATCAACACGCGAATCAGCCAGACCATGACGGCCACGAAAACTGGAACAACTTTAATCAACGTGGCATTGCTGACGACAGTTCCGCCGGCTGCGCTGACATGATTCACAATGGCAACCGACACGCCCCACCAGGTCAATGCAGCGTTGAAGCCTGCCGCCAATAACCACGCGCCAAATAGATACCAGACTTCGGCAGGTTCATCGCGTCCCTGTTGCGGAGTGAAAATGCGGGCGATGCCGGCAAAATCAATGCCGCAGAAGGCAATGGCGAGGATCGTTGCCCAGCGAAATCCGGCAAAAGTCAGATCGCCGAGTACATCCCGCAAAGCGAATTGAGTTGTGCTGTAATTGAAGACCTCAAACGCCAGCAGGGCTGCGAGGATCATCATTCCCCATGCCGCGCCGCGATTGAAACGGCGGCCATGAGCCAAATCGTTCCACATTGCCCTGAGGCCATCCCCTGCACCACGCGTCGAACGGACAGTGTTCATTTCTGCCTCCTTCAGGATCAGATAGGCAGATTTTAGAACATATGTTCTATATTGTCAAGGTTTGATCTGTCCCTGTTATTGAAAAGTGGACAGCCGGCCGGCTGTCCACTTTGTTGGTTTTATTTTGCGAAGCAGTTACTTTGCAAATTCCGTCGCCCGCGTTTCGCGTATCACCGTGACTTTGATCTGCCCCGGATATTGCATGGTCTCTTCGATCTTCTTGGCGATGTCGCGTGCCAATCGAGCGGAGGCAAGATCGTCTATGTTTTCAGGCTTGACGATGACGCGCACTTCGCGCCCAGCCTGAATGGCAAACGCCTCCTGGACGCCCTCGAATGATTCGGATAATTCTTCGAGCGTGCGGATACGTTTGATGTAGGCTTCCAAATCTTCGCGGCGGGCGCCAGGACGCGCCCCCGAAATGGCATCCGCGGCTTCCGCAATCACCGCCTCGATGCTGAGTTGGTCCACTTCATGATGATGCGATTCGATGGCATTGACCACAATCGAATTCACGCCGTAGCGCCGACAGAATTCCGCCCCAAGTTTCGCGTGCGTGCCTTCCTGATTATGATCCATCGCCTTGCCAATATCGTGCAAGAAGCCGCCTTGCTTTGCAAGTTCCACATTGGCGCCGATCTCTGCGGCAAGGATACCGGCCAGTTTGGAAACTTCGACTGCATGCGCCAGCTGATTTTGTCCGTAGGAGGTGCGGAATTTCAAGCGGCCCATCATGCGCAGCACTTCGGGATGCAAGCCCGCAATGCCCGCCTCGAAAGCGGCTTGTTCGCCCGCCTCGTTGATGATCTTGTCAACCGCCTTGGTTTCCTCCTCGATGATTTTTTCGATGTGCGCCGGATGAATGCGTCCATCCACCGTCAAGCGGGCCAGGGCGCGGCGGGCGATCTCGCGCCGCACCGAATCAAAGCAGGAAATGGTCACGGCCTCAGGCGTATCGTCCACGATCACATCCACGCCCGCGGCCTGCTCGAAGGCTTTGATATTGCGTCCGTTGCGGCCCACGATGCGGCCTTTCATTTCCTCATTCGGCAACGGCACGACCGCTGAAGTGACTTCAGCCACATGTTCCGACGCCACGCGTTGAATCGCATCCGCAATCAATTTGCGGGCGCGCTTCTCGCCTTCTTCACGCGCTTCCGCTTCAATTTGCCGATAGATGCGAGCCATATCGGCGCGCGCTTCTTTTTCGACGGCGGCAAATAACTGCTTGCGCGCATCCTCCGGCGACATTTGCGCGATCTGCTGGAGCTTGGCAACTTCCTCCTCATACAGTTTTTCAATCTCGTTAGCGCGTTTGTCCACGGCGCTTTGGCGCTTGTTCAGATTCTGTTCGCGCTGTTCGAGTTTGTCGGCGCGGCTGTCGAGTTCGGATCGGCGCCGGTCGAGGCGCTCGGATTCCTTTCCAAGCTCGATGCGGCGTTCCTTGATCTCCATCTCCGCGGCTTGAACGATCTTTGTCGCGCTTTCACGCGCCTGGGTTTCGATCAATCGCGCCTGTTCATTGGCGGCTTTTAAAATGCTATCCGCTTTGTCTTGCTGGTTTTTGAGCGTGCGTTCCTGTTGGTAGCGGTGGAAAAAATAACCTGCGGCAACGCCCACGACCAGCGCAAGAAAATCAAAAAATATGCTGATCAGGTTCATACCAATTCCTCATGATCAAATGAATGTTGCTCCGTGTGCGTCTCATTCCAGATTCGGGATACAACGGGCGCAATGACGGAGTACGGGAAGCCGCGTCGGGCGAGGAACCCGGAAAGTTTTTTGCGAAACTCGTTCCATTCCAGGGCCTCGAGGCGGCGCGCTTTTTTCAGACCTGCTTCGTAAGCCAGAGCTTCTTCATCCAGACCCGCCAGTGCAGTCTGCGCAGTCTCATCGGAGAGACCTTTTTGTCGAAGCTCCATTTGCAATGCGCGGCGGCTGCGCGGGCGGAAGATGTTGCGATTTTCCACCCAGGCGCGCGCAAATTGACTGTCATCTGCAAACCGATTTTCGCGCAGACGGTCAAGCGTATGCTCGATGATCTCATCGGAGAATTCGTGTTTGCGTAAATTTCGCCTGATCTCGGATTCGGAGCGGGCGCGATAGCTCAAAAAAACAAGCGCCTGCTGATAAGCACGCTCGCGGGCATCTTCGGCTTGAAGCGATTTGATTTTTTCTTCGTCTAATTCCTGCCCCACCTTCAGCCAGGCCGCAACAATGCGCGCCAGGCTGAACGCATACTCACCATCAAGGTGAATATTGACCCGGTTGGGATCCCGCTTTTGAGATTCGACGGCAGTGATTTTCGCCATAAACAAAACAGCCGAGAGCCTGCCGAAGCGGCCTCAGCTGCGTCTCGATTCTGGATGGGCGGAACCGGCCTCAAATCCCGCTTGGAACGGGAAAGGCAGAGATGATTAAAGCGTGAAAAATCGTGTCACGCAAGTGCGGATCGAATCCAAAAAGGCATTCTTTTAATAAACCGTCAAAAAAGACGGCGACCCTGAATATCTCCTGAAGCCAAAATGAGCTACACCAAATCTTGCACTTTTCGTGCGGGTTCCAGATGTCCGTTAGCAAGCCAGGCCGCCGAGGCGGCAGTAGTGATTTCAACAATCTTATGGTACGGGTTGTATTATACATGATTTTAACGTTTTGTTATTAAGCGGTTTGCGGCTGTTCATGGCTCCGCCAGCGCTGCGTCGTCTGCCTCTTCGACTTTGACAATTTAACCGCTAAAAATGCAAACGACTCTAACTTTCTTGGCGGTCTCAGCGGGCTTCGCGGTTAAGTGCTTATCTGATATTAATTTGGTGAAGCCGTCAAAAAAAAACAATAGCGGTTTTTTAGAAGAACAGACCAGAACTTTTTTGTTTTCGAGGGGTAAGATAAATGGACACAATTGGTTTTTTTCCAGAACGTGACAAATGCTACTGGTGAGAACCTGACCGCTGTGCCATAATTCACAAGGAAGCACCATTCAAAGGAGGCCTTATGGCGAAAATCACGCGTGAAGACGCACTTGAATATCATCATCTCAAGGGAAAACCCGGAAAGATTTCCATTCTTCCCACAAAACCCATGGATACCCAGCGCGACTTGAGTCTGGCATATTCGCCGGGCGTGGCCGAACCGGTGCTGGAGATTGAAAAAAATCCGGAAGACGCATACGAATACACGTCCAAGGGAAATCTGGTGGCGGTGGTTTCCAATGGCACAGCCATTCTTGGATTGGGCGACCGCGGCGCCCTGGCTGCCAAACCGGTGATGGAGGGCAAGGGCGTTCTCTTCAAGAAATTCGCGGATGTAGATGTGTTTGATATCGAAGTCAACTCCCACGATCCGGATGAAATCATCAAAGTCGTGGCGGCCATCGCGCCGACGTTCGGCGGCATCAATCTCGAAGACATCAAAGCGCCCGAGTGTTTTTATATCGAAGAAACGCTCAAAGGTATGCTGGATATTCCGGTCTTTCACGACGACCAGCACGGGACGGCGATCATCTCTTCGGCGGGGCTTGCCAACGCGCTTGAAATTGTCGGCAAAAAGCACGACGAGATTCGATTGGTCATTTCGGGCGCCGGGGCTTCAGCCATTTCATGCGCCGAACTCGCCATTCGCTGGGGCGTAAAGCGCGAGAACATCATGCTCGTGGATTCCAAGGGTGTGGTCTATAAAGGCCGCAAGGAGGGCATGAACAAATATAAAGAGCGCTTCCTGGTCGAGACGGACGCGCGTACCCTCGCCGATGCCGTGCGCGGCGCGGACGTTTTCTACGGCCTCTCCGTTGCCAACGTGTTGACGCCTGAAATGGTCAAATCTATGGCCAGCGATCCGATTGTCTTTGCCATGGCCAATCCGGATCCGGAAATCAAACCCGAACTCGCCAAAGAGGCCCGCAAAGACGTCATCATTGCGACGGGACGTTCAGACTACAACAATCAAATCAACAACGTGCTTGGCTTCCCATTCATCTTCCGCGGCGCGCTGGATGTGCGCGCCAAAGCCATCAACGATGAAATGAAGTTTGCCGCCTCCAAAGCGCTGGCCGCGCTTGCCAAAGAAGATGTGCCCGATTCCGTCCTGCGCGCCTATGGCGTGGATAGCATCAAGTTCGGGCGCGACTACATCATTCCGAAAGCGCTCGATCCGCGCGTGCTGTTGTGGGAAGCGCCTGCGGTCGCTGAAGCGGCCATGAAGACCGGCGTGGCGCGCAAGACGATTGACATCAGCGAATATCGCGAACAACTCGCATATCGTCAGGGCAAGGGCGAACAGGTGCGTTACTTCTTCCAGAATAAGGCCCGCTCCTCGGGCGGGACAAAGCGCGTTGTGTTCGCCGAAGGCGAAGAACAGAAGATCATCCGCGCCGCATATCAGGTCAAGGAAGAAGGCATCGCAACGCCAATCCTGATCGGGCGGCCCGGCGTCATCGCAGAACAACTCAACAACCTTGGTCTGGACTATAAGCCGATCATCGTAGAGCCATCCAAATTCGAAAAACTCGATAGATACACCGCGGCCTATTACGAAATGCGAAATCGCAAAGGCTTGACGATGAGGGACGCCGTCAAGCGCGTCAGCGATCCGAATGTGCTGGGCCCGATGATGGTCAAGATGGGCGACGCCGACGCCTGCGTTTCCGGCCTGACGTATGATTATCCTGAAGTGATTCGACCGGCATTGCAGATCCATCACACCGCGCCGGGCGCGGCGCGCGCGGCCGGCGTTTACATCATGATCGTGGAAGACCGCGTATATCTCTTCACCGACGCGACGGTCAACATTGACCCGACGGCGGAGGATTTGGCAGAGATTGCGTGCCTCGCCGCAGACTTTGCCCAGAAGCTTGAGATCGAACCGCGCGTGGCGTTCCTTTCATTCTCGAATTTTGGCTCCACGCCGCATCCGCTCTCGGACAAGGTGCGGGAGGCCGTTAAATTGACCAAAGAACGCCGCCCCGACCTCGCGGTGGACGGCGAGATGCAAGCCGATACCGCGGTGGTGCCCGAGATCATCGAGGAACGTTATCCATTCAGCGCCGTCAAGGACGCAAATGTGCTGGTCTTCCCGTCGCTCGAATCGGCCAACATTGCATACAAACTGTTGGCGCGGCTTGGCAAAGCAAAGGCCATCGGCCCGATCCTGCTGGGCATGGGTGCACCGGTCCATGTATTGCAAACCGGCGACGATGTGAATGCCATCGTCCAGATTGCAGCAGTCGCCGTCATGGATGCAATGGGGCGCGAAATGAAGGCGAAGAAAAGTAAGTAAACAGTAAAAGGCAGGAAACAAAGACCTCGGAGATAATCAAAATCTCCGAGGTCTTCTATTGCGAGAGTCTTTGCAAGCGAATGAGAGAAACAATGCGCAAACTTATTGTCCAAAGGAGTTGCATTCATGAACAAAATCAAAAATATCGCAAGGATCTGGCTTCCCTTTGCAGTTGTGACTTCAGCATTCTGTGGATTGGCATATTTATTGGCGCAACAATCCATGCGGATAGGATTGAACGATCCGCAAATCTAAATGGCCGAAGATGCTGCTTCGGCGTTGAATAACGGCGCGACGGTTGATTCGGTAACAGCCGGTCAGAAGGTGGAAATCTCCGCAAGCCTGGCGCCGTTTATCGTCGTGTTTGATGCGAACGGGAAAGCCCTCAGCGGCTCTGGATTTTTGAATGGTCAACTGCCTGATTATCCAACCGGCGCGTTGGATTCTGCAAAACAAAGCGGCGAAAACCGCGTCACGTGGCAGCCGAATTCAAACGTTCGTATCGCGTCAGTGGCAGTTCCTTATAATAATGGTTTCGTTGTGGCAGGAAGAAACATGCGCGAAGTGGAGGATCGCGAGAGTAAGGCGGAATGGATCGCGTTCCTAGCATGGCTTGCGACGCTGATAGTGGCATTTATTGTGATATCCTTTGGCGAAATATTCCTCGCCGAGAAAAAATAAACATGACTCACCTCGAATCTAATCTTTGGGTGAGTCACACTTTTAAGGACGCGGATTAACGCGGAGAACGCGGATTTTTATTTCTGTATCAGCGCAAATGCGCGTTTGTCCGCGTCCAGATTAAATTTGGGGGTTAATCATGTTTAATGGAAAACAGGGTGGTTTTTGACGCGTTCTTGACATCCGTCGCTGCATCCTTGTCCATAATTTGATATGAAATTGAATACACTATTATCGTCCAATCCTACCGAGGAGGTAGTATGAGCGATCTCATTTATGTTGGTCTTACAATTTTGCTTTTGATTCTGAGCTATTTGTTCATCGTTGCCTGCGAGCGTCTGATGGAGGATCAGTCATGAACCTGTTGTATCTTATTGTCGGACTGGTTACTTTGATGCTGTTCATTTATCTGGTGCTGGCGCTGGTTAAGCCGGAGTGGTTCGGATGAATCCTTATAGTTGGTTTCAACTCATTTTTTATTTCGTTGTTTTATTCCTGTTGGTAAAGCCGCTGGGGTTGTTCATGGCTCACGTGTATCAAGGCGAGCGGACTTTTCTCGATCCGGTCTTTGGCCCGTTGGAGCGGTTGATTTATCGCCTCAGCGGTGTCCATGCAGATGAAGAAATGAATTGGAAAGTCTATGCCATCGCCTTGATGGTTTTCAACGTTCTTGGATTATTGGTGGTGTATGGCTTGCAGCGTGTGCAGGGATTTTTGCCGCTTAATCCGCAAGGTTTTGGCGCCGTCTCGCCTGATTCTTCATGGAATACCGCAGTCAGTTTTGCAAGCAATACGAACTGGCAGGGCTATGGCGGCGAGACCACCATGAGCTATCTCACGCAGATGATGGCAATGACGGTCCAGAACTTTGTTTCCGCTGCAACTGGCATGGCGGCGCTGGCCGCGATGATTCGCGGCATCGCCCGTCACACAACGGATAAGATCGGCAATTTCTGGGTTGATTTGACGCGCACTGTTCTTTATATTTTGTTGCCGCTGGCTTTTGTGCTGGCGCTTGCGCTTGTCTCGCAAGGCGTGGTGCAGACTTTCAGCCAATATCAAACTGCGAATTTATTGCAGCCGATCACGGACGCAAGCGGAAAATCGGTGGCCACTCAAACGTTGGCCGTTGGTCCCGCGGCATCGCAAATTGCGATCAAGCAATTGGGAACCAACGGCGGCGGATTCTTCAATGTCAACTCCGCACACCCGTTTGAAAATCCGACTCCGTTCTCGAATTTTCTTGAGACGCTTTCCCTTCTGCTCATTCCTGCCGCGTTATGTTATACGTTTGGAAAAATGGCTGGCGACACGCGTCAGGGCTGGGCAATTCTGATCGTGATGACCGTGATCTTTGCGGCTTTGCTATCGGTGAACGTTTGGGCGGAACAAACCGGCAATCCTGCCCTTGCGAAACTTGGCGTTGATATTAAACAAAGCAATGTTAATCCGGGCGGAAATATGGAAGGCAAGGAAGTCCGCTTTGGTGTGGCGAATTCCGCACTGTGGGGCGCGGCCACAACTGCCGCATCGAACGGCGCGGTTGATTCCATGCACGACTCTTACATGCCGCTTGGCGGATTGGTTGAAATGTGGCTGATGCAGTTGGGCGAAGTTATCTATGGCGGCGTTGGCTCCGGGCTGTATGGCATGTTAGCTTTCGTTATCGTGGCGGTCTTTGTCGCGGGCTTGATGGTTGGCTGCACGCCGGAATATTTGGGCAAAAAGATCGAGGCATATGAAATGAAAATGGCTTCGCTGATTCTTTTGATTCCTGTTTTCACGACCCTGGTCGGGACTGCAATCGGAGTCTTGACTCCGGCTGGCCAATCCAGCGTTCTCAACCCGGGTCCGCACGGATTCAGCGAAATCCTGTATGCGTTCTCCTCTGCCAGCGGAAACAACGGAAGCGCCTTTGCCGGGCTTAATGCAAATACGCCTTTCTATAACACGGCATTGGGAATCGTCATGTTCATCGCACGTTATTGGCTGATGATTCCGGCGTTGGCAATCGGCGGCTCGCTGGCGCGCAAGAAAAAAGTTCCGGCCAGCGCGGGGACGCTGCCGACCCACACTCCGCTTTTTATCGCGTGGACCCTCGGCGTTGTGATCATCGTCGGCGCGCTCGGATTTTTACCGGCTCTCGCACTCGGACCGATCGTCGAACATTTGATGATCTTTGCTCATTAACGGATTTAGAGAATGAATAACCAACTCAAGAAACAATCCGCGTTTCGACGCGAACTTTATCAACGCGCCATCCTTGATTCTTTTGTAAAACTCAACCCGCGCTGGATGGTTCGCAATCCGGTCATGTTCGTGGTCGAAGTTGGCAGTGTGCTTACCACCGCGTTGTGGGTTCAAGCCTTATTCGGCAAAGGCGAAGCGCCGACCGGGTTTATTGCGGCTGTCGCCGTTTGGTTATGGTTCACAATTTTATTCGCCAACTTTTCTGAAGCCGTTGCAGAGGGGCGCGGCAAAGCGCAGGCTGAAGCGTTGCGAAAAACCCGTCAGACCACCCAAGCGAAAAAGTTAAAGACGGCCAATCGCGAATCCGAGTATGAACTCGTGGCTTCGACTTCGCTGCGCAAGGACGATATCTATCTTGTGGAAGCCGGCGACATCATTTCTGTGGATGGCGAGATCATTGAAGGCATCGCCTCGGTGGACGAAAGCGCCGTCACCGGCGAAAGCGCGCCCGTAATTCGCGAAGCGGGCGGCGACCGTTCGGCAGTCACCGGCGGGACGCGGCTTCTGTCCGATTGGCTGATCATTCGTGTGACGGCGAATCCCGGCGAGGGGTTTCTTGATCGCATGATTGGCCTGGTCGAAGGCGCAAAGCGCCAGAAGACGCCGAATGAAATTGCTTTGAATATTCTGCTGGCCGGTTTCACCATTATCTTTTTGATCGTCTGTGCCACCTTGCTTCCATACTCGATTTACAGCGTGGATATCGCCTCTGGCAAGGGCGCGCCCATTACGATTACAGTTTTGGTTGCGTTATTGGTTTGTTTGATCCCTACAACGATTGGCGGTTTGCTTTCTGCCATCGGTATTGCTGGAATGGATCGCATGATCCAGCGAAACGTAATCGCAATGTCTGGACGCGCGGTCGAAGCGGCGGGCGATGTGGATGTTTTGTTGCTCGATAAAACTGGAACAATCACGCTGGGAAATCGTCAGGCTGTGGATTTGATCCCGGTCAACGGAGTTTCGCCGCAATCATTAGCTGAAGCCGCACAACTCGCTTCGTTAGCGGATGAAACGCCGGAGGGCCGCTCGATTGTGGTCCTCGCCAAGGAAAAGTTTGGTTTGCGCGGGCGCACCATGAGGTCCAGTGAAGAAGCGCCCCAGGGAATGCACTTTGTCCCGTTCACCGCGCAGACCAGAATGTCTGGCATGGATTTTGACGGCACATCCATCCGCAAAGGCGCACCGGATACGATGATGGCTTTGGTCCAATCCAATGGTCATCCGGTTCCATCGGATTTGCAGACCACCGTGGATAAGATCGCGCGCACAGGCGGCACGCCATTGGTGGTCACGCGAAATAATCAGGCGCTCGGCGTGATCCATCTCAAGGATATTGTCAAAGGCGGAATCAAAGAACGCTTCTCGCATCTGCGGAAAATGGGCATCAAGACCGTGATGATCACCGGCGACAATCCGTTGACCGCCGCGGCAATCGCCGCCGAAGCCGGAGTGGATGATTTCTTGGCTCAAGCCACGCCTGAAACGAAACTCAAATTAATCCGCGAATACCAAGCCGGCGGACGATTGGTCGCGATGACCGGCGACGGCACCAACGATGCGCCTGCGCTGGCGCAAGCCGATGTGGCGGTGGCGATGAACACCGGCACACAGCCCGCGCGTGAAGCCGCCAACATGGTTGACCTCGACAGCAATCCGACGAAGTTAATTGAAATCGTTGAGATTGGAAAACAATTGTTGATGACGCGCGGCGCGCTGACCACGTTCAGCATTGCGAATGATGTCTCGAAATATTTTGCGATCATTCCTGCCGCGTTTGCTTCGACGTATCCGGTTTTGAATGTACTCAACATCATGCATCTTGCAACCCCGCAGAGCGCCATTTTATCGGCGGTGATTTTCAACGCCCTGATCATTATCGCTTTGATCCCGCTGGCATTACGCGGCGTGCCGTATCGTCCGGTCGGCGCGGCGCAGCTTCTGCGTGACAACTTGTTGATCTACGGCCTTGGCGGTTTGATCGCGCCGTTCATTGGAATCAAATTAATTGACATGCTGCTGGTGACCTTGCATTTGGTTTGAAGGAGAGAAAAACGAATCGTCATTTACATTCACAGCAGAATTGTTAAAAAACTCGGTCCATGCTGTCTTGATTATTTCCATCACAACACTCGTCCCGCTAGTAGAAGGTAAAAAATGCTTTCACAACTTAAACCGGCTTTGATATTGCTGTTCATTTTTACTCTGCTGACCGGCGTCGTTTATCCACTGGTCGTAACCGGCATTGCACAAGTCGCTTTTCCATCGCAGGCAAACGGAAGTTTGATCATACAAAATGGGAAAGTTGTTGGCTCCCAATTGATCGGCCAGCAATTTGACGATCCAAAATATTTTTGGGGACGTCTTTCTGCCACATCGCCCGAACCATATAACGCCGCATCCTCTTCGGGATCGAATCTGGGCCCCGCCAACCCGGCATTGACCTCCGCCGTGGAGGCGCGCATCCAGGCTTTGCGCGCGGCAGACCTGTCCAACACCGCGCCGCTTCCCGTTGACCTCGTCACTTCGTCCGGCAGCGGCCTCGATCCGGATATCAGTGTGGCCGCGGCGCTGTATCAGGTTCATCGCGTTGCGGTCGCCCGCGGTTTGACCGACGCGCAAGTTCAAGCTTTGGTTAATCAATATATCGAAGGCCGCCAGTTTGGATTCCTTGGCGAGCCTCGTGTCAATGTTTTGAAATTGAATCTCGCTCTGGATCATTACAAACCCTGATGCATCTTCGCGGGACGGCGGACTGATTGGCTATATTGACGCAATCTTGACTCCGCCGGCCCTTTTCTTGTCCCCTTTTTGACATTCAATTGAATAAACTATAACTGACAATCCGTTGGCCGTTGGATGGCGGGAACCGTCCGACAAAAAGGTTTGTATGCGGAAGAAAATTTTTCAACGCCTTGGACAGTTTCTTACGTACGCGCCGCCTGCTGGAATCGCGGGCGCGTCGCTGCTGAATTTGACCTCATTCGAACGTCAATATTTGATGTTGGTTTTGATCATTTGGGTTAACACATTTTTCCTGTTCAGGGCCTGGCTTGGCCAATAGAAGATAGTCGAGCAAACCTTTCCAGTGTGAAAGGAAATGGGGGCAGAAATATTTCTTTTCCAATTTTCTTGACGTTTTCTTGACATATTTCGCCTCTTTCTTGCGCAGAAATTGACATGCACCCTTGTAGAATAATGGGCGCTCTTGATGTTTTCTTGATATGCAAAGTAATCCCTTGATCTCCGAATTTCCATTGCGCGTTCTCGTGGTGGACGACGAGCGGCCTATCCGGCGTTTCCTGAGCGCTTCGCTCGGCGGCCGCTTCACGGTGTCTGAGGCCGAGAATGGCAAGGACGCTTTGCACGCCGCGGCTGTTGACCGTCCCGATTTGGTCATTCTCGATTTGGGTTTACCGGATATGGATGGGACGGATGTCACGCGCCGTCTGCGCGAATGGACGGATGTTCCCGTCATCATCATTTCTGTCCGCGACCGCGATGAAGACAAGATCGCCGCGCTGGACGCTGGAGCGGATGACTACTTGACGAAGCCGTTCAGCGCCGGAGAACTGATGGCGCGTATCCGCGCTGCGTTGCGTCGTTCGGTCAAACCGAAAAACGAATCGGTTTATCAAAGCGGTGAACTCACCGTGGATTTGCAGAAGCGCGAAGTTCGCGTCAATGGTTTGTATGTGATGTTGACACCGACTGAATACGAGATCCTGCGCACATTGGTCAATCACGCCGGCAGAGTTCTTACGCACAAGCAATTGATTCAGGAAGTGTGGGGCGGCAACTATGAGGCGGATTCGCATCTGCTACGCGTCAATGTCAGCAATCTGCGGAGGAAAATCGAGGCGGATCCATTGCATCCGCGCCACATCATCACAGAGCCGGGAGTCGGCTACCGCCTCAGGAATATTGAAGATGACAAGGAATGAACATCGAGCGCACATCTGATCCTTCGATGTATAAAAGGTAAAACGTATGCTTTTTTCTATCGGACTATTGATCGTAATTGTTTTCGTAGCATTCAAAATTGCTCCAGTTGAAAAGGAGGAACATGCCCATATTCACGGCGCGGGGCAGATTGGATTGCTGGCCGCGCTGGCGTTATTCGGCGTGGATTACTTTACTTCCTATTATTACGCCACAGGCGAAATGATGAGCGCCCTGCATCCTTATGGATTGCAACAATATGCATGGATCGCGGTCGTGGTTATTGCATTTGCCAATGCGGTCTTCGGTTTCCTGTATATGTATTCGTTGGGAGTATTCAATGAGGGCGGCGGTTCCTATACCGCCTCGATGCGCTATCTCTCGCCGGGTTTGAGCCTGATAGTGGCAGTCGTTCTTCTTCAGGACTATATTTTTACGATTGTAGTTTCCAGTCTTTCGGGCGTTGACCAGTTGCTCTCGATTATCAACGCCTATAACATCGAATGGTATATCCGCGTCGCTCTCGGAGTGATGTTAGTGGCTGTCACCTGGTATCTAACCATTCGCGGACGCGGCGAGTCGGCGCGCGTGGTCTTCACCATGCTTGGAATTTTCGGCATGTTGACGCTGGTAATGGCAGTCGGTCTCATCCTTGCCAAAGCGCGCGGCGTGCCGCCCGTACCTTATACAGAGACAGTCCAGCACGCAACGATATGGGAGGCCGTTTACCATATGTTGACTGCCTCCATGAAAGGGCTGGTGGCGCTCTCCGGTCTGGAAGCCATGTCGAACGGGATTCAATTCGTTATTGACGATGATTTTGCGCTGGTCAAATGGGGCAAGCAGCATTTGCCCAAGCTCAAGGGATTGTGGGAGTATTACAGCGGCAAGTCTGGAATTGGGCGCATGGTGCAGACTTCCTTCCTGTTCTACGGCGGTACTACCACCGCCTTCCTTGCGTACTTTGCGGCCCACTTCAATGTTTTTGATGGGACTCTCGGACGTTCACTGGTGGGGAACCTGGCGTTTATCGGATTCAATCAAATTGCTGGCGGCGAAATTCTTTATTTGGTATATCAAATCTTGGCTGTTGGCCTGTTGGCGGCCGCATCCATGACTGCTTTTCAGGATTTGCAGGCGACAGAGTGGCGGGATGTCGCCATGGGTGAGATTCCGGAGGCGATTGTATATCGCGATAAACGCGGAACGTTCACTCGTTCTGTGACGATTGCATTCGTCATAGTCATTATCATTACCATCGCCATTAGAGGAGAAACCTCGGCTGGCGTGCCTTATTATGGCATCGGTGTGTTCATGCCGATCATGATGATGGGGTTTGCCATCCGCAAGCATATTCTTAAAAATTACACCGGAAAAAAGCGGACATGGGGAGCGTTGGCGGCTGGAGCGGCAGGCATTCTTTCCGGTCTTGTGTTCGTTGGTCAGATCGCAGGCAAGTGGACGGAGGGGGGCTGGGTGGTTCTGATATCTTTTAGCGCACTGATATTGACAGCCAACCTTTTGCTCATTTCACCGATTGGCCGCCGCGAGCCGAAACAAATCCATCGTATTGTGCGCGAGAAGGCGCGCGTGCGCGGCGCGATGGCCTCCATTGTCGAATGGCAGTCTTTGCGGATGCAGGAGTACCGTTACAACTTGTTGACAAACATAGCCCGCTTCTTTGAAATGTTCGGCGTTCACCGCCCCATGAAATTGGAACCTCCTGTTCCGGCCGGCGAGTACGATGACGCCTTGCACAAGGATCATTTCGATGCACCCTCGTTCCTGGAACAATATTTGGATAAACCCGCGCCGAAAGTCGGCGGCGCGCCAAAACAGACCGAACCCCGCGGGCAGGAAATCATGTAGGTCGAAACAAGCCTCGTCCCGCAGTCAAGGACGAGGCTTGTTGATGGCCAGACTCCTCCCGCGCCCTAACTGTTTATAGACTTTGCCAATCCTCTCCAAAACGCATCCCTCTCGCCCGGCGCAAACGGAGTATAAATCGTCAGCCGGTCGGCGATTGCGCCGTAGCGCGATTTCAATTCGGAAGCCAGTTTGTCGGCTGAAGTCACAACACAAAACTCATTCAGCATTTCATCGGTGATGAGCGCTGGCATTTCCGCCCACTCGCCTTTGGCCGCATGCGCCGACAACGTTTCGGCAATCCCGCCCCAGCCGTGGAAATCCATGACGGAACGATACGACGGCGTTGACGCATAAAATGAAATCTGCGCGCGGGCGAAATTTTCCTCTTCGGGAGATGTCGCCACAAACGCGGTGACCGAGATCGTCACGTTTTCCCTTTTGCGTTTTGCTTTTCTCGCGCCTTCTTCAATCGCAGGCAGCATGACTTCCTTCAAATAACGCGGACTGTTGAATGGATGCGCGTGGAATCCATCGCAGATTTCGCCTGCGAGTTTTGCAAGACCGGTGTTTACGCCAGCGATGTATATCGGGATGCCCCCGCCCCGCTCTTCCCCATTTTCCTTGAAAAGGAGGGGAGATAAAGGAGGGGGCTGAAAAAAAGGCGACATCAATGTCAACTTATAATATTCGCCGCGGAAATTCAGCTTCGTCCCATTCTGCCAACAATCCCACAAAGCGCGTATGGCTTGAATCTGCTCACGTAATTTCCCGGTTACGGATTCGGGCCATGGCATTCCAAATCTTCGTTCGATGTGCGCTTTGACCTGCGTACCGAGCCCCAGGATGAATCGTCCGCCGGATTGCGCGGCCAGATCCCAGGCTGTATAAGCTAAAGTTGCAGGCGAGCGGGCGAACGAGACCGCGATGGCTGTGCCAAATTTCATCTGCAAGGAATGTTCGGCGATCAGCGCACAGGGAAGAAACGGATCGTGCTGGGTTTCTTGCGTCCACAACGCGTCGAAGCCAATTTCTTCGGCGGCTTTTGCAATCGCAGGGACATCTTTCAATTGAACGGGGGGAAGTGCGGCGTCAAGTTTCATACGGCTGAGTCTAACATGTCTTTAAGTCAAACGGCCTGCCGCGTTGGCTTGCAGGGCCGTTAACTTTTAAATTTTTTCCGACTTACTGCGATTCGCTCATGCTGTCCACAAAACCAAAAATCTCGCGGCTCTCCTGCAACCAGACCATCGGCGAAGTGGTCCGCTTCAAATAGCGGACAATTCCATCCCGGTCAACGACCAGCGAAGCCGTACGCTGAATGAGCAGAAAAAATTTTTCCAATTCATAAATTGAAACAAATTTACTCTATAAGAATCATTTAATCAATTTAAAAATCTATGTAATATTTTTAAATATAACTTTGTGTTGAAATATCAGATATAATTTCATTTTTTTAACACCAAATTACCATACAATTCATCTTG
>JBHORD010000073.1:0-23951 GCA_042408355.1 Anaerolineales bacterium
CCGGCCCCTCATCTGCAGCGGACGTTCTGGACCGAGCTTTTTACCGTTTATTACATCGCCGCGATGGTTTGGGCGGGCGTCAACTTTTTGCGCGCATACTCCCGCATGTTGACGCGCTCAGGCCGCCGCCGAATGCTGTATCTCATGGCGGGCGCAACCGCTCCCGCTTTGGGTTCCTATCCATATCTGCTTTACGGCTCGCCCCTCGCGGCGCAGTTTCCCTTATTCTTTTGGGGCCTCAGCGCGCTCCTCAACATACTTGTCGGCGGACTCGTGATTCTGATGGCGTACGCCGTGGCGTTCTTTGGCGTGTCCTGGCCTGACCGGGTTGTGAAAAGCCGCCTCTTCAAATGGATCATGCGCGGACCGGCCACCGCCTCGCTGGCATTAGGTTTGATGACCATTGTTCGACGCTTCGGCGTTTTGATGGGGGATCAATATTCGGCGTTCGTTCCGCTTACCATGACTGCAACGGTTCTGTTATTCGAACACGCCATTACGTTGTTTTATCCGTGGTGGGAACGGTATCTCTTTTTCGGCAGTGACCGCAAGGAATTGGAAGTCTTTCAAAATATGGAAGAGCGCATGGTCACGCAGGGCGACCTTCAGCAGTTTTTGGAGGCGGTGCTGGCCGCCGTTCGCGATCACATGCAATCGCCGTCCGCGTTTGTTGCCGCTCTAGACGAAAACGAATTGTCCATGATCGTCGTGGCGGGAAATCGTTCGATGATCGAACAGGACGGACTTTCAGGCGCGTTGGAAATGTTGAATAATGGCAATGGCGCCCATCGCCACGAATTCGTCTGGGGAAAATATTGGGTCCTGCCGCTTCATCAACGCAAACATGGCGATATGGATCGCGACGAAATCCCGCCGCTTTTGGGTATTCTGGGCGTGGCGCACAACGGACAACTATCCATCGAGCGCGATCAGCGCGAAGCCTTGTGGCTTTTGGCGGGCCGCGCCGCGCTGGCTCTCGAAGATCGCTTGCTGCAACAGCGCATGTTCCGCTTTCTGGCAGATTTGCAGCCTCGTGTGGATATGATTCAGCGTATGCGCGCCGCAGGACGTTATGATTCGCGCACAAGTCTTTTGAATGAGGCCCTGCCGCCCGATGCCGATCTTGCCAACTGGGTCAAGGACGCGCTAACGCATTATTGGGGCGGACCCAAATTAACGAACAGTCCGTTGATGCGTTTGCAGGTGGTCCAGAAAATGGCTCATGAATATGACGGCAATGCGGCGAACGCTTTGCGGGCCTTGTTGAGGAAGGCTGTGGATCATATCAAGCCCGAGGGCGAGCGGCGCTTTACAACTGAATGGGTTTTGTACAACATCCTTGAAATGAAATTTATAGAAGGGCGCAAGGTCCGTGAAGTGGCCGGCCGGCTGGCCATGTCCGAAGCGGACTTATATCGTAAACAGCGTGTAGCGGTTGAAGCAGTTGCCAAAGCCATCCTTGAGATGGAATCACAAATGAGATAGGGAAGGCAGGTAGTCATGGTAAATCGTAAGAATGTTTCAGAGGCGCAAATGCCTCAAGTAGATGAGGGCTGGTGGGAGTCGGTGCTTGCCGACGAGAGCCGTTACTCTACACATGCAACAGCTCGTCCACAGACACAGCCCGAGGTCCGCACTGAAGCGAAACCCGAGGAGATGAATAGGATTTCGCCGAACTGGGTGCAGATCAAGGATCTTTATCTGCATGATCAAATCGTCAGCCTGCACGTGACGGGATGCAATCGGGGCGGATTGCTTGTCGAAGGTGAAGGCTTGTATGGCTTCGTGCCATTCTCGCATTTGATCGAAGCGGGGATGCAGGCCGACACGTTCGAGCGCGAGAAATCCATGCAAGCCTATATTGGACGCACGCTCAGGTTGAAAGTGATCGAGTGTGTGCCGGAGGACGGACGCATTGTTTTTTCTGAACGCGCCGCGCAAGCCGAACCCGGCAAACGCGCCGAACTGTTCCGTTCCCTGCACGCCGGCGAGCGCGTCACGGGAACCGTCACGAACATTACAGACTTTGGCGTGTTCGTTGACCTCGGCGGCGTGGAAGGTTTGATTCATATTTCCGAACTTTCCTGGGGACGCGTGTCTCATCCAAATCAAATCGTGAAACTGGGGCAAAAGATTGACGTTCAAGTGCTCGACCTTTCCCCCGAACGCTGCCGGGTGGCGCTCAGCCTCAAACGGTTGCTTCCGAATCCATGGCTGCGCCTGGAATCCGAATTGAAAGTCGGTCAGATTGTTCCGGCTGTGGTCACGAGCGTGCTTTCGTATGGCGCTTTTGCCAAACTTGATTTGGGTATCGAGGGATTGATTCACGCTTCGGAAATGCCGCTTCCCGAGGGCAAAACGGTTAAAGAGTTTCTGGAGGAAGGACAGTTGATTCGAGTGCGAATCCTTCATGCAGACGCCGCGCATCAGCGCATGGGACTGAGCATGAAGCTGGACGCGTGAATATTCCATTCGGCAATTGACTGAGACTCCATGCCCACAGGTCCTGCGCGCCGTTACGAACAACAACCGCCGTCCAATGATTGGCTGGATCGTTTCGCGCGCTTCAATTTGCATTTTGGCCGCTTCTTTCGCGACGCGCTGGGCGTGTTCCTCATGGCTCTGGCGCTTATGTCGCTGTTTGCCTTGTGGGGGGTGACGAGCGGCATCTTGTTAACCCCCTGGGCAAATTTTCTTTCGGTGTGGTTTGGATGGGGAAGCTATCTTCTGATTGCCGCCTTCGGATATGGCGGCTTCGCTTTGGTCCGACGCGATAACAGGAGACCCGGTTGGACGCGGCTCGTATCGCTCGAACTCGCCTCTTTCCTGACTTTGGGCCTGCTCGCCGTTATCGGCGGCGAAACGCTCGTCCGCGCCGAAGCCGGCATGGACGGCGGCCGCCTTGGATGGGGCATCGCGTATTTGCTCGGCTTGTCCATGGGACATGTTTGGGGCACAGTCGTTTTGGTCTTGCTGTGGCTGTTGACCGCCGCGACGGGTTTGGGGCTGTGGTCGTTGCTTGAAGCGTGGTTGTACCGTCTGGCGGGAGAAACGCCGGTCGCGGCCGCGCCGGCTGTTATCCAGAAAGAAGCGCAGCCCGCATCGGACGAATCGAATCCCAGGCCCGCGCCGAAAAAGAAGCCTGCCGCGCTTCCGCCCGAATTTCGTCCGGCCTCGCTGAAAGCGCTTCAAAAGAAAAGCGATAAACCCGTCAAGCCTGTTTTGCGCGAAGAAGGCTTGCCGCCGTTGAATATTTTGATGACGGAACAATCGCTCAGCCCCGATGAACGGACGATCAATCAAACTGCAGGGATGATAATGAAGACACTCTCTGAATTTGGCATCCCTGCGACCGTAATCGGTTATCGCGTCGGCCCGGCGGTGACGCAGTTCGCGGTACAGCCGGGCTTTATCAAAAAAGCAGGCGCCTCCGACGATGATGATGCCCAGCAGATGAAAGTGCGCGTGGCGCAGATTGCCAGCCTGCAGAAAGATCTGGCGCTTGCTCTTTCGGCGGAACGTTTGCGAATCGAAGCGCCGGTGCCGGGCAAGCCTTACGTTGGAATCGAAGTTCCCAATCCGCATTCATCGGTGGTGCGGCTGAAGCCCATTTTGGAGAGCGAAGCGTTCAATCGAATCAGCGCGCCGCTTGCTGTCGCGTTGGGGCGCGACGTTTCGGGCAATCCGCTGGTTGCAGATCTGGCGCGTATGCCGCATTTGTTGATCGCAGGCGCGACGGGTTCGGGCAAATCGGTTTGCATCACGGCGCTGGCGGCGTGCCTCGCCATGAATAATACGCCCGAAGATTTGCGCATGGTGATGATCGATTCCAAAATGGTCGAGCTGTTGCGCTTCAACGGTCTGGCGCATTTATATGGAAAAGTCGAAACCAATGTGGAACGTATTCTCGGCGTCTTGCGCTGGGTCGTGGTCGAGATGGAACATCGCTATCGTTTGCTTGAAGCGGCTCATGCGCGCGATCTCGAAACGTACAACCGCAAACAGGTCCGCCGGGAAGACGGCGTCACCCTGCCGCGCATCGTGGTTTTGATAGATGAACTGGCCGACTTGATGATGTCCGCGCCGGATCAGACCGAACACAATTTGGTGCGCCTGGCGCAAATGGCGCGCGCCACCGGCATTCATCTGGTCGTTGCGACTCAGCGCCCATCCACAGACGTGGTCACCGGCTTGATCAAAGCCAATTTTCCGGCGCGTCTGGCGTTTGCCGTTGCATCCAGCGTGGACAGCCGCGTCATTCTAGATTCGACCGGAGCGGAGACTTTGCTCGGACGCGGCGATATGCTGTTTCTCAACCCCGAAGTCGGCACGCCGATTCGCGCCCAGGGTGTGATGATTACCGATCTTGAAATCGAGCGCATTATTGATTACTGGCAAAAGAACAGCGAAGCGCCTGCGGAGCCGGCCCCGCCATGGGAGAAACTGCTGACTGAACCCGATGAAGACGAAGACGACGGTTTGATTGAACAGGCCGTTTCCATTGTGCGAAGCACACAGCGCGCTTCGGCTTCGCTTTTGCAGAGGCGATTGCGCATCGGCTATCCGCGCGCGGCGCGGCTGTTGGATCAACTGGAAGAGATGGGCGTGGTCGGGCCTTCTCAGGGCGGCGGCAGGGAACGCGAGGTGCTGCCCTCCGCGAATGACGAAGAGGCGGAGGAAGAGAATTGACGAATCGCTGTTTTTAAGCCGGGCCATCTGTTTTTCGAGTATGATTGTGAAAACTTGTTGCGAGGACGAGAGTGAGAAAAACCTTCACAGATTTTTTGCGCGTCACGTTCAAATGGTTTTTGGATCCCATCGGCGGTTTTTTGAATCGGATTGGATTGAGGCCGAACACGGTCACATTGCTGGGCGTGGTGGGGAATATCGTCGCGGCTTACTTTATAGCGCGCGGTCAAATTTCGATTGGCGGCATTATCATATTGGTCGCATGGCCCATCGACGCATTGGACGGTACAATGGCCCGCCTGCGCGGCGAAGCCAGCGATTGGGGCGCCTTCGTCGATTCGGTCAGCGACCGTTATTCTGAACTGATTGTTCTGGGCGCTTTGCTTTATTATTTTGCAATGAGCAACCAGCATATCGCGGAAGTGGTGACGTTTGCCGCTGCGGCGGGTTCGATTTTGGTTTCATATGTTAAGGCGCGCGCGGAAGCGCAAAGCTTCAGCGCGAAAGAAGGTTTATTGACGCGCGCCGAACGTTATTTTGTTCTGGGGCCATCGCTGGCTTTCAATTTCCCGGTCATCGGCGTATGGCTCATCGCGATTCTTGCCAATTTCACGGCGCTTCAGCGCATCTGGATTGTCCGCGCACAGGCGCATACGAGTGGAAAGAAAATTACTGCCAAGGAGTACAAAAATGCCTGATGGTTTTGCAATTGGTCCGTTATATATTCGTTTTTATGGAATCCTGCTCATGCTGGGCGCGGTCGCCGGCGGATGGCTGGCCACGCGCGAACTCAAGCGCCGCGGCCGCGACCCCGAAATGGTTTGGGATTTGCTGGTGTATCTCATCATCGGCGGCGTGATCGGTGCGCGCTTATGGCACATCTTCACGCCTCCGCCTTCCTCGATCGCTCAGGGTTTTACAACCCAATATTATTTGACTCATCCGCTCGATGCGATCGCGATTTGGAAGGGCGGTTTGGGCATCCCCGGCACCATCATGGGCGGCCTCGTTGCGCTCTATTTCTATACCCGAAAATACAAGATGCCCACCTTTGTCGAGTGGACGGATATTGCCGCGCCGAGCATTGCGCTTGGACAGGCAATCGGCCGCTGGGGAAATTTTTTCAATCAGGAACTTTATGGCGCGCCGACCAACCTGCCGTGGAAAATCTATATTGATCCGGCCCATCGTCTTCCCGGCTTCGAGAACGACGCATATTATCATCCGCTATTTGCTTACGAATCGATTCTCGATTTGTTGAACATGGTTTTTCTTTTGTGGATTGGACGGCGGTATGCCGATAAGTTGAAGAAGGGTGATCTCTTCAATGTTTATTTGATCACTTATCCGGTCATCCGTTTCTCTCTGGACTTTTTGCGGCTCGACGCTTCGAGGGTTTTTTCCATCAACATCAACCAGACGCTCAGCGCGGTGGTGGCGGTCTGCGCGGCGGCATTTTTGATCTGGCGTCATCGGCGCGGCGCGGCTGAAGAAATGGAAACCGCTCCGGCGGCGGTCGAGGCGGCGGATGCGGCTGTCGTCGCTGAAGCGGCTGTCGAAAAGCCCGTCCAAAAATCAGCCGCGCGGAAATCCGCGGGTGACGCCAAAAAGAAATCTCCGGGCCGCAAAACGGCGGCAAAGAAATCAACCCCGCGGAAAACGTCCGAATGATTCCGTTTACGGCCAATGCTTCTGGAGGACTGCTGTCTTAGCGACATTATCTCCCCAGGTCCTTTATCCTGAATCAAATGATCGAAACGTATGATTTGAGCAAACGCTTCAACGATTTTTGGGCGGTGGAAGGCGTCTCGCTTTCCGTGAAACCCGGCCAGATTCTCGCATTGCTCGGCCAAAACGGCGCGGGAAAAACAACCACCGTCCGCATGTTGACCGCGCTGCTCTCGCCGACGCGCGGCTGGGCGCGTGTGGCCGGTTATGATGTGGCGCGCGATGGCGGGAAAATCCGCGCCTCGGTCGGCGTGCTGACCGAACAGCATGGTTTGTATATGCGGATGACCGGAATCGAGTATCTCGATTTTTTCGGAAAAGTATATCGCCTCGACGCGCATGAACGCAGATTGCGCAGTGATTATCTGTTGGATTATTTTGGGCTGGCTCCGGCGGGCTTCCGGCGCATCGGCGAATATTCAAAGGGGATGCGGCAGAAACTGGCTTTGGCCCGCGCGTTGATGCATGAACCGCCGGTTCTTTTGCTCGATGAACCGACTTCCGCCATGGACCCTGAATCGGCGCGGCTCGTCCGTGATGAGATTGCGCGCCTGAAGTCTTCTCAGCGGACGATTGTGATTTGTACGCATAATCTTGCCGAAGCTGAGGCGCTTGCCGATATGATCGCCATCATTTACAAAGGCCACATTCTAATGACCGGCACGATGGAGGAGCTGAAGCAAAATGTGCTGGGCATTCCTGAATACGAAGCGATATTTTCATCGCCATGGAAATTGAACGGAATGCAGATCCCCGCAGGCGCAATACTGACCGATCAAAGTGAGCTTCGTCTGCGGTTCAGAATTGAGAATCCGCGCGAGACCAATCCGCAGATATTGCGCGAGTTAACGGCGCGGAATGCTCCGCTGGTTGCATTTCAGGAAGTGCCGCGCACGCTGGAACAGGTTTATCTTAAAGTGATGGCCGATGTGCAGTTGGAAAGGGCTGAGGCGCTCCATGCGTGACGATTTGCGGATGATCTGGCTGATTGCCGGCCGCGAATTGCGCGACCAATTCCGCGATTGGCGGATTCTTTCGCCCTTGCTGGTGTTGACTTTAGCGTTTCCATTGTTGATGAACGAAGTCGCTCATCAGGCGGTGGATTTCTTCGCAAGGTATGGAACAAATTTAATTGCCGACCGACTCGTGCCGTTTTCGGTTTTGATCATTGGCTTCTTTCCGATTACGATCTCGCTGGTGGTCGCTTTGGAGTCTTTTGTCGGCGAAAAAGAACGCGGAACGATTGAGCCCCTTCTAAGCGCGCCGCTGGAGAACTGGCACCTATATTTTGGAAAACTTCTGGTGGGAATTCTTACCCCGCTGGTCGCCAGTTTCATTTCCATCGGCCTTTACATGGCCATGGTGTCGCATCAGCATTTGCAAATGCCCAGTGCGTACACGATGTTTTTGCTGATGACATTGACCGTTGCGCACGCCGTGCTGATGGTCAGCGCGGCGATTGTGATTTCGGCGCAATCCACCTCGGTGCGCGCCGCGAATTTGCTGGCGTCGTTTATCGTCATTCCGGTTGCCGTTTTGATGCAGGGCGAAAGCGTTTTATTGTTTTGGGGAACCGATCAGGTTTTGTGGCTTGCGGTCGCGGCGGTCATAATCATGGCGGGATTGCTGGTGCGGCTCGGCATCGCACACTTCGAGCGCGAATATCTGCTTGGACGCGAATTCGACACGTTGAACTGGCGCTGGATTCTGCGAACATTTTGGGGGGCGTTTCGAGGCGAGGCGAAATCTCTTTTTGACTGGTACCGCTTCGAGGTCCAAAAAGTGATGCGGCGGTTGACTGTCCCGGTGTTGATCGTTCTGGCGCTGGCGGCGGTCGGTTATTGGTGGAGTTACAACTGGGCTACCGTCAATATCCCCAAGATGCTTTCGAATGCAACGACGCAGGATATGAAAAATATTATCAGGGATGCGCGGCAATCAGTCGGTCTGGCGCAGGCGGATCAACAGCTATCGGCTGTATTCATATTTGGAAATAATGTGCGCGCTTCGTTTTTGATTTTGGCGGGAGGCATTGTCTCTTTCAGCGTGCTTGGCGTGATTGCATACCTCATCAACGTGAGCATGATCGGCGCGGTGCTGGGCGTCTTCAAACTGCTTGGGTATTCACCCGCGCTGTTGTTTGCCGCCGGCTTGCTTCCGCATGGTATTTTTGAAATCCCTGCGCTGATGCTTTCGAGCGCCATCGTTTTACAGATCGGCGCGGCGCTGGTGACTCCGCAAACCGGGAAATCTATGGGGCAGGTGACGCTGGAATTGCTGGCGGACTGGGCCAAGATATTTTTGGGAGTGGTCATTCCACTGCTGGCAATTGCCGCTCTGATCGAATCGTACATCACGCCCAACATATTATTTATTGTGATGAAGTGAGGGTGTGTTATGCCTAAAGTCATTGTGCTTGGCTCTTCCAACGCAATCCCTACCAAAGATCATGAGAACACGCATCTGGTTGTGGTCGGCAGGGAACGCATGGCGATGGTGGACTGCGTCGGCACCCCGATCCTGCGTTTGGAAAAAGTAGGTCTCAATTTCAATGACCTGACCGATTTGATCGTGACGCATTTTCACCCCGATCATGTTTCCGGCGTCCCGCTTCTTCTTATGGACATGTGGCTGATGGGCCGCCGCAAGCCGATCAACATCTATGGCCTGCATCATACGCTCGACCGCGTCGAGAATCTGATGAGTTCATTTGGCTGGTCCGAATGGCCCGATTTTTTCCCTGTGGCATTCCACCGCCTTCCCGCGCAGGAAATGACCATGGTATTGGATTGTCCCGATTTTCGGGTTTATTGTTCGCCTGTGCATCATCTTTTGCCGACGATTGGCTTGCGCTTTGAATTCAATCATACGAACAAGGTCATGGCGTATTCGTGCGACACCGAACCCTGCACGCAGGTGATCAAACTTGCCTCCGGCGCAGACGTTTTGATTCATGAGGCTTCGGGCGCTTCCCGCGGACATTCTTCCGCGGCGCAGGCGGGCGAAATTGCCAGCCAGGCCGAGGTTGGAAACCTGGTCCTGATTCATTATCCAACCGGACAATTTGCGAGTGGAGATTTGGTGGCCGAGGCCCGTCAGCGTTTTCAGGGCGATGTGAAACTGGCGGAAGATTTCATGGTTTTGGATTTCAGTTAATCGAGACGCCTGTAAGTAAGGGGGCATTTCGATCCGCACACGAGGCGATTTTGATTCCGCTTTGCGACCGTTCCAGGAAGTTTTTTGCCCGCTTCTTTACGCCGTAGTGAGGTTATTTTGCCATTACGCGCATGCTCCATTAACGCAAAGCCGTCAACATGCCCGGCGTATAAACCCCTTGTGATCCGGCATCTGCGCGTTAAATTTCTGCGCTGATTTGTTTTACCAGCCGTTGATATATTGCGCCCATTCCTGATTTTCGGCAACATGTCTACCAAAAATATACCAGGCGCTGGCGGGCGGTTCTTTTGGAGTGTGGAGCAGGCGCATGTGCGCCTCTTCCGGTCTTTGTCCGCCCTTGCGATGATTGCAAGCCGGGCAGGCCGCCACCACATTCGTCCAAACGTGAAGACCGCCCTGATGTCTGGGAATGACGTGATCCACCGTCAAGGCGCCGTCGCGGCGCCCGCAATACTGACAGGTATAATTGTCCCGCCGGAAAACTTCGCGGCGCGTTAGCTTGACGCGCGGCCGCGGACGATGAATTTGCATATCGAGGCGGATCACCGAGGGGCGCGGGATCAATACTTTGACAGTGTGAATGTAACCGCGGCCGTTGGCCACCATCTCCGCCTTGCCGCCCAGAATCAGTCCGATGGCTCGCCGCGTTGTGCAAATATTGATGGGTTCAAAATTTGCGTTGAGCACCAATACAGGCTCCTGCATAGAGCCTCCACATTGGGCATGATTATAGCATAACGGAGAAAATGCTATGAAAGTTTTGATTGCTGGCGGCTCCGGCTTTATCGGAAGCGCGCTGGCGAAATTCCTTCAATCTGCTGGACATTCAGTCTGGATTTTGACGCGCCGCCCTGTTACGCGCCCGAATGAAATTCAATGGGATGGGCGCACAACCAGCGGATGGGGAAACCGTGTCAGCGAAATGGATGCAATCGTCAATCTGACCGGCTACGGACTCGAGCATTGGCCGTGGACGCGAAAACAGAAACAACGTTTTCACGATTCGCGCGTCCTTCCCGGACTGGCGCTGGCCTCCGCCATAAAAGCATCGACGCGGCGCCCGGATGTTTTTCTGCAAATCTCCGGCATCAATCATTATGGCTTGCGCGGCGATGTGGCCGACGAATCCACGCCGCCCGCCGATGATTACCTCGCACAATTGACTGTCCAATGGGAAGCCGCGACGAGCTCTATCGAAGAATTGGGCGTCCGCCGCATCATTGCCCGCACTGCGGTTGTGCTTGACGCGCATGGCGGCTTGTTTCCGCTGATGGCGTTGCCCGTGCGGCTGTTCGTCGGCGGGCCGCTCGGCGATGGCAAACAAGCCGTCCCATGGATTCATCTTGCAGACCAGGTCGGCGCGCTGCGATTCTTGCTGGAGACTCAAAACGCACGCGGCGTTTATAATTTGATCGCGCCGCAAGCGTCCTCCAATGCAGATTTCATGCGCGGCATTGCAAAAGCCTTGCGTCGCCCGTATTGGTTTCCAACACCGGCTTTTCTGATGCGGATTATTTTGGGCGAAATGAGCGTTTTGATTCTTGAGGGCCGCTTTGCCCGTCCCAAACGTTTGCTGGAAGCCGGCTATCAATTTCAATTCCCCACCCTTGAAAAGGCGCTTGAGAATTTGTTTCATCGTGCGCGTTAAGCGATCGGTTGAGAGTCGTTATAAAACAATTTGGCGCTCAGGCCGCCGAGAGCAGGTTTTTTTCTATAGTCTTTCGACTTTTTGAAACGAACATGGAGATAAAAAATGAAATACCTTTTGGTCGTGTTGACCGCGTTGGCGCTTGTCAACGCGGCCTGCAGTCCGTCGTCAATTTCGCGCCCGCCCGCGTTCATCGCTCCGCAAAATTATGCAACGCCGGTCATTAATGCGGCGGCCTATCCGACCATGCAGGCGCCGCAGACTGATTTCAGCCAGAGCGTGAGCGGATTTGCGGTCAACCTTCAGCGCGCCTGGCGCGATGGAAAGCAGGTTTACGCAGACGTGTGTTATACGCTTCCCGATTCATCGGATTGGATCGTTTGGAAGGCTCAATTAAGTTATGCCGGTCAAACGGTGACGCAGTTCAGCGCGTCCATGCTGAGCAAACAGGAGGCGGCGAATGGACAGCCCGGCCAGCGTTGCGATGAGTTGACTTTTTATATTCCGCCCGATGCGGATTTATCGTCGGCTTCGCTGGTTGTTCAGTCGCTTGGCGCGCAGCCCACGCAGGATGAATATTGTTCCCTGCTGATGCCGAAAATTCAGGAAGCGTTGAATCTGCGCAACATTGCAATCACGCTCGGCTGCAACGATGTCAACGGGGCGATGACCATGCAGATCGTCAGCAAACCCGCCTCGATGTCCGACCAGGAGGCGGACCAGATCGTTTACAGCGACGAATTCTTCACGGTTAAAGGTCCGTGGACGTTTCCGCTCAATCTGGGCCAATAAGTTTGGTATAATGGCCGCCATGAATTCGGGTTTTGCTTTCGCATATTATTATTCCCGCGCGTAGGACTCCGCGAGGGAATATCCACGCGCCCTCGCGGGCGCGTTTTTATTTGCCTTTATCCCGCGGTTCTCTGGAGGAGGTTTCCATGAACATTGACGAACAAGTTGAGTTGTTGATGCAAGGCACGGATTACGGCGACGAAGAGTTGAAGAAGGCCATGACCGCCGAATTGCGCGCCCGCCTGATCGAAGCGCAAAAAGAGGGAAGGCCCTTGCGCGTCTATTGCGGCTATGACCCGCGCACCTCCGATTTGCATTTGGGACATACGATCACCATGCGTAAACTGCGCCAGTTCCAGGATTTGGGCCACGACGTCACGTTCCTGATCGGTACGGGGACCAGCATGGTGGGCGATCCGTCAGACAAAGACAAGCTGCGCGCGGTGCTGTCGAAGGAAGAGACCGAATACAACGCCCGCACCTACGCCGAGCAGGCTTTTACGATTCTCGATCGAGAGAAAACCAGGATTCGATTCAATCATGAATGGCTGCTGGATTTGAAACTGGCCGACATGATCAAGCTTGGTTCGGCTTTCACCATTCAGCAATTCATTTCGCGCGAGAATTTCAAATTGCGCTGGGAAAAAGGCGATCCGGTGTATTTGCACGAAACGTTCTATGCGTTGATGCAGGGCTATGACGCGGTGGCCATGAACACCGATGTTCAAGTGGGCGGCAGTGACCAGCTGTTCAACATCATCACTGCCGGACGCAAATTGCAGGAGCTTTATGGACAGCGCCCGCAGATTGGAATCCTTGTCAGCATTCTGCCCGGAACCGACGGCGTGGTGCGGATGTCCAAATCGCTGGGCAATCATATTCCCATCCATGCGTCGCCCGAGGATATGTACGGCAAGGTGATGAGCATTCCCGATCATGTGATGGTGACTTATTTTAAATTGGCCACGCGTTATACTCCGGCGCAGATTCGGGAAATCGAAACGGCGCTCAAAAACAATTTGCGCCATCCGCGCGATGTCAAGATGGAGCTGGCGCGAGAGATCGTGGAAATCTTCCACGGAAAAGCCGCGGCGGAAGAAGCCGAGGCGCAATTCAAACGCGTTTTTCAGGAACGCGAAGCGCCCGAAGAAATGGAAGAATACGCCCTTAAAGCCGGCGCGACGGTCGTTGATGTTTTAATGGGAGCCGGTCTGGCGTCCAGCAGGAGCGAGGCGAGAAGGATGATCGAACAGAAAGGCGTCCGTCTCGACGGCAAAACGCTCGAACGCGGCGATGTCCCATTTCCGCATCCTGGCGTGCTGCAAGCCGGCAAACGCAGGTTTGTCAGAGTTAAATAACTCACCTTACGCAGTAGGGCGAGATTTATCTTGCATTTCCAGACGACATGGATATCGTTCTACAGGGGAACTGCGGAACGTCAGTTAAATAAAAAGCTTAAACACAAGGGACACTACGATCACGAAGGAAAAACAAATTCTTTGTGTCTTGGCGTCCTTCGTGTTTAGATTATAAAAACAAAATGCGCCTGGCGGCGCAGTCTTCAATCGGAAATTATCAGAGGCGTCGACGGGATTCGGACCCGTGATGAGGGTTTTGCAGACCCTTGCCTTACCACTTGGCCACGACGCCGTGTTTCATATTATAAATTATAAAATGAGGATTGCCGGTTTGCAATCCTCATCAGAGCGGGCGATGGGATTCGAACCCACGACCTTCTCCTTGGCAAGGAGACGTTCTACCACTGAACCACGCCCGCAGGTCGGTCTCCGTTCTGACCGAGAGTGCCGAGACACAGAATCGAACTGTGGACACCGCGATTTTCAGTCGCGTGCTCTACCAACTGAGCTATCTCGGCCAGATGTTTATTTGTTAAGCGTGCGAAATTTTACTAGACGAAGAGGGTATTGTCAAGCAAGGTTGTTTTATCCGCATCGAGTGGAATGCCGTGAAATCGAAGCGCCGCCTCTCTCTTGACCTCAATCTGTTTCCGCACTACAATGCCCGCCTGCATCTGACGTCATTGCGAGCGCCTTCTCTGCCCGAAGCAATCTCCTCGCTGAACTGCAGATTGCTTCGTCGGGAACTACACCCTCCTCGCAATAACATGATATTCAATGTTCGAATCTCTTACGAATCGACTCAACCAGGTCTTTGACCAGCTTCGGCGCCGCGGAAAATTATCCGAAGCGGATGTGGATGCCGCCCTGCGCGAAGTCCGTCTCGCCCTGCTCGAAGCGGACGTTCATTTCAGCGTGGTCAAAACGTTCATCGCCCGCGTGCGCGAGCGCGCCGTCGGCGCGGAAGTTTCAAAGGCATTGAATCCCGGCCAGCAGGTCATCAAGATCGTCAACGAAGAGTTGATTGCCACGCTTGGCGAGCCTGCGCCGTTGAATCTGACCGGCCCAAAGCCACGCGTAATTATGCTGGTCGGTTTGCAAGGTTCGGGTAAAACAACGGCCGCGGGAAAGCTGGCGCGCCTGCTCCGCTCGAAGGGCGAGCGCGTCATGTTGGTCGCCGGCGACCCATATCGTCCCGCCGCGGTGACACAGTTACAACAACTCGGCGAGCGGATTGATGTTCCGGTGGAAGCGGATTTGAATCTCAAGCCGCCCGAACTCGCGAAGCGCGCTTTCGACAAAGCCGAAAAGGGCGGATTCGGCGTCATGATTCTGGACACCGCCGGCCGGTCGCAGTTGGATGCGGAATTGATGAACGAGCTGAAGTCCATCGTGGCGAAAGTCCCGCCTGTGGAAACGCTGCTTGTTATCGATTCGATGATCGGTCAGGAGGCGTTGAACATCGCACAGGGATTCCGCGACGCGATCGGCATCACGGGTTTGATTTTGACCAAGATGGACGGCGATTCGCGCGGCGGCGCGGCGATCTCCGTTCGATCCGTGACCGGCGTCCCGATCAAATTTATCGGCATGGGGGAAAAGCTTGACGCGCTCGAAACGTATGATCCGTCGCGTTTGTCGTCGCGCATTTTGGGAATGGGCGACATGATCGGCTTGATCGAAAAAGCCGAAGCCGCCTTCGATCAACAGACTGCACAAAAAGCCGCCGAGCGCATGATGAAGGGACAGTTCACGCTCGAAGATTTTTTGGAGCAAATGAAGCAGATGAAAAAAATGGGGCCGCTGGCGCAGATCATGGACATGCTGCCGGGACAGATGGGGCAAGCGGCGCGTCAGGCCGACCCGAAAGAACTTGAAAAGAACATGCGACAATCGGAAGCGATCATCTCTTCGATGACGCTAAAAGAACGCCGCAATCCGGATATATTGAACGCCTCGCGCAGACGCCGCATCGCGGCCGGCTCGGGAACCGATGTGCAGGACGTGAACCGCCTCATCAAGCAATTCCGTGAAGCGCAGAAATTGATGAAGACGTTGCAGAAAACGGGTGGCAGGGGATTGGGGAAGTTGTTTGGTTAGGTGATGTCATTGCGATGAACGTAGTGACGAAGCAATCTCAACTTTTATTCAAACACTTGTTTACAAGCTACAGGAGATTGCCACGCTCGTTTCACTCGCTCGCAATGACACGAATCAAATGGATTGGGGAATTTGTTTGGTGGATAGTTAGTTCAGTAGTTGGATAGTTAGATAGTCGCGTGGTTGTGGTTCGGCGGACTAAAGTCCTGCCTCAGTTCGTGAAAGTCGAATGAATTCGACTTGTTTATCAGCGCAAAGCCGTTGCGTTGAGCTTGTCGAAACGGTTTCCATGAATTGAGCAGGGAATTTATTCCCGCAATGAAGATTTCAAAAAACGCGCGGCATGGGATTGGGATTGTCCATCGCAATATTCTTTTCGTGTATAATCTTTGCCACGCCCCCGTAGCTCAATGGATAGAGTGCCTGACTTCGAATCAGTAGGTTGAGAGTTCGAGCCTCTCCGGGGGCGCCTTTTTGGGGGTTTTTTCTGCAATCTTCCCTCTAGACTATCCTGGCGCTTTTGGGGTCATGCCGCCAGATATGCCGCGATGCCGCCACGCTTGCGAACTTTATGTGACGGCTGGGTCACCTTCAATGATCAATATTTGAGACTGGCTCATAGATGGCTGGGATTACAGCATTTGAGGCGGCGACAAAAAATAAATCTTTGTCGTACGATTGTTGCGCGACATCCGTTCCGGAAAACATCATTAAGCACAGGAGTCTAAAGAATGAATCCAAGTTCAAAAATTAAAACTCTTTTTCTGGATATAGGCGGCGTGCTGCTGACAAGCGGTTGGGATCGCGCCACTCGAATCCAGGCTGCCGGAAAGTTTGGCCTCGATCAAGAAGAAATGAACGAACGCCATCATCTGACGTTCGATACCTACGAATCGGGCAAGCTCAGTCTCGATGAATATCTCAACCGAATAGTCTTTTATCAGCCTCGCTCTTTCTCGCGGGAAGATTTCAAGAAGTTCATGTACGCACAATCAAAACCATTTCCTGAAATGATCGAACTCATGCGCGGATTGAAGACACGGTATAACCTTCAGGTCGCCGCGGTCAGCAACGAAGGGCGGGAACTCACCGTGTATCGCGTTCAACAATTCCAGCTGGGGACCTTCATTGATTTTTTTGTCTCTTCATGTTTTGTGCACTTTCGCAAGCCGGATGAAGACATGTATCGCATCGCGTTGGATATCTCGCAGGTAAAGCCGGAGCAGGTTGTTTATATTGATGACCGGGCAATGTTTGTCGAGGTTGCGAGAGGATTGGGAATTGCGGGCATCGCGCACACTGACTATGAAACGACAAGAAAGTCACTGGAAGGGCTTGGCCTCACTTTGACCAACTAGGATTTTGGCGTGATAATAGATGTAAGACTTTAACGGTAGCAGTATGAAAGGAGATAAGATGCAGATTGGCATGATTGGGCTCGGACGTATGGGGGCCAATATGGTTCAACGGCTGCTGAAGGGCGGCCATGAATGTGTGGTCTTTGATATGAATAAAGAGGCGGTTGATAAACTCGCGGCTCAAGGCGCAATCGGAGCAAGCTCACTTGAAGATTTCGTTTCGCGATTAACCAAGCCGCGCGCGGTTTGGCTGATGCTGCCAGCCGCCATCGTGGATGAAGAATTATCGCGGCTTGCTCCACTGCTCGAAGCGGACGATATGGTCATTGACGGAGGCAACTCCTTTTATCGCGACGATATTCGGCGCGGCGCGGCGTTGAATCGGCGCGGCATCCACTATGTGGATGTAGGAACCAGCGGCGGCGTCGCGGGACTCGAGCGCGGTTACTGTCTGATGATCGGCGGCGAAAAAGATATCGTCAGTCATCTCCATCCAATCTTCGCCAGCCTTGCTCCAGGCGTTGACGCCGCACCGCGCACGCCCGGCCGGGATAAAAACAAAAGCACAGCCGAACAAGGCTTTCTGTATTGCGGACCGCAGGGCGCGGGCCACTTTGTCAAGATGGTCCATAACGGAATCGAGTACGGCATCATGGCGGCTTATGCCGAAGGATTGAATATTCTGTATAACGCCGATGTCGGCAAACAGAAAAACGCTTCAGACGCTGAAACAACGCCCATGCGCGACCCGCAATATTACCAGTATGAATTTGATCTGCCCGAAATCGCAGAAGTCTGGCGGCGGGGAAGCGTGATCGGTTCCTGGCTTTTGGATCTCACGGCTATTGCATTGCTCGAAGATCCCGGCTTGAAAAATTTTGAGGGCCGCGTTTCGGATTCCGGCGAGGGGCGCTGGACGATTGCCGCCGCGATTGACGAGGCGGTGCCGGCGCCCGTGATCAGCGCCGCGCTGTACGGACGTTTTGCATCACGCGGCGAAGCCGATTATGCCGATCGTTTGCTTTCGGCCATGAGAAAGCAGTTCGGCGGACACGAAGAAAAGAAAGGATGAGACATGGCGGGAAAACCTAATCATCCAATCCAATCCGACGCGTTGGTGTTGTTCGGCGTGACAGGCGACCTGGCGCACAAGCTGATTTTTCCCGCATTGTATGCGATGGTCAAACGCGGCGCGTTGACTGTTCCGGTGATTGGCGTTGCATTTCCCAAATGGAATCTCGAGCAATTGCAGGCGCGTGTGAAAGACAGCCTTGAACAATCCGGCGGGATTGACGATCAAAGGGCTTTCGATAAACTTATTTCCCTGTTCCGTTATGTAAGCGGCGATTATAACGATCCAAATACATTCACTGCGATAAAGAAGATGCTGGGCAAAGCGCAGCGACCCGCGCATTATCTCGCCATTCCGCCGGCGCTTTTTGAAAAGGTCATTCAAGGGCTTGGCGCAGCGGGATTGGCTAAAGATGCGCGCGTCATCGTCGAGAAACCGTTTGGGCGTGATCTGGCTTCGGCGCAGGAACTCAACCGCGTTGCGCATTCCGTGTTCCCCGAGGAGGCGATCTTCCGCATTGATCACTTCCTTGGCAAGGAAGCGATCATGAACATCCTGTATTTTCGTTTTGCAAATTCGTTCCTGGAGCCGATCTGGAATCGCAATTACATTTCCAGCGTGCAAATTACGCTTTCGGAAAATTTCGGCGTTGCCAACCGCGGCGCATTTTACGAGACTGCCGGATGTCTGCGCGATGTGATCGAAAATCATCTCTTTCAAATTGCAGCGTTACTTGCGATGGAGCCGCCGGCTTATCAAGGTTACGGGGCGGTGCAAACCGAGAAGGCGAAAATTTTTCAAGCCATGCGCCCATTGCATCCGAACGATATCGTGCGCGGACAATACGAGGGCTATCGCGATGAACCGGATGTGGCAAAAGATTCCGATGTCGAAACTTACTGCGCGGTGCGTCTCTTCATCGACTCCTGGCGCTGGGAGGGCGTCCCGTGGTATCTGCGTTCCGGCAAGTATATGGCGTTGACAGCCGATGAAGTGTTGATTCAACTGAAACCGCCTCCGCAAAGACTCTTCGATGACTCCCATCCAGCCATTGGGCGCGCCAATTATCTGCGCTTTCGCATCTCTCCGAATTCGATCATTGCGCTGGCGGCGCGCGTCAAACGCGCCGGGAAGGAATTTGTTGGCGATCAAGAGGAGCTCTATTTGAAAGAGGAACTGCCAAACGAGGAAACGCCATACGAACGCCTTTTAGGAGACGCAATGTCCGGCGACGGCGCGCTCTTCACGCGCGAAGATGCGGTCGAGGCGGCGTGGGCGGTGGTTGATCCGGTGTTGAAGAATCATCCGAAAGCATATCCATATCCGCGCGGCAGTTGGGGTCCCAAAGAAGCGGATGCCCTCATTGCAAAAGACGGCGGATGGCATAATCCGTCCATCGAACGGCCAAACGAATAAAAAGATTCGGTTGCCGCCGTTTTGCAGCGAGAAGAATTTAATAGTGAATTCAAGAGGCGCTTTATGAGCAACGATTCTATTGCCCCCGGTTGGCCCGGCATTTCACCCCGCTGGACATCCAGCGCGAAGAGCGGCGTGGGAACCGCATTGAATCATTCCAGCCGCGTGTGGTTCACGCTCAGTCACGGCATTTTCGATGAGATCTACTATCCACGCGTGGATCAGGCGTGCACGCGCGACATGGGCATGATCGTCACCGACGGGAAGGATTTTTTCTCCGAAGAAAAACGGCAAACCGCGCAAAAGATCGAGCCGCTTGCAGACGGCGTGCCGGCATATAAACTCACGAACACATGCGTGGATGGACGCTATCGCATCGAAAAAGAAATCGTCACCGATCCGCATCGGGATGCCGTATTGCAACAAACAAGGTTTACTCCATTAAAGGGAAGCCTTGAAGATTATCACCTCTATGTATTGTTATCGCCGCATCTTGGAAATGAAGGCGCAAATAACACGGCCTGGCTCGGCGATTACAAAGGCGTGCCTATGCTGTTTGCCCAACGCGACGGTATTTGTTTGGCATTGGCATGTTCCGCGCCGTGGCTGAAATGTTCGGCTGGTTTTGTCGGCGTCTCGGATGGCTGGCAGGATTTGAGTCAACATAAACAATTGCTGTGGAGTTATCCCCGCGCCGAAAATGGAAACGTGGCTCTGACTGCGGAAATAGATTTATCCAATTCAAAGGGAAGCTTCACGCTCGCTTTGGGATTCGGACTCACCCCATTCGAAGCAGGTCAACGCGCATGGGCGAGTCTCTTGGATGGCTTTGAAGCGGCCAAATCCGTTTACATCCATGAATGGCAAAACTGGCTGAACACACTCACGCCACTGAACTTTAAGGATAAAGAAATCGGCAACCTCTACAAAGTCAGCGCGGCGGTGATGCGCACACATGAATCGAAACGATTCCCCGGCGGATTGATCGCCAGCCTGTCAATCCCTTGGGGCTTCTCCAAAGGCGATGATGACCTCGGCGGTTATCATTTGGCATGGCCGCGCGATCTGGTTGAATCGGCTGGAGGTCTGCTTGCCATCGGCGCTCATGCAGATGCGCGCCGCGTTTTATATTATCTGCAAGTCACACAGGAGCGCGACGGTCACTGGCCCCAAAACATGTGGCTGGACGGCGGCCCGTATTGGGGCGGCATTCAAATGGACGAAACCGCCTTTCCGATTTTGTTGGTTGACCTTGCGCGCCGCGAAAATGCGCTAACTGCTGATGATTTGAGTCGCCTTTGGCCCATGGTTCGGAAAGCCGCAAGCTTTTTGGTCTGTAACGGGCCGGTCACACAGCAGGATCGTTGGGAGGAAGATCCGGGCTATTCTCCGTTCACGCTGTCCGCTGAAATTTCTGCCCTATTGGTCGCGGCAGAATTAGCTGACCTCAATAAAGAATCTGATGCCGCCGCATATCTTCGAGAAACGGCGGATGCCTGGAATGACAGCATCGAGCGTTGGATTTATGTCTCTGGAACCGACCTCGCCCGGAAAGTGGGCGTGGATGGATATTACGTGCGCATCGCTCCGCCGGAAGTGGCGGATTCCGCCTCGCCGGCCGGGGGATTCGTCCCGATCAAGAATCGCCCGCCGGGTCAAAGCCTCGAGCCGTCGGCGCATATCGTCAGCCCGGACGCCCTGGCATTGGTCCGCTTTGGACTTCGAGCCGCGGATGATCCGCGCATCGTCAACACGATCAAAGTGATTGATGCATTATTGAAAACCGATACGCCCAACGGTCCCATCTGGCATCGGTATAACGACGACGGTTACGGCGAACATCAAGACGGCAGTCCCTTCGATGGAACCGGAATTGGCCGCGCCTGGCCCTTACTGGTTGGCGAACGCGCGCATTATGAATTGGCGGCGGGCCGTCCAGCCGAGGCGATGAAATTGCTGGGCGCTTTTGATGCATTTGCAAATGACGGCGGTTTATTGCCCGAACAAATTTGGGATTCGCCCGATATTCCCGAAAGAGAACTTTTCTTTGGCAAACCATCCGGCTCTGCCATGCCACTGGTCTGGGCGCATGCCGAATATGTAAAACTGCTTCGGTCGCTGCGCGAGGGTCATGTTTTCGATATGCCTCCGCAAACCGCGCAGCGTTATGTCAAATCGAAATCAGTTTCACCTTATGCTCTCTGGCGATTCAATCACAAGATTCACACACTGCAAAAAGGAAAGGCTTTACGCGTGGAAGCCGTGGCGGAAGGCATGGTTCATTGGAGCGCAGATCATTGGTCAACGGTCAATGATACGAAAATGAAGGATAGCCATCTCGGCATGTACTTTGCGGATTTGCCGACCCAGGCGCTTTCAGGCGGAGACAAAGTTCAATTTACATTTTACTGGTCCCACAGCGGGCGATGGGAAGGAACGAACTTTGAAGTGCAAATTTCCGATTGAAATGTAGTCCGGCAATCAGTTGTCGGCGAACCATCTCGCTGCGATCCGCGATAGGCCGCATGTCGTTCTTGTACCGCTATTTCAATTCAATCGCATCTTCTGAACATTGCAGAACGCACGCGCCACAGGCAATGCGCTTTTCCTTATCGTGGAGCCCAACCGCCCGCTTATCGTGATTTGGCGCCCACCAGAGTAGATCTGACTGCACGAAAACTATTCAGGGCAGGCAGTGACTGATCGCCCGGGCATGAGAGCCGCCCTCACAGGGTCTCTTGATTTTCTGCGCTGATTTGCTTATGATGGGGCTTGAGAGTCATAGTTTTTTCCCTTTCGTTTTTTTCACCTGCAAGCATACCCAGACTCCCTTCTCAATTTAGACAATTTTCGTTACGCCGCCTCTCCGGGGGCGCCAGATTTTCATGCAATCCCCAGATCAAATTCAACTCATTCGGCTTTTGCTTTCGCGCTTGGAGCGCGTCTCTGTTGACTCATATTGGGCGCACCGCGCCAGCGGAATACGCGGGTCACTGCTTCGGGCGCTGGAAAAAGTCGAAGCGGGGCAGGCCGTTGACGGGTCCGCGTTGAAGCGGCTGATGAATGATGGATTCCAAATTCTCGAGCGCGCCGCACGAGAACGAGTCAAATAAATCCGAATCAAAAATACAAAACAAAATTCGCGTCATTCGATGGATTCGCGTTTGGCTTTTGAAAGTAAGAGTCAATCGTTTTTTGTTATCTATGCCTGCAAAGGAGAGAAATGATGGCGCGGAAAACAAACGGCGATCTTTATAATTTGAGACCTTCATCCATTATGGTTTACGGCGCGGTCTGGTGCCCGGATTGCAAGCGCGCCAAACAATTTTTCGGCGAACAGCGCATCCACTACAACAACGTGGACATAGACGATGACCCGGAGAGCGCTGCGTTTGTCGAAAAGATCAATGATGGAAAGCGAATCATTCCAACGATTATTTTTCCCGACGGGGACGTTTTAGTCGAACCGTCGAACGCCCGGCTCGCGCAGAAGCTCGGACTCACAGCCAGCGCACAGCGTTCTTATTACGATACGATTGTGATCGGCGCCGGCCCCGCCGGTTTGACCTCCGCTTTGTATTTGGCGCGCGAAGGACTCGATGTGCTGGTCATCGAGAAAGCCGCGCTCGGCGGGCAGGCAGGCATTACGCAAACGCTCGATAACTTTCCCGGCTTCGATGAAGGAATCTCCGGCGCGGAATTCGCGGCGCGTCTCGCGCGCCAGGCGCGCAAATTCGGTGCGGAAATTTTGCAGGCGCAGGAAGTCCATGCGATTGACCACGACGGTCAATATCATTTTGCCGAAACCGGCTCGGATACGCATTACCACAGCAAGGCGATTTTGCTTGCAACGGGCGCGCGCTATCGCCGCATGAACGTCCCCGGCGAGGAAGAATTGATCGGCGTCAACGTGCATTTCTGCGCCACATGCGACGGCGCGTTTTATAAAAACAAAAAGGTTCTGGTGGTTGGCGGCGGCAATAGCGGATTCGAGGAAGGCTTGTTCCTGACGAAATTTGCGAGTCAGGTGGATATCCTCGTCAACTCGCCCGCGCCAAGGGCAAGCAGGATTCTTCAAGACAAGGTCGCGGAGAAGTCGAACATGCATGTGGTTTTGAATCATGCGCTCATGGAACTGCGCGGCAAAAATAAACTGGAAGCGATTATTTTGAAAGATTTATCAACCGGCGGGGGAAAGGAAGTCCATTACGACGGCGTCTTTGTCTTCATCGGCGTGACGCCGAACAACGATTTGATAAAAGCAAGAGCCGAACTCGATGAACGCGGTTTTGTCAAAGCGCCGCACATGATGACGAGCATCCCCGGCGTGTTTGTTGCGGGCGATATCCGTTCCGGTTCGACCAAGCAGGCGGCTTCCGCGGCGGGCGAGGGCGCGTCGGCGGCGCTGGCGGTGCGCGAATATCTGAAATCGCTCGGCGAATAGAATCAAACAATGACAAATGGCATGAATCAAATCATGCCGTTTGTTTTTGTCTCCGCAAGCCGCTCATGCGATAATTCGTGCAACGAGGTCAATATGAATGATTGCTGTTCCGAACAACCGACTCAAATCGTTGTATACTCCGTAAAGTGGTGTCCCGATTGCAAACGCG
>JBHORD010000078.1:0-13290 GCA_042408355.1 Anaerolineales bacterium
CCGGCACTCACTTAGCAGGCGAGCCCATTCAGCCACTCTGGCACCTCCCCAATTTCGCTTGAAGGTTTGCTAGTCGCATGTTGACGGGCGGAGGGACGCCCTCCGCTTGAAAACCTTCCAGATTGTTAACCTGCCGCCCTCTCAGCGGAGGGAGTGGGATTCGAACCCACGTGGGCTTGCACCCAACATGTTTTCAAGACATGCGCCTTCAGCCGCTCGGCCATCCCTCCACGAAGTCCAACGCGCTTTGGAGCGGACGAGATTTTACCATGAAAGAGAGTATGGACGCCGCCCTCCGAAGAATCTCTCTACGGTCTACAATCCACGGTCAAACTCACGCTCGCTTGGTATAATTCAAGCCCTATGAAATATCACATCTGGACTGAAGGCTGTCAGATGAACGTGGCCGATTCCCAGCGCGTCGGCTCGTCACTGGAGCATTTGGGTTATACCTTTACCGATAACGCCGAAGACGCGGATGTTATTGTTTTGAACACGTGCGTCGTCCGTCAATCTGCGGAGGACAAAGCGCTCGGGCGTTTAACCTCGCTTCGCCCCCTCAAAGAAAAGAAGCCAAATCTCGTCATCAATTTGATGGGATGTCTGGTCGGCGTGCGCGGCGCGGACAAATTGCGCGCCAAACTTCCGTTCGTGGACGTGTTCTCGCCGCCGTCCGATCCGGGCCCGCTGGTTTCGTTTTTGACTCAGGGCGAAATCCGCGCCATCGAATCGGATGAAACCACGCGCCGCTTCGCGGTCATGGACGGAGATTTGATTCTGCCCGAACACGAACGCGGCCGGCTCGTCAGCGCGCATGTGCCGGTCGTTTACGGCTGTTCGCATGCCTGCACGTTTTGCATCATCCCATTCCGGCGCGGCGCCGAGCGCAGTCGTCCCGTTGGCGATATCGTCAGCGAGATTCGTTCGCTTGCTTCGCAGGGCGTAAAAGAAATCACACTGCTCGGTCAGATTGTGGATCGTTACGGTAAAGACATTCCCGATGGTCCGAATCTCGCCGCCCTGCTTCGCATCGTGCATGAAATCGAGGGCATCGAACGCATCCGCTTCCTCACCTCGCATCCGAACTATTTCACCGACGAATTGATGGAAACCGTCGCCGAACTTCCGAAGGTTATGCCGCATATTGAAGTCCCGATTCAGGCTGGCGACGACGAAGTGCTTGCCAACATGAAGCGCGGCTACACTCAAAAAGATTATCGCGATCTCGTCGAAAAAATCCGCAAGAAGATTCCGGGTTGCTCCATCGCCACGGACGTCATCGTCGGATTCCCCGGCGAGACGGACGAGCAATTCATGGAAACGTACCGCGTCTTATCGGACCTCAAACTGGATGTTGCCCATTTGGCTCGCTACTCCTCCCGCGAGGGGACGGTCGCCACGCGCCGCATGGACGATAACGTTTCGGACGAGGAAAAGATGCGCCGCTTCCGCATGTTGGAAGAGTTGCAGGAAAAAATCGTGGACGAGATCAACCAAAAGTATCTCGGCCAGACTGTGGATGTTTTGTTCGAGGAAAAAGTCAAAGGGCGCTGGAAGGGCCGCACGCCGACCAACAAACTTGTGTTCGTCGAATCGGATGAAGATTTGAAAGGCAAAATCGTCCCGGCCACGATCACATGGACGGGGCCGTGGTCCATGCAGGCAAGTCTGCAAAAGCAATCGGCTGAAAAATGGTTTTCCCTGAAAACGGTGGAACCATAAATTCCTAATCCTTTGCTAAAAGCTTCTGCAAAGCCAGCTCCGTCTCGATGCGGGCGCGAATCGCAATCGGCGCGCTTAAATGACGGCGCAGGGTCTCCTCGCTTTTGCGGCTGTCGTAGTAATCGCGGAACATTTGACGAATCGAAATCGTTTCGCCTGTGTATCCTTCGATCCTTATAACTTCCCCCGCTTGAACGTATCCCTCCCGAATCACGCGGCAGTACAAACCGGGCCGTTCCGCGCCGCGAAACATTTTCGCCCATTGCGGATTGCCCATGCGCCTCGCGAACGTCCCGCACGGAATGCGCGGCGCGGTGACTTCCAAAATCGCCGCGCCGACATGCAATCGGTCTCCGATGTTGAATTGCGCGCTTTCCAGCCCGCGGATTGTCAAGTTTTCGCCGAACGTACCCGGCTCAAGTTCTTTTCCCAATTCCTCCGACCACCAATTGTAATCGGCCGTTCCATAAATATAAATTGCCTGATCGGGTCCGCCATGATGCTTCGTATCACAGATGACATCCTGCGGAATCCCGAGCGTCTTTATCTCGACCGGCGCTTGTATCGGCCGTTTGTAAATCCCGGTGATTTCCAATCCACTGCCTCTTGGCTGCATCCGCTTTTCGCCGATATTAACACTCATCAGTTGCATGGATTATCCTCCGCGTCGATTATACCTGCGCGGGCAACAGGTTGAAACCACGAGACAGATGCAGCCAATTCCGCCGCGTCCTTCTTGAAAAACTCAATCCGCCCCAGCGAACAACTTCGACCACCTCCGGCGCAACCGACGCGATGAACGATGCCGCGGCAGGAGGCGGGAGTCCGATCAGGAAACGTCTCGATTTGACGTAGAGGAAGCATGGAATGTCCTCTCAAAAATCTTATAGCGTCCGCATAACCTCCCCGCTTGTCCGGTTGCAAAAAAGCCTGACAAGCCTTATAGTCCTGCAAGCCTGAAAGGTGCGCCCTGTCAGACTTTTCAAACTTTTCAAATCTGGAGATTTAAACATGTGGCATGGCGGCGGTTGGTTTAATTACATGCGCTCAGGCGACCAGAAGCCCAAACTGACGCGTGAACTGCTTTTACGCGTGCTTTCGTACGCGCGTCCATATTGGGCACAAATCGTCTGGATGCTGGTCATGATTCTGCTCAGCACAGGCGTCAGCCTGATCTCGCCGCTGATCTTCCGCACGATGATTGATCAGGTTCTCCCGCAAAAGGATTTGCATAAACTGATTCTGCTGGCGCTGGCATTGTTGTTCCTGCCCGTCCTCAACGGCGGGATTTCAGTCATTCAAAGACAACTGAACGCGGCGGTCGGCGAGGGCGTGATCTTCGATTTGCGCGTGGCGCTGTTCTCGCGTTTGCAAAGAATGAGCCTGCGCTTCTTCACCCACACCAAAGTCGGCGAGTTGATGAGCCGCCTCAACAACGACGTGGTCGGCGCACAGAACGCCATCAGCAATACCATCGTCAACATCATCACCAACATCGTCGAGGCGGCTGCTTTGCTGGCTGTGATGTTGACTCTCGAATGGCGGCTGACGATTGTCAGCGTTTTGATTCTGCCGCTCTTCATTTTGGCCGCGCAAAAACTGGGACTCACCCTGCGCGACATCGCGCGCCGCGCCATGGAACTCAACGCCCAGATGAACGCGCACATGAATGAGACGCTCAACATCGGCGGCGCGTTGCTGGTCAAATTGTTCGGCCGCGCCAACGAGGAGGGCAATCGCTTCCGCCAGCGCGCCGCCAAAGTGCGCGACATCGGTGTGCGGCGCGCAGTGGTTGGCTCGGTCTTCTTCATGATTCTCGGCCTCGTCAGCGCGGTGGGCACGGCGCTCGTTTACGGCCTCGGCGGATACTTCGTGATCACCAGCGCCTTTACCGTTGGCACCATCGTCGCGTTCGGTTCGTATCTTGGACAGTTGTATGGCGCGTTGCAAGGGCTGGCGTCGGCGCCGGTTGACTTTTCCACTTCGATGGTCAGCTTCGAGCGCGTTTTTGAATTGCTCGACCTTCCGCACGACATCGTCGAGAAAGAAAATGCAATCGAATTGAAGGATGTCAAAGGCGAATTGGTCTTCGATCATGTGACGTTTCGATACACGGTTGACGAAGATATGCTGTTGAGCGAAGTGAAACGTTATGGAAGCATGGACAACGTCGGTGCGGTTCTTTCTTTGACGAAAAGCGGCGACGGCAAAAATGGCCGATCAAACGGCGACGCGGACGAGGCGGAGGCCGAGGCGCACACGTCGCAAGCGCGCGAAGTCGCGCTGGAAGATATTTCCTTCCGCGCCGAACCCGGTCAGCTCGTCGCGCTGGTCGGACCTTCGGGCGCCGGCAAAACGACGTTGACCTACCTCATCCCGCGCCTCTACGACCCGACGAGCGGAGTCATCCGCATTGACGGACACGACTTGAAAGATGTGACCCTCGATTCGCTTTCGTCTGCAATCGGCATGGTGACGCAGGAAACGTATTTGTTCCACGATACGATCCGCACAAATTTGACGTATGCAAAAATGGACGCCGCCCAGGAAGAAATTGAGTCCGCCGCGCGCGCCGCGAACATTCATCAGTTCATCATGGACCTGCCCGACGGTTACGATACGATTGTCGGCGAACGCGGCTATCGTCTGAGCGGCGGAGAGAAACAACGCATTGCGTTGGCGCGCGTGATTTTGAAAAACCCGAAGATTTTGGTGCTGGATGAGGCGACGAGTCATCTCGATAGCGAATCCGAAGCGTTGATTCAGGAAGCCCTGAAGCGCGTCATGGCCGGACGAACTTCGATTGTGATTGCCCACCGCCTGTCCACGATTCTCGCCGCGGATTTGATTCTGGTGATGAATCGAGGCAGGATCGTCGAGCGCGGCACGCACGATGAATTGTTGATGCAAAACGGGTTATACGCCCAGTTGTATGAGACACAATTCAAAAGGGAAAGGGTTTAAGTTGCGCTTACAAATTCTTTTATAACTTTGTAAAATTTTTCCGGTTTCTCAACCAGCGCGAAGTGTCCCGAGTCTTCAAAAACCTCCAGCCGCGCGTTTGGAATGCGTTTCGCTATTTCTTCCGCCATGGCAGCATTCGCAATGAAATCATTTTCCAAAACGACATGGAGCCATCAACTCGTTGCGCTCGGATTGCAGGAATTAACTCTCAAACGTTAACATCGCCTGGAAACACAACAGAGATTTACCTGATGGATGATTGGGAGACAAAGGCCGAAGAGTATCTACAAGACTTGAAGACAGGAATTGACCCGCTGATAGCGAAACTGAAAACCAAGAGGAACAGCAAGAGATTTTCAGGATATGGCGGCATATTATTACCACCCGCATAAGAAGAGTTACAATAGATCGTAACCGCAAATTACAAGTAGAAATAAAATAATTTGTTTAAATTATTCGATCATGCTACCCCCGAAAAAACTGAAAGAAGAAATCATACGCGAGGCCGCCCGGCTGGGATTTATCCTGGCCGGCGTTACGACTCCTGACGCGCCGCAACATTTATCCGCTTTCGAAAATTGGCTGAAGCGGGGACGGCACGCCTCCATGGGTTATTTGGCGGATGATCGCGCCCGCGCCCGCCGCGCCGACCCGCGCCTCATCCTGCCCGAATGCAAATCCATTCTTGTACTCGCGCTTCCATACCCGGATCCAAAGCTGGCGCGGGCTTTTGACGAGCCTCAGCCGCACGGACGCGTCGCCGCGTATGCGTGGGGAACCGATTACCACATTCTTATCACGAAAAAACTTCAAGCGCTCGTCAAATTTATCGAAGCGCACGTCGGGCATCCTGTCCCAAATCGCCTGTACACCGATACGGGTCCAATCCTCGAAAGAGATTTGGCTCAACGCGCCGGGCTCGGTTGGATCGGCAAAAACACGTGTCTCATCAATCCCAAACTTGGTTCGTATTTCTTGCTCGCCGAAATTCTTCTTGGCATCGAGCTCGAATCTGATCTGCCCTTTCCCACCGATCAATGCGGAACATGCACACGCTGTATCGAAGCCTGCCCGACACAATGTATTCTCGCAGATCGGACAATTGACGCCGGGCGCTGTATTTCTTATTTGACCATCGAGTTAAAAGAGGACATCCCATTGGAACTCCGCCCGCTGATCGGCGATTGGGTTTTTGGCTGCGACGCATGCCAGATGGTTTGTCCATGGAATCGATTCGCCGCGCCCGAAGGCGATTCATCGCTCAAGGCGCGGGAAGGCGTGCCGCGCCCGCAATTGATTCAAGAGCTGGAACTCACGCCGGAAAAATTTAACCAGAAATTCAAAGACAGCCCCGTCAAACGCGCCAAACGGCGCGGTTATTTGAGAAACGTCGCAGTTGCACTGGGCAACATTGCAAATCCAAAGGCTGTTCCAGCGTTGAAAAAGGCTTTGAAAGACGATGAAGCGATGATTCAAAGACACGCGGCGTGGGCGTTGAAACAAATTACAAAGAAATCAAAATAGCCGATGAACAAATTATTGATTGCAACGAACAACAAAGGAAAAGTAAAAGAAATCCGCGCTCTGCTTGACGATTTAAAAATTGAGCTTGTCACGCCCGCCGATCTTGGCTTAAATCTGGATGTTGTCGAAGACGGTAAAACGTACGCGGAAAATGCGGCCAAGAAGGCCGTCGCATTTTTCCGCGCCAGCGGCTTGATTTCACTTGCCGATGATTCCGGCCTCGAGGTGGATGCGTTGAACGGAGCGCCCGGATTGCATTCTGCGCGCTATTTGCCCAAGCCCAACGCCTCAGACGCCGATAGACGCGTTTTTCTTTTGCAAAATTTGCGCGGCAAACCCCGCCCGTGGACGGCATGTTTCCGCGCCACCATCGCCGTCGCTGTTTCAGAAAACGATGTGCGGTTCGCCAAGGGAGAATGCAAAGGCGAGATTCTGCCGGAGGAACGAGGAACAGGCGGTTTTGGATACGATCCGATTTTTTTAATTCCGGAACTTAACCGTACAATGGCCGAACTTGAAATGGACGAAAAAAACCGCGTGAGTCATCGGGCGCGGGCAATCTTGAACGCAAAGCCAATGCTGACAAGGCTATTCGATTTATCGTAGCTGGAATCAGGCGGGAGTCATTCCATTGCGTGACGTCGTTGCAAAGAGGCGAAGCGGCTGAAGCAATCTCTGAATGGCGGGATCGCAGTGAGGCCGGGCTGTCTGTGTAACGCTGATAAATTCATTGTCCCGGTTGATACGAGATCGTATTCAAAAAGTCATCCAGAATCCCCGCTGTTTTTTCGGGCTGTTCCAGCATCACCATGTGCCCCGCGTTGGAAATCACTTCCATGCGCGCCCCGGCGATATGGCTGCATAAAAATTCTGAATATTTGGGCGGCGTCATTTGATCCTTGTCGCCGCAGATCATCAACGCCGGCGCGGAAATCTTCGAGAGTTGATCCATCACATTAAACGCGTCGCACGCCAAAAAGTCCCCGTAAAGAACCGGCGAGCGCGTCTCAGCCATTCTGCGCGCCGCCAGTTCCTTCAAACGTTTATTGGTCTGCGGAGCAAAGGAAAAATCGGTAATCATTCGAACCGCTTCGTCGAATGTGGACGGATTGGATGCGTTCTGCAAAATGGATGGCGCCACGCGCAGTTTTGCTCCGCCGCCTATCAGCCCCAAGCCGATGACGCGTTTCGGAAAGCGTATCGCCAATGAGAGCGCAACCGCGCTTCCCATCGAATGTCCGACAAGGACAACGGAATTGAATTTCAGGGCATTGATGAATTCAACGATTTTGTCTGTGTACTCTTGAATGGTATGACAGCCCAGGCCTTCGGATTTGCCATGACCGGGCAGATCCACAGCAAGGACGCGTTGATCGGGCAGTCTGCGGATTTGCGGCGGCCAGTATAAATGATTGCCGCCCGCGCCATGAATCAAGATTACAGGCGGGCGGGTTAAACGGTCTGCCTGATGGGCAAAATAATACAAACCGGCGGCGGTGGGCATGTTTGAATCTCAGCGCAATTTGGCGTGATGCAGACGGTCGGCGGCTTCCTCAGTCAGAGGGATATAAACCGATATTTTCGTTCCCTTGCCAATGGTTGATTCGATGTTGAGCAGGCCATTGACCAGTTCGGTGCGCTCGCGTAAATTGACCATGCCCAGACTCGAACGCTTATCGTATGCCCGATTCATGGCTTCGACGTCGAAACCGATGCCGTCATCTTCCACTTCCAGCAACGCCGCGCCTTGTTGAAACGGCTGGAGGCGCACCCAGATGTTGGCGGCGTTGGCGTGTTTACGCGCGTTGTTGACCGCTTCTTCGATGATATAAAAGACGACGCCCTGTTTTCCCATTTCCATCTGGTTGGCAATGCCATCATCCACATTGATGACGAGGTTCTGATTGTAGGTCTCGCGCATTTTGTCAGCCATAGATCTCAACGCCGCGCCCAACCCCTGCGACTCGAGGATCAACGGACGCAGTGTAAACAACATGTGACGGATTTCCTTGGTTGTGCGATGCGCCAGTTCCTCGATCTTGGCAAGTTCTTCGATCGTCCCCTTTGAATCTTTTTCCACCATGCGCCGGACGAGGTTGATGCGCATGGCCATCGCGGCCACAGATTGCGTCGGTCCATCGTGAAGGTCGCGCGCCAATTTCTTGCGCGCCTCTTCGTTGACCTCGATCATCCGTTCCTTCTCCTCCACCAGGTCTTGATACAAACGCGCATTTTGTATCGCAATGACCGCCTGACGGCTGATGATGTCCAGCATTTCGCGGCGGTCGGTCGAAAAGTACTCCGGATCGGGATGCGCAAAGATGATGACGCCGTAGACATTGAATCCGCTTCGGAGCGGGAAGCAATACGCCGAAGTGCAATTGCGGAGGGCAATCACGCGTCCCAATTCCGGGTCATAGCCGATATCTTTGGAAAAAATTGGCTCGCCCTCATCGAAAACTTTTTTTAAGATTCCCTCACTGCCCTGAAACAGGAGGCGCAAATCGGCGCTGGTAAAACGCCGCGCGGAGGCCACGCGTAGTTGTCCACCGCGGAATAAAAGCACCGCGCTGACCAACGGATCGCTTTCGTTGTTGTCTGATTCGGGGTTGAGAGCGGCGTATCCCAAATCCAGCGCCGAATCGAGCACGCGCTTGTAGGAAAGAGTCGCGGTCAATGTGGAAGTCAGCTCATAAATGGCGCGAAGGCGTTCGCCTTGAATGTGCCGCTTTTTCTCTTCGGCCTCCAGCCAGGTTTGCCGCTTCAGACGCAGGCGCGTCATCAATTGCGTCCCAAGGTATCCGAACAGGCCGCCCAGCGCAACCGTACCTGCCATCCAGATCAAAGCAAAGGAGGCGCGCGCAGGTGAATGCATTTGCACCGAGACAAACGAGAGAACGGCAAATAAACCAGCGGCGAGCAACGCGCCGGAATAATCGAAATACACCGCGCCCGTCAGGATGGGTAGCAACCCCGCCCACGAGGCGGCGCCGGCCAACCCGCCCTGCACCCAGAAAAAAATTCCGCACAACAAAATATCCGCCGCCAGATTGATCTGGCGATGAAATGGAATGCGGGTGTTGAGGCTGGCAAGAACGGTCATCCCCATATTCCAGAAGATCATGATGATCACCGGCCAGACCAGATTTAACGTTAACGATCCCCCTAATGAAAGCGACACGACCAATCCCAGCATCACTGCCCAGCGCAGTGAAATGGCGAACCAGTCTGCTACGTAAGGAGTTTCAAAAGTCCGCATACGACAATGATAACGAAAGAATGTAACCCCTGCAAAGCAAACGCATTACAACGCGCTTACACCTTTGCAAGCAGGTCTATAACTCGTACCCCATTTTAACCAGGACAGTTCCAAAACGATCCAACAGGATTTTTTGCTGCTCCGCCGAGTAAACCTCGCGAAAACGTCCGATCTTGCCTTTGAAGAAATGTGTGCCTTGATACGTCTCCGCTTTTTCGGGGCGGTATCGCTCGATCACTTCCCGGACCTGGGGCCGGCTCCCGTCCAAATGGAGATAATCCACCAGCCGCGCCGACTCTGCATCGTAGTTCGTCAACAAATCTTCGTAGCGGGCCACAAGGACATTTTTCTCGCGCATCCATTTTTCCCAGATGCGGACGTAATCGGCGATGAAAGCCAGCGATGTATCGAAATCGGTCAGATGCGAAAAAGCATTCGGACGGCCCCTGGTCAATGCGCGCTGTCCGTATTCGAAGGCGGAGAGCATTGCATCGCGCGGGTCGCGGTAAATGTACGTGATGCGCAACAAGCCCAGCGCCGCAAGCAGGCGCGAGGCAGAGGTCGGTCCCGCATGTGCTTTGATGACGAAGGTGTTTCCCAGCAAGGCGGGCACCATCACCATCGCCAGGCGCCGCACGGAAAGCACGCCAATGTTGCAGTTCACTTCGGTCAGAATACTTTCCAGATGATATTTCCTGCGAATCTCACCTGCGTCGGCGCAGCCGGTTGTCTTCATCAGGTCATGAATGAGGTTGTAATGCCAGCCTGAGCCGGCGCGCGGCATTCCCACAGATAGAACAATCATGCGTTCTCCTCGGTTGATTTCTTTTGCAGTATCCAAAACGCCGACACGCCGACCAACATGCCGAGGTTAATCCACATGTCTGGAAGCGCAAGCGAATCCTGCGTCATGTTATCAAGGACAATTGCAATCCAACTAAAGAGCGCGGCGACGCCGAGAAACTGCCAGAACGTTGATTTTTGCCTGAGGGCGGTCAACGCATCGCCCAAAATCGAGAATTGAAATGCAACGAACAAAAAGAATCCGAGCAGGCCCGTTTCGGCAAGGAGCCGCACATAAAGGTTTTTTGGATTCGGGTAGAGCGCGCTGTCGGGACTCAATTGACGGGCGATCTCCGGCACGACGGTCAACGTCCAATCGGGCAAATTTTTATAGATGTAAAAACCGCTGGCGCCGAGTCCCACGCCGGTCCACGGATGCTGTTCGTACGCGCCGTACGCGCCCAGCATGTAGGCGGCGCGTGCGCCCGCGGAATTTTGAATGAGAAACGACTCGATGGAGTCGGTTTGGATATTCCACAAACGCGCAACGTAATTCTTGCGGCTGAGAAACCCCAACGCGCCCGCTGCGGCGGCGACAATGACGAGAATCAAACCCACACGCCACAGCCCGCCGAGTCCGCTTCGAAAGCCGGAGGCGAACCAATTCCACGAGGCGCGGATTTGCGAGCGGCCCGCCAGCAGAAGGGTCAATACAATTGTTGCGCCCACCGTCAGCAGGCCGCCGCGCGAAAACGTTGCCAGCAAAAGGAAAACGGAAGCCGCCAGCAGGGTTGGCTCCAGCCACTTGAAACGCGTCAACCGCTGGCGGGTCAGAAGCGATGCGAACAACCACGGAAAGTAAACCGTTGATATTTGTCCGGCAAGCCATGCCGGTTCATACGCCAGCCCCGAAATGCGATTCGTCTTGATCAATTCACGCATCGAGAAGGCGCGTTGCCAATGCGTCACCAGCGGCTTTGGCAAAATGTGCAGATAAAACGTCGCCCCTTGCACGCCGCTCCACAGAACGTCAAGGATGAAACCGGCAAAAAGCCATTTCAACGAAAAACGCAAATCGTCTTCATTGCGGTTCATCCAGATGGCGGAGACGAAGAACATCGCGCCGATTACAACTGTTGCCCAGGCGCGGACAACGCGCCCGAAAATGTCCTGGCTCCGCAGGGGCGGCGGGGCGTAAAGAATCGCGACGGCGCTGGTTGCGAGCGCGGCAAAAACAAACGCGGCAAACGGCGTCAACGCGCCGGCGCGTGGAAACCTCGCCTTGCGGCGAATGAGCTGGATCAACAATACCGGCGCGAGCAATATCAATGGATAAAGCGCCAGCGGACGAACGTATGTTGTATCGCTTGCGGGAAAATAACGAAAACTTGTAACCGGCAAAGTCAATAACGCCAGCGCCCATAAAGCGCGGGCAATGAAATCGAGATTCAAAAAACGGGAGGCCGCGTTCATTTTCGGATATCAAAAAATAAAACCACCAGCGCGCTGAGGGCGAGGAACGCGATGGAACCGATCAGCAAATATCGGCTCAAACTGATACTGCGCTGTGCAGTCAGATGCTGTGTTTGCGATGGAACGGCGGTAATGTATTTTTCCAGGCTGGTCGCCGGATCGGTCATTTGCGTTTGAACGTTTTGGGCGAAGGCTTGCGCCCATGCAGATGCCAGCGCCTCGGCTTTTTGCGGATCGGGATCATCCGCATAAAAATGCCAGCCGCCGTTACCGGGTTGACTTAATTGAAGTTGGCGGGCGCGCAGTTGTTCAACTGTAACGCCGCCGACCTGCGACGCGACGGCGTTCAGGACCGTGTCGGACATTGCAATCTCTTCCAATTTGCGCGCCTCGCGTTCCAGATAATAGAATTGCTCATTGGTGGTATTCTGCGGCCAGGCTTGTTCGAGATGAAAGTCAACGTTGACTACGGCGCGGGCGCGGTATGGCGGCGGCGCAATGTAATAAACCGCCGCGCCGATCAACGCGCCTGCGATGGCGCCCAACGACCAGAAACGCCAGGCTTTCAATAACCGAATGAGGTCATCGGATGATGGAGGAGAAAAAATAAGTTTCATGACTGCCTGTTCCTCTTGCCGCGAATTTACGAACATGCACTTCGTAGAACGCGAGGTCGTCCCGTTCCGGCTCTCTCAAAGCAATGTCCGACAGACCTTTTGAACCGCTAGGCCGGCGAAGATCGCAAAGAAAATTCATTAATTCACCTTACTCAGCAGCGCGAGATTTATCCCGCACTTTCAACCGGCATGAATGTCGCGCTACAAAGGAACTGCGGAATATCGGCCATTAAACTTCGCAATCTCAGCGTTCTTTGCGGTTAATTTTTCCATGCCATGCAGACACTCCCGACTTTGAGAAAGCCGCGTCCCGTTCCATGTATTCATCGAATGATTGCATCAAACCTATTCAATATTGTACTGTCTGCGCCGACGCCAATTCCAAAAGGGGGCAACGATCCGGCGGAGGTAATATTTTGCCACAATCATCGAAAAGAAACCGCCGCCATCGCGGTAGTGGACGCGCAGCATTTCGGGCCAGCAGCGTTCGTCGGCGTAAATTGTTTTGCCGGCCGTATGCAGGCGGAAGTTGGCCCATGTCTGCGGGACGTATTTTACCTGTGAACGCCGCGCGATGCGCACCCATAAGTCATAATCCATGGCGAAATAAAAGGATGGATCGAGGGGGCCCACCGCGCGCCACAAGTCGGCGCGGAAGAACGAAGCCTGTTGCGGGATGTGAACGTACCCCTGTTTCAAACGCCGCAGGTCGGTTTGCGCCGCGTCGAATTTGCCGATAATATCACCGAATTCGTTGATGAAGTTGGCGTCGCCGTAAACCAGCCCGACTTCAGGGTGATCCGTCAAAAATTTTACGGCGGATGAGACCGCCGCAGGGGCATACACATCGTCCGAATTCAGCCACGCAAAGATTTCGCCTTTGGCGCGGGCAAAACCTTTGTTGAGCGCGTCGGTCTGACCTTTGTCCGGCTCGCTGACCCACCAGGC
>JBHORD010000092.1:0-24727 GCA_042408355.1 Anaerolineales bacterium
GGCCAGATCGAGGGCGGCATGACGCAAGCCCTCGGTTACGCCGTCTGCGAAGAGATGCGCTATGATGAAAAAGGCAACGCCATCGAACGCGACCTCGATCATTACCACATCTTCCGCGCAGACGAAATGCCCGAACTGGAAACCATCTTCGTGGAGACGTTCGAGCCGAGCCATCCGTTCGGAGTCAAAGCCGTGGCGGAGATTCCGATGGATGGCGTCGCGCCTGCTGTGGGCAACGCCGTGCTGGATGCGGTTGGCGTGAATATTGACGACAACCCGATCACGCCTGAAAAAGTTTGGAAGGCGTTGAAAACAAAGTAAATGCAAAAGGCCTGACAAATCAAAACCTGTCAGGTCTTTTGATACAATATCACCATGCAAGATCAAATCTTCGTCATTGGTCATGTCAACCCCGATACTGATTCTATTGCCGCCGCGCTGGGCTATGCCTGGCTTTTGCGCGAGCGCGATAAAGCTCCAGCAGTGGCCGCGCGCGCGGGCGCAGTCAACCCGCAGACATCGTGGGTATTGAAGCGTCTGGAACTCGAGCCGCCAATTCTCCTCACAGACGCCTCGCCGCGTTTCGAATCCATCATGCAGAGACTCGACACCATCCGGCCCGAAAGCCAGCTCGGCGCGGCATGGACGCTTGCCTCACGCACCGGCGGCATCGCGCCTGTGGTCAACGAAGATGGAAAACCGTACGGACTCATCAACGGCTTAAGCCTTTTCAAATATTTTACAGAGACGCTTGGTCCGCGCCCCGGCGATACGACCGTGCGCGAAATGATGGCGGTCAGTTGCCGGGAAGCCGCTGATACCACCGTTCCAAAATATCCGGCCAATGCAAAGATTCGCGATTCGCTCAACAAAATTTTGCGCGACGAATACAACGATTACTGGGTCGTTGATGAAAGCGGGCGTTATCTGGGCATCGCACATCAGCGCGAAGCGCTCAACCCGCCGCGTTTGAAAATCATTCTTGTGGATCACAATGAACCGCGCCAGGCCATCGCCGCGCTCGAAGAAGCCGAACTGCTTGAGATTTTGGATCATCATCGGCTTGGCAATCCATCCACACACCAGCCGATTCGATTCACGGTGGATGTGGTAGGCTCGACTTCAACCCTCGTTTCGGAATTGACCGCCGAAGCCGGTCTCTCCATGCCGCCCGCATTGGCCGGTGCGCTTCTCGCGGGACTTTTGGCGGACACCCTTATCCTGACTTCTCCCACCACAACAACGCGCGACAAGGACGCGGCGCAGAGATTGGCGCGCTGGGCGTTCGTGGGCGGGAGTCCGCTCGAAGGCGAGACGATCGAATCGTTCGGCAAATCCGTTTTATCCTCCGGCGCGGGACTCTCGAATCGCGATCCCAAAGATGTGGTCAGCACCGACATCAAATCGTACGAAGCAGGCGGATTCAAATTTGCGGTGGCGCAGGCTGAAGTCACAGACTTGATGCAATTGACCTAACATCTCAAACCGATTCGTTCCGCCCTCGACGAACTGCGCGACAAAGGCGGCCTCGACTTTGCCATGCTGCTCATCACCGACATCGTTGGCGGTTCGAGCCGCCTGCTCCTGTCCAGCGGCGCGCCGCCAATTCTGGATGATCTCCCCTACCCGCCCTTACCTGACGGCACGCGTGACGCGCCGGGAGTTGTTTCGAGAAAGAAACAGCTATTGCCGGTCGTGTTGGGGCTGTTGGAAAGATAGAGCGGCTAAAAAGCAAAAGGCAAATTCGTCAAAAGTTTTGTTTCTGCCGCGAAATGATCTCCCCGTTCATTCAAATCGGGCTCCGTAAAAGCGGCTTTGTTTTGCTTACATCAACACATGCCCGCTCAAATAACGAATCGCAACCATGTTATGATTCGGGGGCAAAGAGCGACGCTCCAATGTATAAACGATATTTTATTCTTACTCTTCTTTTCACATCATCAGCCTTTATTCTTTCCGCTTGTGCGGCGCAAGGCGGAATAACGCCAATATATTCGCCTGAGCCTGTTACATCTACATCCACGCCGCCCGCAACCGCGACCGCTACAACACCAGGCCCCACTCCCTCGTCAACATTGACGCCGACCAGCCAGCCGTTTTATCTCACAGTCACTGTCTGGCCGAGTGATCCGGTTGTCCCGATCCTCGTCTATCATCAATTTCAAGAACACGGGGTCTCCGGCGCAACACATGTACGGCTCGATGATTTCAGTTCGGAACTGCAGAATTTATATAATGCCGGTTATGCGATGGTCCCGCTCGGCCGCTGGCTCGACGGCGATTTGCGCCTCCCAGCCGGCAAGCGCCCAATCATATTCACGATGGACGATTTATTCTATCGGAATCAGATCCGCTTCACGCCTGATGGAACGATTGACCCCGCAACCGGACTCGGCGAATCGTATCAGTTCTCGCAAACGCATCCCGACTTCGGATTTCATTGGGCGCTTTTCTCCAACCTCGGAGATAAACCATATATCAACGCAAACGATCCGGCCATTCTCGCCAACGCAATTGTCTGGTGCATGGATCACGGCGCGCTGGTATACAATCATACCTACACACACGCTTTGCTTACCTATACGTCTCCCGACGGCATCATCTGGGAACTTTCAGCCAACGACAAGGATTTGAATCAAATGCTGAATCTCGCTGGCCGCCCGGACTTGATCGCCAAACTTGGAAACATTTTCTCGCTTCCCTTTGGAAAATGGCCGCGCGATTCGTTAGGCATGGGCGCCATCCTTGATTACAAGAATCCGTCGGGCGTGCCTCTGCAAGCCATCATGGATGTTGATTTTATTGTCCGTCCGCGTTACATGCCGCCGCCGTATTCGCCGCAATTCAATCGCTGGGACATCGTCCGCATGGTTGCCACCGTCAGCGCCGTGGATTATTTTACTCAGAATGCCGCCAATGTCCCGACCGCCGAAGAATGTACATTAGGCCCCTTGAATCAATCACAAAGCGGCGACCCAAACTATCTTGCAGATCAAATCAACCAGGCCGTTCAACGCGGAAGCTGTCCGCAGGGAATTTATGCGACCGACAAATTTGTCTTCCGCGCCCAAGGCTCATACCCAGAACTGATATATACGGCCAAAAATTTGCCTTAGCAGCGTTTTGAAAACAGCCACAGATAAACACAGAGAAACACGGATGCCTGATAAACCGGTCAAGACCACAAGAACATTCATCGAAAAATTCGTATCCACCCGCCTTTGCCCCTGGCGCAGGTGTAGACGTCTGCGGCAAATCCGAATTTCAAAAACAGTTTCGTGAGCAGCATCCTCCAAAAGGTTCGTCATGCCGCCGCTTTTGGATGGAAAATACACATCCGGAAAACGCAAAACATTTTTATTTCGCGAGAGGCGCCGCGCGCCCTTTCTTCCCGTCAGCCTTATTGTTCTGGCGGTCATCATCCTCGCTTTCTCGCTGATTCAGCCTCCCCAGCTTCAACAAATCGCAAACATCAATCCGCGCAACATCACCGTGCCGCCGCCGACGGCTACGGCTACCGCATTGCCGCGCCCAACCGATGTGCATGGCGGACACATTGTCTTCACTTGCACGCGCGGCAGTTACAATCAAATCTGCATGATCAACGCGGATGGCAGCGGTTTCCGCCAACTGACGAACGACGCAACAAACTCATATTATCCGGCGATCTCACCGGAAGGCAATTCCATTGTATACGCCTCCAACCGCAACGGGATTTTTGACCTCTTTGAGTTCTCGCTGGCAAACTCACAAATCAGCCAGCTCACGTATTCCATTGGTAACGTCGTCTCGCCCAGCTTTTCGCCGGACGGAAAACAAATCGTCTTTGTCAACCGCGTTGGAGACCAACCGTCCGCGTTATGGCTGATGGACAAATCGGGGCGGAATCCGCATGTGCTTTACCAGGGGCCCAAAGATATCGTCGGCGCGGCATGGTCGCCGGATGGAAAAACCATTGCGTTTGCGATGTCTGTGGACGTGCAATTTTCTTATCAGATTTTTCTGCTCGACGTACAGAATCCCAATGTGCCGCGCCAGATCACGCAGGGCAGATCGGACATCGGCGGAAGCCTCGCCTGGTCGCCGGACAGCAAAAGCCTTTTGATCTTTGCCGGACCCGTGAACGGCCGCCGCATCTTTCGCCTCGATCTCACGAACGGCGCCGTCACGCAATTGACATTCGACGGCAACAGCGCCTCGGCGTTTTATTCGCCCGACGGTCAATATATCGTTTACAATTCCATCCGCAACAGCGCCGATGCCAATCTTTACATCATGCGCGCCGACGGTCACAGCACGCGCCAGTTGACCCAGGATTCCGAACCCGATTGGCAGCCGCAATGGGGATGGTGAAGAATGAGCGGTGGAAAACGCAAAGCCCGCAAGGTTTTTTCGTTTTCTTCGGGCGCCGCGCCGTAAAAGCAGATTTCGGATAAAATCATCCACGAGAAAAAAACATGAATGCCATTTACGAAGCAATTGTTGAGCTCGAAAAGAATAATGACAGCGCCGCCCTCTGCACTGTCGTCAAAAGCGAAGGCTCCACGCCGCGGCATGTAGGCAGCAAGATGCTCGTTTACGCGGACGGAAAATTCATCGGCACTGTCGGCGGCGGCGATCTCGAACATCGCGTCCTCGATGAAGCCTGGATGGCGATCTCCGAGGGCAGGCCGCGCCTGCTTTCCTATCGAATGTCCGACCCGTCACGCGGCGACCCCGGCGTGTGCGGCGGTCAGGTGGAGGTGTTTGTGGAACCGATTCTTCCGGCGCCGACGATAGTGGTCATCGGCGCGGGGCATGTTGGCAAAGCGGTGGCGCATCTCGCCAAGTGGCTCGGATTCCGAGTCGTGGTCAGCGACGATCGGACTGAATTCTGCAATCCGCAAACCGTCCCGGACGCCGACGCGTATTATCCGGTCACAATGGATAAATTACCAGAACATCTCAAAATCAACAAACGAACGTTTCTCGTTCTGACCACGCGCGGCTCGTCCATCGACGCGGCAGGACTCGGCCCATTGCTTGATTCGCCCGCGGCTTACATTGGCGTAATCGGCTCAAGACGCCGGTGGGCAACCACGGCGAAGGAATTGAAAGCCCGCGGCGTGTCCGATGAAAAAATCGCCCGCGTCCACTCACCTATGGGATTGGAATTGCAAGCCGAAACGCCCGAAGAGATCGCGGTCAGCATCATGGCGGAAATCCTGATGATCCGCGATAAAGGCACCGGAAAACCCATGAAGGTCTCAAAACCAAGCGATGAATAAAAGCAGGCATTGATGAGCCTTAAAACGACAGGCTGCCAGCGCAGAATATGAAATTTATATGAACGAAAACCTGTCTTGGAAAATAATTTTGCAAGACCGCTTCTGCTAATGTTTCGGACCCGGCGTTCCGGTTTGCCCATAGTGATAGCCTGGTTTGGAAGTCGGTTGCGGCGTGGCCGCATTGTTTGCGCCCGTTGAAACAGGCTGGTTTTGGGACGGCGTCTCTTCCGGCAAAAGGGTAAGAGTTGCGGTTGTAGTGCCGGTAGAAACTTCCGAAGCTGTAGACAAAGGAAACGTCGCGCGCACTTGCTGTGTTGTCCGAATCGCGGTTGGACTCCCGGGGAACAATAAATTCTTTAATACATCACGATTAATGTAGGCTGTACCGGCAATTGCACCCAAAAAAACAGTGGCAAAGAACAATTCGATTCCAAAAATGATCTTGTCGAGCGTTGTCATCACGGCAAAAATGGATTCGGCATTTCCCGCCGCCGTTGAGCTGGCGACAGTGGAACCAGCCGCGAGCATCGTTGTCGCAACGCTGGCCATAAAAGCCGCCCGCCGCCTGGAGAATAAACTTGGCGGATACTCGGGCTGCATTTTTCTCAATGCGTCCAACGACTTGATAACATCATCATCCCTTAAGTTATGATTCCGCTTCACAATTGTTGAACCTGATCCATTCTGCCTGAATTTATGCGTCCGCCGCCAACACTGACTTCGAAACTCAACTTGTTGATTGTGGAGAGTGTCGTTGATATCTTCCTGCCGGCCCCCAACAAGCATAAACCTCTCAGCAAGAACCTCGCCTTCGCGGCAACTCTCTGCTACAAGCATGACGAAAACATTGCAAAAAAGTTACCCGCTTTAAACCCGCCTTAACAAACGTTCCATGATGAATGGACGGGCGGGATTACGCCGATAAAGCAGGATTCAGGAAACGCATCCGCCCCGGATCCAGAGCGGGTTCGCGCGACAATCGAGTCCGATATCGTCCGGAAACTTTCAGGCGTTCACGTTCATGCTGGGGGCCGTTAGCCGAGTCTGCAACTTTGCCGATTTTGCCCCGTATAAGAATAAGACAAATGGGTTGCTTGTCCTGGCACAGCCCATGGACTATAATGCGATTTGTTATAGATCATTCAAAGGAGTGAGAAAAATGGCCAGAATTTTTGATGTCATTGAATATCCAAACGAAATGACGGATGAGCTTGTTCATCGTTTCCCCGATGACAGTTCGATTGGCGATTACAGAATCGGCTCGCAGGTGATCGTGCGCGAGGCGCAGGCGGCGGTCTTTTTCCGCGACGGAAACGCGCTGGATGTATTCCGCGCCGGGCGTCACACCATCACGACCGCCAACGTGCCATTGTTGATCAATTTCATTGGCAAGGCTTTTAATGACCGCACACCATTCCCTGCCGAAGTTTATTTTGTTTCCATGAAGGAATTTGCCAACAAGAAATGGGGAACGCCCCAGCCGATCATCGTCCGGAATCCCGGCGTGGGTCTGGGCGTGGCGCTTCTGCAGGGCTTCGGCACATACTCATTCCAGATCACTGACCCGCAAATGTTCGTGACCAAGATTGTCGGTACACAGGGAACCTTCCGCACCTCCGACATCGAAGATCGTCTTCGTACCATGTTGTTATCCAAATTGCAAGACGTTCTGGGCGAAACCGGTGCGAAACACTCCGTCCTGGAATTGATCGGGCTCACCGAAGAGATCGGCGCGGCTGTGCGGGCCAAGGCGCAGGACGATTTCGCCGCGCTCGGCATGATGCTCAAAACGTTCTACATCGGCAACTTGAAACCGTCAGATAAATCGGCTCAGGAGCTGCGCGACATGGGAATGCTCGATATGGCGACCTATACCCAACTGCAAGCGGCGGACGCCATGCGCGACGCGGCCAACAACCAAAGCGGCGGCGCGGGACTCACCGCCGGCATTGGCGCCGGAATGGGGATTGGCAATTTAATGGGTCAGGCGCTTCAGGGCGGAATACAAAACGCCGCACAGGGCGGAACTGCTCCGAAACCTTCCGGCGGCGGGGAAATGCCCGAGGTAATGACTCCGTCCGAGGCGGCCAGCTTCCTGAAAGTTTCCGAAGAGGATGTGATGGCCGCGATTCAAGACGGCTCGCTGAAAGCCAAGAAACTCGGCAACGCGTATCGCATCAGCAAAGAAGCGGTGGAAGAATTTTTAAAGAGTTAGAGGGTCGGAAAGTTGAAAGGTTGAAAAGTTAGAGGGCCGGAAAGTTGAAAGGTTGAAAAGTTAGAGGGCCGGAAGTTCAAGGCTGATTAAGAAAAGGCGTTTCTCAAAATTCGAGGAGCGCCTTTCATCATTAACCTTCAAACCTCCAAACCTTCAAACCTTCAAACCTCCAAACCTCCAACCTCCAAACCCTCAACCCAGGTCCGAGAGCACATCCGGAATCGAATTCAACACATCGCCGGCCAGCACGGATGCAGTCGTTCCCAAATCGTCAGCCGCGTAAAGGCCCGCCTGGGCGTGAATCCACGCGCCGGCGACTGCGGCCTCGAACGCGTCCACGCCTTGGGCGCGCAAGCCGACAATCAGTCCCGCCAGAACGTCACCGGTTCCTGCCCGCGCCAAAGCGGGGGATGCAACCGGAATCATCGTAATGCGTCCATCCGGCGCGGCCACAATCGTAAACGCGCCTTTGAGCACGATCACATGCCCCCATTCTTTTGCAAACTTTTTGGCGATAGCAATGCGATCCTTTTGAATTTCATCGCGCGGGAGCCCCGTCAATACAGACATCTCGCCCGGATGCGGCGTCAGCACGGCGGGGGCGGGCAATAACTTATGCCAGTCTTTGATTTTCGCAAGCAGTTTCAAGCCGTCCGCATCGAAAACCATTGGCGGCAATTTCTCGTTTCTTTCCTCATCCTTCTCGCTCTCCTCATGCAAAAAGCCAATGTGGGATGTCGTCTTCTTCGGGACGGATTTGCCCGTCAAAAAATTTTCGATGAATTCTTTCGTGGTTTCTTCCAGTCCAAACCCTGGACCGATCAACATGGCAGTGGCGCGTTCCAGATTTTTGGTCACGACCTCTGCGGCATCGCGCGAGATGACGCCCAGTTCATTCGGAAGCAGAAGCCACGTCGCTTCGGGGAATTGACCCGCCAGCGTATCATGCAACATTGACGGCACAGCCAGCGTGACCAGTCCCGCGCCGACGCGGTAGGCGGCCTGCCCGGCGAGCAAAGCGGCTCCCGTGTAATTGACCGATCCCGCGACGATGAGCGCAGTGCCGAACGTCCCTTTATGCGAATCAAGCGGACGCTCCGGCAACATGGCGGCGACCGTCATTTCTTCAGCCACTTCCGTTTGAATTGATTTCAGCGAAGGCAAATCTTCAGGCAAGCCAATATCCACGACCTGCAGATCGCCCGCCAATTCATAGGCAGGCAATTTGAGCAGACCCTGCTTGACCGCCGCCATCGTGACGGTCAAATCTGCGGGAAGACATTCTGGCGCGGCCTCGCCGGTGTCGCAATCAATTCCAGAGGGGCAATCCACTGCCACAACAATCGGCTCATTTACCGATTCTTCAAGAATGGATTGCGCTTCTGCGAGAACGCCGGCGACATCGGACTTCAATGGCAATTTGATTCCTGTGCCAAGCACTCCATCCAAAACAACTGATGCCGTTTGAAGGAATGCGTTCAGGTTTTGAAAATCTTTATCTTCTTCTGCAAAAAGGACTTCTCCGCCGGCCTCTTTCAAACGTTTGACCAGTTCATCGTTCTTTCGCCTGACGAGATAGGCGCGCGTGATCCAGCCATCCGCGGCGAGATGGGAGAGCGCGACCAGCGTATCGCCGCCGTTGTTGCCCGAGCCGACCAGGCCAAAGACTTCGCGGTCGTCTTCTTCGATGGGCAAATCCTGGACGATCTCAGCCAATCCCTGACCTGCGTTTTCCATCATTTGGTCGTAGGTTAGACCTCTGGAGTTGGCTTCTTTTTCGATGGCTTTCATTTCAGAGACAGTGACGAGTTTCATTTCTACCTCGATGTACGAAGCGGTTATATATGATTTGTACGGAAGGAATTATACAGCCTGCGGGCTGTGGAGAGCCCAACGTTGAAAGGAATTTATACAGACGGCCATGTAAAGCCAAACCGTGCAGTCGTTCCCCGTGCTAAAATATCGTCATAAGAGTTGAAATGAATGCGGTCTGGCATATCTTTTCTTCTCTTAGCGAAGGTTTGCATCCTCCGCGATGATCCTGCTGTTTCCGATCCCATCTACTGAACGGACACCCTCTCCAATGGCATTGATTATTTTTGATTACGATGGCGTGCTCGCAGATACCCTTGACGATTTGCTCCAGTTTGGTCAAGAAGCCTGTAACAAGTTGGGCGTAAATCACATTGTAAAAAAAGAAGACTTGAGCAGTCTCGAAACCATGTCCTTTGCATCGTACGGAAAGGCATGTGGAGTTCCCGAACATCTTATAGATGAATTTGTGCAAATCTGCTTGAAGCGTTTTGCCGAGAAGAAGTCTCCGCCCGCCATCTTCGATGGGCTGGGCGATGTCGTCAGGAGGCTCGCCGCCAGAAACACAATCGTCATTGTCACCACCAATTCGACTCAAAATGTGGAGGCTTTTCTCGTCGAGCACGGTTTAGATACGTGCGTGCAGGCGGTCTATGGCATAGACATGCCGGGTTCCAAATCGCAGAAAATTATGATTGCACGGAATCGCTTTCTGGCAAATACAAAACCAGAAACAGCGTTTATGGTGGGGGATTCGTTAAGCGATATTCGTGCAGCAAAAGAAACGGCGACCACGAGCGTTGCCGTGACCTGGGGACATCAAAGTTTGGAACATTTGCTGCGCGGCGAACCTGATTATGTGGTCCATTCTCCGCGCGATCTGATTAAAGTCATCGAAACGCCGGATGAGAAAGACGCCCTTTCGCGCGGGGCCATAAAACTTCCCGGCACGTAGAAATGGGCAAAATCATACAAGCCTCTCCACAGAGACGCCCAATCCGGCGCCGTTCTTCTTGCGTTTTTATTTTCTCCACCGCGCTCTTCACGGCCCTCTTTTATCCCCATAGATCTTTTGCAACATCATCCAATCCAAGGGAAAGTAATTTCTCTTTCGTTGGATAGCCCGTTTTCTCGTCCCAGCCGCGGGCGTTGTAATAGGAGTATAGCATTCCCTGAATGTCTGGCACGTAACCTTCCGTGCCGCCTGTTGACAACGGCTCAAGCAATGCCTTCGGCAATTTATCATTGGCGGCAGTCAAACCCATTCGGTTATTGATGGCGCGCTTCATGTTCCAGCCGCGTTCGCCGACCTTCATCATTTCTGCAATCGTCCAGTCGTAGCCGCAGGCCGCGTTGATCAAGTCCACCTGCATCTGCGGGGCGACGTTGGCAAAGATGCACATCACCATCGAGTTATAAACCGTCCGCCAGTTTTGATGACGGGCAACATTTGCGGCTTTGGCTCCATCGCCATGGCGCGGGAAATATTCGATGCCGAGTTCCGGCGTGACATGTCCCCAATCCACGAAAAAATAATCGGACTGATTATGACACGCGCCGCGCGGCGAGGTCGCATATGAAAGCGCCATGCCCGAAACGCCGCGCGGATCATGATATGCGACTTCAAGCCCGTTGACCTGTACGGCTTCCTCTTCCGCGCCGAAATGTTTTCCAAACCGGCGCGAACCTTGCGCAATCAAATTGCCAATGCCCTCGCGGCGCGCAGTCATCCGCACCAATTGCCGAACCGCGACCGCGTCGCCCCATTTAAGTTCCAGCCCATCCGTATCTTTGGTTGTGATGATTCCCTTTTCGAAAAGATAAAACGCCAGGCCAATTGTGTTGCCGGCGCTGATCGTATCCATTCCGTAGCGGTCGCACAATTCGCCAAGGCGGGTAATTTCGCCTAAATCGTTAATCAAAAGATTCGGACCGAACGACACCACCGTTTCGTATTCGGGACCCTTGCGCTTCGCGCCGTCCTCGAGGCGGACAACGCGTCCGCAGGCGATGACGCAGGCATGGCACGCGCTCGTACCGGCCAGGATGGTATCGGCCATGTTCGAGCCGGACACTTTGTCCACCGCCTCAAACCCACCCTGATGATAATATTTCGCAGGCATGGCGCCGAGATACTCGGAATAATTCGCCGCGCCTGCCGTGCCCAATTCATGCAGAACGCGCGCTTCGTTATCCTGTTTCAGGGCGCGATTCGATTCGGAGCGCAATTCGCCATATCGTCCCGAATGAACGAGCGGCAGTGTCTGCCTGCCATGCACTGCAATCGCTTTGAGATTTTTTGAAGCCATCACCGCGCCCAATCCGGTGCGGCCAGCCGTGCGCCCATGATCGCAATAAATTCCCGCAAACAAGACTCCGTGTTCCGCGGCGGGACCCACCACCGCGACATGCGCGTTGAGGCGCCCGACTTCCTGCTTGACAATTTCCTGCGTTTCGTAAGTGTCTTTGCCCCACAAATGCGCCGCATCCCGGACCTCGAGGCGGCCGTTCTGAATCCAAAGATAAACTGGCGCTGAGGCTCTGCCCGTGATCCACAAACCGTCGTATCCCGCGAAGCGAAGTTCGGGCCCCCAAAAGCCTCCGCAGTTGGATTCGGCCCATAAGCCGGTAGCCGGTCCTTTTCCGCAGACAACGAAGCGGCCAACCGTCGGACCGGACGTTCCCGTCAGCGGGCCGTTCATAAAAAGCAGCGGAGACTCAGCCGAGAGCGGATCGAGTTCTTTCGTCAGATGCGGATAAAGCAAGCGCGCCGCCAACGACGCGCCGCCGAGAAAGGCTCTTTCCAATTCTTCTTGGATTTTATATTCTTCTGTCTTACCGGTGGTTAAATCAATTTTGAGAATGGGCTGCATAGGGAGTTTTCAAGTTGCGGATTATGAAGTTTGGAGGTTGGAAAGTTGGAATGTTTGAAGGTTGGAAAGTTGGAAAGTTTGAAGGTTGGCAAGTTTGGAGGTTGGAAAGTTAACCTGTCTGCTTTCGGACATTCAAAACTGCAAACGATTAAAGTATCTCCGTTGTAACCTCGCGGCAGCAGCGGACAAAATCCAAAACCGTCGGAACGTTTCGCATCATGTATCCGAGGCTACCTTCAACCTTCAGTTTGCTGGTCATCATGGCCGTCATGGGGTCGAGCTTGCCCAACAGAATGGAAGTGAAGTTGGTGTATGGCGAACGCAAAATAAATGTCGGCTTTGGATATTTAGCCGGATCGGGCGCGTACTCGACGCCGCGGCATTTCCCATGCCACAGATCGAGATACATCAGCAAAGGTTGACTCAAATTGCCAGCCGGTTGAATATCAAAGACGAGATCGCCTTCCCAATTTTTAGCCACTTCGTTGTAATGAGCATCGCCGTTTAGTTTTTCCTTCAAGGCATCCAACCATTCAGCAGATGGAAATTTGACAGACATGGAAGCCTCCATTGAGTTTAAATGTTGAAAATTTTACCACCGGATTTTTCAATTCCGCTGTCGCCACGCCTCGAATGAAAAATTTAAACTTCCGCCTCTTGCACAAATTGTCAAGTTGGTCTATGCTTGTTAAATGATTTTTCGCCAAAGGGAAGGGAGCCGTCGCAAATCCATTCCCAGCGTTACCGGCAAAATCCAATCCACACAAACTCTGAATAGAGGAGAATGTCATGAAGAAATTTAGCGCTGTTGTGGTCGTGATCCTCGCGGCCGCACTGTCACTCACTGCATGTGGAGGCGGCGCCGCGCAGGCAACATCGCCGGCTCAAGCCCCTGCTGTAACTCAGGCGCCGGCGGTGCAGGCTCCTGTTAAGCAAGCGCCAACCGCAACTCCCGATTTGCTCGCAACAATTCAAGCGCGCGGCACACTGGTCATTTCGACCGACCCAGCCTATCCGCCGCAGTCCGCATTAAAGGCAAATCCGCAACGCACGCCGGGGACAAAGTGCGCGGCAGACCAAAAGACGCTGGGCGAATTAGAAGGATTCGACATTGATGTCGCCGCCGCCATCGCAAAAGGACTGGGGGTGGAACCTTGCTTCGTCACGCCCGATTGGACGTTGATCACTGCCGGCGGCTGGGCGGGCCGCTGGGACATCAGCGTTGGCTCCATGTCCATCACTCCCGAACGCGCCAAGGCGCTTTACTTTGCCCAGCCTTATTACACAACGCCCGCGGCGTTATTTGTTTATAAAGACAACACGACGTACACCCAGCCGTCCGATCTGAGCGGCAAAAAGATCGGTTCGTGCGGCTCCTGCACCTACGAAAGTTATCTCAATGGGACTCTGGTCATTCCGGGCGAGACGATCAATTTTGCGATCAAGAATGCCGACATCAAGACGTACGATACCGACAGCACCGCGCTGGAAGATCTCTCCTTGGGCGATGGCGTCCGCCTGGATGCGGTTTTGACCGCACAGCCGACCGGCCAGCAAGCCATCAAAGACGGCAAGCCGTTGAAACAGTTGGGCGATCCATTGTTCTACGAATATCTTGCGCCGGCCATTGATCGGAATTCGCCGCTTGATCCACATTCGTTTATTGCGAAAGTTTCCGAGATTATTGCGGGCCTTCACAAGGACGGCACACTCACAAAACTGTCCATGCAATATTACGGCACCGATTTAACGGCCTCTGCCGCGACGTTCGACGCGTCCTCATTCGGCCAATAAGCTTCCGCACAAATGGCGGGACAATTCCAAACGTCCCGCCATTTCATTTTTTGGAATTTGCAATCAATGGCTGGTCAGTCTCTTGAAGGCATTGACGCCCATCAGGAAATGGGCGCCGCGCTGGTGGCGCTTCAGCGGCGCAATAAAATCATCCAGCAAATCAAGATAGCGGCAGTTTGGATTGCGCTGGTCGCCATATTGACAGGCGGCCTGCTGTTACTGCGCATCGAGCCCAACTACATCCTGCAACACTACGACGTCATCCTTCAGGGCGCGTGGACGACGATTTACGTGTCATTTATATCCATTCTAATCGCAACAGCGATTGCCTTAGCCGGATCCATCGCGCGCCTTTCCTCCAATTCAATTGCACAGGGTCTCTCCGGATTTTATGTTTCGCTTCTGCGCGGCACCCCGCTCTTGATTCAGATTTACGTGATCTATCTCGGCTTGCCGCAAATCGGACAGCAAATCTCAGGGCTGGGTTTTCCATCCATTGGCAGATTGCTCATCCTGGATGCCATTCCCGCCGGTATCCTCGCCTTGAGTTTGAACTACGGCGCATACATGACCGAAATCTTCCGCGCCGGACTTCAATCCATCAGCCACGGACAGCGCGAGGCCGCCTCCGCCCTGGGGATGACTCAATGGCAGGTGATGCGGCGCGTAATTCTTCCGCAGGCAATCCGCATCATCATTCCGGATGTGGGCAATCAATTCATCGCCATGCAAAAAGATTCAGCGCTGGTTTCGGTGATGGGCGTTTGGGAAATCACGTATCTCGCAAATCGTTACGCGCGCCGCGACAGCAAATACATGGAGATGTTTCTCGTTGCCGCCGCAGCATATTGGATACTGACGATCATTTCATCCTGGTTCCAAAGCCGGCTTGAGAAACGAATGGGACGGGCGTATGAACGCTGAGCCAATTGTCCGCGTATCGGACCTGCATAAATGGTTCGGAATGCTGCATGTTCTGAGGTCCATTTCGCTCGAGGTTCGGCCGCGTGAGGTCGTCTGCATTATTGGCCGAAGCGGTTCCGGCAAAAGCACATTACTGCGCTGTATCAATTTTCTCGAGGAACCCTCCCATGGAACCGTTGAAGTGGACAACATCAAAGTCGAGGTGAACGGAAACGGGACCGCCTCAAGAAAACTTCGCAGAAAATTGATCCACGACATTCGGCTTCAAACAGGAATGGTATTTCAGGAATTCAACCTTTTTCCGCACATGACCGCCCTGGAAAACGTGATGGAGGGACCAATCACAGTCAAAAAGATGGATAAAACAAAGGCGGCGGAAATCGCCGAGTTGAATCTGGACCGCGTTGGCATGTTGTTCAAAAAGAATGAGTACCCGCTTCGACTCTCGGGCGGACAGAAACAGCGCGTGGCGATTGCGCGGGCGCTGGCAATGGAACCGAAAGTCATGCTCTTCGACGAGCCGACCTCCGCCCTCGACCCCGAATTGATCGGCGAGGTTTTGAACGTCATGAAGAATCTTGCCAAAGAGGGCATGACCATGCTGGTGGTAACGCACGAGATGGGCTTTGCGCGTGAAGTCGCCGACCGCGTGATTGTGATGGCTGACGGCGAGATCATCGAGCAGGGTCAGCCCGCAGACGTTTTTAACTCGCCGCGCGATGTACGCACACAGGCGCTGATCGAGCGTTACCGCTCTGGCGGCGCAAAGTAAAATTGCGTTATGATTGTCAAGATAAGAATTTACTCACAAAATTGTTGAAGCACTTGCATATTGCGAAAATTTCGTCTATGCTTTGCCGCTTAATAAGCAACAATCGCCGAACGATTGACAAGAAATCTAATGCGAAAAGGAGAGAGAAAGATGAAAAAGGTTTTTGGACTTTTGAGTTCGCTGGTCCTTCTCAGCCTTCTGTTGACCGCGTGCGGGCCAACGCCTACGCCGCCTGCGCCAGTCACCGTTGTGGTAACCGAGATCGTGACTCAGCCTCCTACAGCCGCGCCGACGCCTGAGCCGCCAACGCCAACGCCGGTCGCCTCTGTGGATCCATCCGTTTTGGCCCAAAAAGGCAAGCTCCTGATCTGTTCCGACATTCCCTATCCGCCGCAGGAATTTTTCGACGACAACGGCAACCCGACCGGCTCGGATATTGAGATCGGCTTTGAGATTGCCAGACGCCTGGGATTGGAGCCGCAGGTCGTCAACAGCGTATTCGATACCATCATTGCGGCAGTCACCAGCGGCAAGTGCGACATCATCATTTCCGCCCAGAACATCACCGCTGACCGCCAGAAACAAGTCAGCATGATTCCATACTTCCAGGCCGGGCAATCCATAGTGGTTGCCAAGGGAAATCCGCAAAACATCAATGCGCCGACTGATCTGTGCGGAAAGAGCGCCGCGGCGGAAAGCGGCACCACCGAAGCCGATTATCTGCAGGGCACCGGCGATTATCAAGGCAAAGGTTTGCCCGCTGAATGCAGTGCGGCAGGGAAGCCCCCGGTCAACGTGGTGGTAACGCAAAAAGATACGGACGCCTTACAACAATTGCAGGCTGGCAAGGTGGCCGCTTACTTTGCGGACTCGCCCGTCGCTTCGTACTATACCGTTCAGCACCCGGATCAATTCCAGGTGGTGGGTCAGATCATCGAACCCGCTGTGGAGGGCATCAGCGTACCGTGCGGTCAATCCGATTGCACCAACGCCCCGCTTTCGCCGCTTGGTCAGGCCGTGAAGACTGCTCTGCAGAGTATGATGGCTGACGGCACATACCTGAAGATCCTCACCAAATACGGCTTGCAGTCTGGAGCCATACAACCTCAATAAACACAACAAAACACAGGCGATATGTTGCAATAAAATGGATGCAGGCTGGTCGAGAGATCGGCCCGCCTGCATCCAAACAATAAACGGGCGAGGTATTCATGTATCATTTCGATTGGCCCCTGTTCTTCCAATATATCTGGCCTCCCAGCGCTTTTCATGACCCGCTGATTCGCAACGGCTTGATTGCAACCATTGTGATCAGCGTAATTGCGCAGGTGCTCGGCGTAGTTCTCGGGCTGTTTGTGGCATTGGGGAGAATGTCCAAGTTCCCGCTTTTCCGCTGGCTTTCCGGGGCTTACATCTGGTATTTTCGAGGGACGCCCCTGCTGGTTCAAATGATGCTGCTCTACTTTGGTCTGGGCGTGACGCACATTTACGATTTCCCCGATATCAAGCTTGGAGCGCTGGTCATAAGCGGCGCCATTCAAGCAGGGACCCTGGCGTTAGGCGTCAACGAGGGCGCGTATATGGCTGAGATCGTCCGCGCCGGCATCGAAGCCATCAACCCGGGACAAATGGAAGCGGCGAAATCGCTGGGCATGACTTACAGTCTGGCCATGCAGCGCATCATCCTTCCCCAAGCCGCAAAAGTAATCATCCCGCCGCTGGGCAACGAATTCAACAGCATGATGAAAACAACTTCTCTGATGGAAGTCATCTCAGCCAGCGAATTATTCTTCGGATTCACACAAGTGAATGCGCGGCTTTTCAAACCTTTTGAATTGTTCATTGCGGCTTCATTGTATTACCTGGCATTAACCACCATTTGGTCCTTTATTCAAGCGCAGATCGAGTCCAGCCTCGGCGAGCGCAAAGGAGTGCAACGCGGCCCCGGCATGATGGAGCGATTGTTCTCCGGCGCCACCGGAAAAGGAGCGCGCTGATGGTTTCCCCCACTCCCAGTGTAAAACTCGCAGACCGCAACATCATCGTCAAAGCCGAAAAGGTCAATAAACATTTCGGCGCCCTTCACGTGTTGAAAGACATTGATCTCGAAGTCCGAAAAAATGAAGTCCTGGTCATCATCGGCCCGTCCGGTTCGGGCAAAAGCACGTTCCTGCGCTGTATCAATCACCTGGAAAAAATCAGCAGTGGACACATTTATGTGAACGGTCACTTGATCGGCTATCACGAACGCAACGGCAAACTGGTCGAGGACAGCGAACGCAACATCGCACGCCAGCGCGCCGAGATCGGCATGGTCTTCCAGCATTTCAATTTATTTCCGCACCTGACGGTAATGGAAAACCTCATCGAAGCGCCGACGCGCGTGCGAAAGATTCCAATGGAGCAGGCGCGCGCCGAAGCCGAACGACTGCTGGCGCGCGTTGGGCTGGCTGACAAGCGCGACCAATATCCAAACCAGTTGTCCGGCGGACAACAGCAACGGGTTGCGATTGCGCGCGCACTGGCAATGAAGCCGAGCCTGATGCTCTTCGACGAACCCACCTCCGCTCTCGACCCGGAAATGATCGGCGAAGTCCTCGATGTGATGAAGGAGCTGGCTCACGAGATGACGATGATTGTCGTCTCGCATGAAATGGGATTCGCCCGCGCCGCCGCGAATCGAATCGTGTTCATGGATCAGGGTCAAATCATCGAACAGGCGCCGCCCGATGAATTCTTCGCCAACCCGCGCTCCGAACGAACGCGGTTATTCCTGAGTCAAATCCTTCATTAGACTCAGCATCGCATCAAAACGCAAAATCCCCGGCCGTTCCGGGGATTTTATTGTGCGCTGGGAGGGACTTGAACCCTCACGCCTTGCGGCACATGGCCCTCAACCATGCCTGTCTGCCAGTTCCAGCACCAGCGCAAAAACAAACGCCGTTACGCAAGCAGGGCGTATTATAATCGGCTTGCCTTGCCTGTCAAGCAAGGAAAATTTTTTGAGGAGAAACATCATGACGCGAATTGTCGTGGACGCAATGGGAAGCGACAGTCATCCAATACCGGATGTGGAAGGCGCGGTGATGGCCGCGCGCGAGTACGGCGTGGAAATTATTCTGGTTGGCGACGAATCAAAAATCGGACCCGTGCTGGAGGCACAGAAGCCGGGCAATTTACCCATCCGAGTGGTTCACGCGCCCGAAGTGCTGACGATGGAAGATAAAGGCATGGCGCTTGCCCTCAAAGCGCGTCGGCCCGATGCAAAAAATTCAATGGCAGTCGGTATTGATCTGGTAAAGCACGGCGAAGCGGGCGCTTTCGTAACGATGGGCAATACCGGCGCAGGCGTTGCGACTTCTTACTTTCGACTCGGCACCATCAAAGGCGTGGACCTGCCCGCCGTCGCTCCCATCTTCCCCACCGCCACCGGCTCATGTGTTGTCCTCGACATTGGCGCCAACCCGGAATGCAAACCTATCAACCTTCTGCAATTTGCAATCATGGGCAGCATCTACGCCGAAAAAGTCCGCGGCGTAAAGAACCCAAAGGTCGGATTGATCTCCAACGGCGAAGAGGAGGGCAAAGGCAATGATCTCGTCAAAGGCGCGACGCCCCTGCTCAAAAACTCCGGTTTGAATTTTTACGGCAACGTGGAAGGCAAGGAAGTCATCGGCGGAAAGGTGGACGTAGCCGTGACCGACGGCTTCACCGGCAACGTAATGTTAAAGACTGCCGAGGCGGTTGGCAAATTGATTCTGGATCAGGTTAAAGTCAAGATCAGGAACGGCGGGCCGCTGACGATGCTGGGCGGCATGTTGGTTAAACCCGCGCTGACCAGTCTCAAGAGTCTGCTCGATCCAAGCGAACAGGGCGCGGCGGTATTGCTTGGCGTCAACGGATTGGTATTGATCGGTCATGGCCGCTCGGACAGCGTTGCGGTCAAAAGCGCAGTGCGGCTCGCAAAAAACGCCGTCGAATCCAATATGCTCGACGCGATCAAATCGGCCATCGAGGAAAGCCTGAAGAAATAAATCATGTTACGAGCTTCTTTCTTCTTTTCGATAATCTCTAATCCACAAAAGGCAACAGCGTAAGGATAAACTTCCCCGGCGGTGTAGAAAAGGTCTCAATGAAAATCATCAAAAACGAAAAACTCATCAAACGCAACGGTCGCATCGGGCAATGGACCAGCCTCGGCGCACTGGTCGTTCTCGGCGTTGGCATGTACATTTCATTTCAACGTCCCGATTTGTTCATTTATTCCCTCGGCGCGCTGATCGTCGGATTCGCGATGACCCAAATCGGCATGTACTTCAGCAATCGCTGGGGCCGCAGTCCGAGGCCGGACGAACAATTGGATGCGGCATTAAAAGGAATCCCCGGCGACACATTCATATATCATTACGTGACCCCGGTCCCGCATCTGCTGGTCGGCCCGGCAGGAATATGGATTCTGCGCACTTATCATCAACGCGGAAAAATTTCTTATTCGAAGAATCGCTGGCGATTGACCGGCGGCGGATTTATGCAGGCGTACATGACGATTTTTGGCCAGGAAGGTCTTGGACGCCCCGATCTCGACATTGCCAGCGACATCGAAGCGCTCAAAAAGTTTTTAACAAAACGATTGGCAGACGCCGAGATACCGGAGATTCAGGCCGCCTTGGTGTTCACCAATGAACAAATCGAAATTGACGATACCGATCAGCCTTTGCCCGCATTGAAGCTAAAACAACTTAAGGATTTCATGCGGCAAAAATCAAAAGAACGGCCCATCAGCCAATTGACGCTGGAAAAAATTAAATCGGTTCTGCCGGCCGAATCATAAAGGAAAGATGCTTGTCAGTTATTGATCAACGAATCGCCGTGCGCGCCCACCCCGCAAAAGTCCTGCTTCCAGCGCTCCTCTCGTTTGTTGGAACCCTTATTGCGTTATATCCAAACAATCCGAATATTGCCACTCTGCCGTCCAGAGATTCGGGCGTCTTTCTCTATGTCGGCTGGCGGCTGTTAAACGGAGACGTTCCTTATCGCGACGTATGGGATCACAAACCGCCGCTCATCTATTTTGTGGACGCTCTCGGCTTGTTGTTCACCCCTCAGTCGCTTTGGGGAGTCTGGATTTTACAATTTTTGTTTCTCTTCCTCACGGTCCTGCTGTTATACAAAGCGCTCGAAAAAGCATTCGGACTCATTCCCGCTCTGGCCGGAACCGTTATTTTGACATCGGGACTTTTGACAATCCTCGAGCAGGGAAATGTCACCGAAGAATACGCTCTGGTATTTCAGGCTCTATGTTTTTTTCTGTTTCTCGGCGCGCAGAAAAACAATTATCCATTGAGGACAACGTTCTGGATCGGACTGTGCGGCGGATTCGCCTTCTACTTCAAACAGACCACCATCGGCGTCTGGCTCGCCTACGGACTTTTATTGACATGGATTCGAATTTCGCAGAAGAAATCTCCGCTTGCCGATCTGCTTGCGCTTCTGGCGGGATGGGGCATCCTCTCCGTTATACTGGCTTCGATCTTTGCCAGTCAAAACGCTCTAAGCGATTATTGGAGCGAATCTTTTCTTTACAATTTCGCCTACATCAACAAACACGAGGGCTACAGCAGGTTGATTCCGGTTTTCGTAAAAGGGTTTATATTCTTGGATCAGGGCGCCGTCCTTCCACTGGCGGTAGGCGGCTGGCTGGCGGGCCTCGTGTATGCAGGAGTTCATCGGAAATCAATCCTGAAGCGCGTGCCGCACCTGATCCTGCTGGCATTAATAAATTTTCCGCTCGAAGTCGCTTTGATCACGGTCTCCGGCCGCTCCATTTTGCATTACTACCTCACGCCTTTGCCAGTGATGGCGGCATTGAGTGGAATTTTAGTTTACGTGTCGGGCGACTTGTCGGCAAAGATACAAATCCAAAAAGTTTCACCGGCGCAAATAAAAAACTCCGTTTCCGTCATTGCGCTGGCGGTCATTTTATTCCTGCAAGTCAATCAGGTTGTCAATTACCCGGCAGACATCAGCGAAATGGCGCAAAACAGTTACGCGCCCGTGATAGATTATGTCGCCAGCCATACAAACCCGAATGACCGCGTCTTGATTATCGGCGCAGAAAGTGTGGTGAACTTCCTGGCTCGACGCGAGGCGCCAACCCGTTACGTTTATCAGTATCCGCTTCAATTGCTCGGACGACGCGATATGTTCGAGGAATACTTCCGGGACATTATGAAGAACAGACCTGTCCTGGTCATTGATGCCCCGGGCAGCAGTCCCATCAACAATCAGCTTTATGCGCCTCTTCAACAGCGCTCGCCCCTCGTCCGTGAGGGCGTGCAATATTTGATCAATAACTATCAGGTGGCGGCGACGTTCGGCGATTGGACAATTTACCGAATAAAGACAAATCCCTGATAAGACGTTTATGGTACACTTGTTCTACTGCCGCGCGGCGGTAGATTTTTTGTTTGCCTGCGCTGGCGCAATATCAAACTCGATCCGAAAGAGACCTGGCAAAGAACAAACATGGACTCATTGGTTGCCATTGATATCGAAACCACGGGGCTGGACGAAAACCGCGAAGCCATCATCGAAATTGCCGCGGTCAAGTTCAAGGGAAACCGCGTCGAAGACGAATGGACCTCGCTGATCAATCCCAATCGTCACGTTCCCGAATTTATCACGGGGCTCACAGGCATTGACGACGCCATGCTCCGTCAGGCGCCGCACCTGCGCGATATAGCGCATGAGCTGGAAGCCTTCGTCGGCGATGCGCCCATCGTTGGACATAATGTCCGCTTCGATGTGGGCTTCCTGCAAAAACAGATTCCGTTTGCATACAACGAAATCATTGACACCTACGAACTGGCCGCAGTTTTATTGCCCAGCGCCAGCCGCTATAATTTGGGTTCGCTCGGCAGGGAACTTGGCATTCTTTTGCCCGCCACCCACCGCGCCCTGGACGATGCCAAAGTCACAATGGCCGTATTCAATAAGCTTTATCAAATGGCGCGCGAACTCCCGCTTGATCTGCTGGCGGAAATCGTCCGCCTGGGCGAACCGCTGACATGGGATGCGAATTATGTCTTTCGCGAAGCGTTGAAAGCGCGCGCCCAGGACGGAATCCAGCCCAAAAGAGTCAAAAAAGAACCGGCGCGGTTTGTTGAGGAGGATCGTTATCCGCCGCTCGAAAACCCAGAAAAGACATACGCGCTCGATCCGGAGGAAGTCGCCGCACTGCTCGAATATGGCGGGCCGTTCTCGAAATACTTCGCAACTTACGAACAGCGCCCGGAGCAGGTGGAAATGCTCAAGGCGGTGACGAATGCCCTTTCAAACGGGAACCACTTACTCGTCGAGGCGGGAACCGGTGTGGGCAAATCGTTTGCGTATCTCGTCCCCGCCGCGCTGTTCGCCATTCAGAACAATACGCGCGTCGTCGTCTCCACCAACACCATCAACCTGCAAGATCAATTAATCCAAAAAGACATTCCCGATCTGCGCGCTGCGCTAAATCTCGATTTGCGCGCCGCGGTTTTGAAAGGCCGCGCCAATTATCTTTGCCCGCGCCGGCTCGAAAGCCTGCGGCATTTTGGTCCGCGCAATGCCGATGAAATGCGCGTGCTTGCGAAAGTGATGGTGTGGCAGATCGCCAACCAAAGCGGTGACCGCAACGAGATCAATCTCACCGGCAACAACGAGCGCGATGTGTGGCTGCGCATTTCCGCCGAGGACGATGCCTGCACGACCGAGACCTGCATCAAACGAACGGGCGGCGCGTGCCCTTTTCATCGCGCCAAAAGCGCCGCACAAAACGCCCATCTTCTCGTGGTCAATCATGCGCTTCTGCTTTCGGACATCGCCACCGGCAGTAAAGTCCTGCCGGAGTATTCGTATCTCATTGTAGATGAAGGTCATCATCTTGAATCGGCTACGACCAACGCGTTATCTTTTCGTTTGACTCAAGTGGATGTGGAACGGATGCTGAAGGAAGTCGGCGGATCGAGCGCGGGGATTCTGGGGCGTGTGCTCACTGAAACGCATGAAGCGCTTCGTCCCTCGGACTTCGGCCTGCTCCAGCAAAAAGTCAGCCGCGCCACCGATTTGGCTTTCCGTTTGGAACAGCTCAACCGCGAATTCTTCGACACACTGGGCGAATTTATCGCCGCGCAGCGCGAAGGACAGCCGCAATCCAATTATTCATGGCAGGCGCGCATATTGCCCGCCACGCGGACTCTCCCCGGCTGGGACGAAGTTGAAATCACTTGGGACGCGGCGGGCGAAACGCTGAATCTTTTGCTGAACTCGCTGGCTGACATTCACAAAGCCGCCTCCGAGCTTTATTCGGACGGCCATGAAAATCTCGAAGATGTGATCAGCGACATCAGCAACGTGCACCGCAGGTTGTCTGAAGCGCATGCCAACATCCAAGGCATGATTGCCGAGCCAAATCAGGCGCAGGTGTATTGGATCGAAGTCAATCCGAACGGAAATAAACTTTCGTTGAACGCCGCGCCCCTGCGCGTCGGGCCGCTGATTGAAAAGTATCTGTGGCACGAGAAAGCCAGCGTGATCGTCACATCCGCCACATTGACCGCGCACGGCGAGTTCCAATATTTGCGCAACGCCCTCGGCGCGGATGAAGCTGACGAAATGGCGCTGGGTTCGCCGTTCGACTACGAAAGTTCAACGTTGTTGTACATCGCCAACGATATTCCCGAACCGAACGTGCAGGGTTATCAACAAATACTCGATCAATCCATCATTGCCACCGCCCGGGCCACCGGCGGACGAATGCTGGTGCTGTTTACGTCTTATGCGGCGTTGAAGAAGACTGCGCGGGCCATCGCGGGTCCGCTGGCACGCGAAGATATTTATGTGTATGAACAAGGCGACGGCGCTTCGCCGAACGCTCTGCTCGAATCGTTCAAATCCACGGAACGCGCCGTACTGCTCGGCACGCGTTCGTTCTGGGAGGGTGTGGATGTTCCCGGCGCGGCGTTATCGGTGGTGGTGATTACCAAACTTCCGTTCGACGTTCCCACCGATCCGTTGATCGCGGCGCGCTCCG
>JBHORD010000098.1:0-35938 GCA_042408355.1 Anaerolineales bacterium
ATCGCCGAGATGAATCCGTCCAATGGAAGCAGTCCCGAAATTATCGGTTCGACTGAGAGCGGAGATTTGCGTTCCGTCCAACCAGACTTCGATCAAGCTGGAAGTCCCATTGATTGAAAGATGTGTCTCCAGGCGGTGCCAGACGTTTTGCGTCACCACCGTGCTGCTGCTGACTGTGCTGTTAGTCACATCGTTCCGGTAACTCAGTTTGCCGCCGCTGGCGATGAGCAAACCACCAATGGCAGTATTGGTGCTGGTGCGGAAACGTTGGAGATAGGCTGAAGTGGTTCCTTGACTCAAGACCTTGAACCACAGGCTGTAGTACAAATTTGTTTGAGGTGTGTTGAGGGTGAGATAAGCATAACTGGCGGCTTTACCGGAGCTTGTGGCGCGCGCGGCATACAAACCGGAGTACACCTGTTGTTGTTGGATGGCGAGATTCGTTGAGCCGCTCCACAGAGACAAATTTCCATTCTCAAATCCATCACTGAACAACAAAGCCGAAGAAGTTGCCGATGCTGTGGGCGCATTGGTCACAGTGGGCGTGAGCGTCGGCGTTGCTGTATTTGTCGGGGTAAAGTTCGCGGTGGCCGTGAGCGTCGGCGTTGTTGTATTTGTCGGGGTAAAATTTACGGTGGGCGTGGATGTTGGGGTGCCAGACGACGGATTATTGACTGTCACAGGCACTTCCGTTGAAGTGGTCGAATTTGATGAACTATCAACCGCCTGAGCCGTTATTATAACTGTCCCATTAGCAACAGTTGTGGAATCCCAAATAAACGCATATGGTGCTACGTATTCGGTGTCAATTATGGAACCATTAATAAGGAAGTTGACGTGATCGACGCTCACATTGTCTGAAGCGTCAGCCGAGACAGCTACATTTCCGCTTACCGTTGCGCCACTTATCGGGGCGGTTAATGAAACGGTTGGCGGAATTGTATCAGCCGGTGCGGTGACAGTGGCCGATGAGCTTAGACCGGAGCTATTTCCAGCGGCATCGCGTGCGTCCACTTGGTATTCATAAGTAAATGAAGGCGAAACCGTTATATCAGTATAACTTGTCACCGCGCCGAGCATTGTTAACAGAGAACCATTTCGATAGACATCGTAGCCTGTCACGCCGACATTGTCAGCAGATGCATTCCAAGACAGACTGACCGAATCAGGAGCGGTTGCAGTTGCTGTCAATCCTGTTGGAACCGTTGGGGGTTGAAGGTCAGGTATGGCTATAAAACTAGTGTTAGCGCGTACATCGTCAAGAGCAATATCGTAAGTATCGGAGGCGGTACTATCTCCAAGTTCAAGGATGCCAATTGGGTTGGTGCCAAGCGAGACAGTCTGGCTGAGCGCCGGAATCTGGGCGCCGTCGAGCCATACTTCAACCAGGCTGGACGTCCCGTTGATACGCAGATGTGTTTCCACCTGATGCCAGAATCCCGTGGAGACAACCGGACCATTCGAATTGGTAGAACTGTTCACAAAATTTCGAAATGCCAGCTTGCCATTACTCGTGATAAGCAGTCCGAGAATTGAGCCGTTTGCCGAAGTTCGGAAACGTTGTAAATAGGCCGAAGTCGAAGAGCTTTTACTGATGATTTTAAAAGCCGTCGAGTAATAGAGTTCCATTTGTGTCGTGCTTAGAGTCTTGGTTGCATAAGTTTTGACGGTGCCGTTGCTTGTCTCGCGCGCCGCATAAGATCCATCATAGACTGCTTGTTGCTGTACAGATAAATTGGATGCATTTGTCCACAACGATAGATCTCCGCTCTCAAATCCGTCGCTGAACAACATAGCTGAGGTAGTGACGGTAGCCGTATTGCTCAGGCTGGATGTATTTCCTGCTCCGTCCCGGGCCCTAATCTGATATCCGTATGTTGTGCCGGGGGCAAGGTCTAAATCGTTGTATTTAGTGAGCGGACCAATGCTGGTCAGGAACTCTCCGTTGCGATAGATGTCATAGCCGGCCACGCCGACATTATCCGTTGAAGAAGTCCAGCTCAAATCAACCTCGAACGATGATGTAGAAGAGGCGGCAAGATTTGTTGGGGTAGTTGGGGCAATTGTATCTGGGGACGTTCCGTGGCATGGAATGGTGCCGGAATCCAAAAGCGCACCTTGGTAATTGATGAATTGGTAGCCTACCCCTTCAGGATTCAACTGCATTTGCAATGCGCCAAACGAGTTGGGCGATGTGTCATAGCCCACCACCAACCGGCTGTCCGTTGTTACAAAAGTCTGGATGCCATGCCCCCCCGATCCAACTACAAACTCTGTGATGCCGCTGGAACTGGGATTGCCATTCCCGTCCAGCGGAATCCAGCGCTGGTAATTATGGTCGTGACCATTTAACACAATCGTCACTCCATATTGCGCCAACAACGACCATATATCTTTCATCGTCGTTGTGTAGCCTTCTGGGCCCACATTGAAAACTGGATGGTGATAATAGGCGATGGTGCAGGCATTAGGATGCGTTGCCAGATCGTTCTGCAGCCATTGATATTCATTCTGACCAGACGCGCAGATACGCAGGAGGCTGCAGTTGCTATTTAAAGCAATGAAATGCCATCCCGCCGTATCGTAGCTATAATAACTTGGTATGTTATTCCAAAAATCAAAATAGCCCGGAGCTATACCATTCTCATATTCGTGATTGCCAACCACCGGATTCGTGATCGAATAAAAATTTCCAAATAAGGTGCCTGGCGTTCCGTACCAATTGAAGAATTCAGCGGGCGAACCTTTTTCGTATACGTCCCCCAAGTACAAAAACAGATTTGGGTTCCATGAGGAGATCAGGCTGGCTACGCTACCGGCATAGATTGCACCGTCTGCGCCGTCGCCCGCCGCCGCCACTACAAACGGCTGTCCGGGCACAGGCGTCGTCCCGCTCGCCGGCGTAAAGGTATTAGTGTTGACGGGCGGTGTAGTAATGCCATTGTTAAAAGTAATCGTAATGGAGGAAAGCTGGGAAACAAATCCGTCCTTCATCAATGCAGAAACGGCAAGCACGTACGTGCCATCCACCCATTTGGTCGTTGGCAAAACATACGAATATGGACTCTGAAAGTCTGTAAGAAGATAACTGCCGTTCAAGTAAAAAATAAGTTTGGCAACGCCGGGGTTTGCGCCCGTGGTGGTGTAGTTTGCCGAAACAGTCACCAACCCGCTCACTGTGGAGCCGTCAGCCGGCGCAGTGATACAAGGCGTGATCGTATATGCGCCGCCTGCAGGTCCGCTTGTGATGCAGTTCGTTCCCGCCGCTCGTACGGGCGCGGATTGGCCTCCCAACAGCCATCCGCCAAATACCAGACTCAACAGGAGGAATAGGCTCCAGCGTCCGGCAGTCTGCATGTGAAACAGAGCATGGATTTTCATAATTTACGCCTTTCTTGAATCACCCGAGCGGACGCGCACGAAAATTATTATCAGAGCAGCTAAAAGAAAAGCGCCAAACAAGACCAATGCGATTAATCGAAACAAGTTAATGCCGTAGGCGCTCTGAGGCTGGGAAGAGGCCGGCGAATCCGTATTCGGGACAATGGGCGTAACCGCCGCAACTGCAGTGGTGGCGGTAACTTCAGCAGGCGCGGTTGTGGCCGTAGCCGTAGGGGTTATTGTTGATTTTGCCGCGCTGCAGGGAATCGTGCCGGAATCCAGAACCGCGCCAAGGTAATTTATGTATTGATAGTCTGCTCCAGCGGGACTCAACCGCAACTGCAGCGCGCCGAACGTATCCGGCGATGTATCGCTTCCAACAACCATGCGATTATCGGTGTTGACGAAAGTTTGAATGCCATGTCCTCCCGACCCAACAACGAACTCCGTTATCCCCGTCGGGCTTGGATTTCCGTTTCCGTCCAATGGCGTCCAACGCTGATAATCATGATCATGACCGTTCAAAACGATCAGCACTCCATACTGAGCCAGCAGCGACCAAATGGGAATCATTGATTTGGCTGACCCCTCCGGGCCGACGTTGAACACCGGATGATGGTAATAAGCAATTGTGCATTCGTTCTTATGCGCCGCCAAATCCTGTTGCAGCCATTGATATTCGGCCTTTCCGGCGGCGCAAATGTGCAACAGACTGCAATTGCTGTTCAAGGCAATGAAATGCCAGCCGCCGGCGTTATAACTGTAATAACTTGGGATGTTGTTCCAGTAATTAAAATAACCGGAGGCGGTCGGATCGCTCAAATATTCATGATTGCCCACAACGGGATCGGTGATGGAGCGAAAACGTTCGAAGAGCGTTCCTGAGTTCAAGGGACCGTACCAGTTAAAGAATTCCGTTGACGATCCTTTCTCGTACACATCCCCCAAATACAACAACAGATTGGGATTCCACGACGCAATCAGATTCGTCACATTGACTTCGTTCTTCTCGCCGCCCGCGCCGTCTCCCACCGCCGCCACAAGAAACGGCTGTCCGGGCGCAGGCGTCCTCCCGCTTGTCGCCGAGAACGCATTCGCATTGACAGGCGTCGCGTTCGCACCGTTCTTAAAATTCAACGTGACGGAAGCGCGCTGTGAAACAAAGCCATCGTTGATCACCGCTTCAACCTGCAGGGTTTGATCTCCATCGCTCCACTCGGTTGTCGGCAAAACAAAGCCGTACGGGTTCTGAAAATCCGTCAAAAGGTAGTTGCCGTTTAGATAAAATACCAGTTTGGAAACATGGGGCTTTGAAGTCGTGGAAATGATCGTCACGGCGGCCGATACCGTTTGCAGTCCGCTGACCGTTGCGCCGTCGGCTGGAGCGGTGATGCACACTTTTACAACATATTGATTGGACGCCGGGCCGCTCGTCAGACACGAAGTGTCGGCGGCCATAACCATTGCAGTGGTCGGCTCGATTCCCAACAGGGCAAACGTCAAACCTGCCGCTATGGAAATCTTGATCAGCGCAGTCACTCCAAAGCCAAACGAAACGAGATGATTTCTCATTCTTTATCCTGATGATTCTTTCGAACGCGTCGAAAAACGACGACTGACAGCCCAACAACGATCAACGCCGCCACCAGACCCAACGCGGCGATACGATCCCCGCCAAGAAATTTCACCGTGCCGCCCGGCTCGCTGGAATCGAAATCGGGAATGATCGGTCCGCCGGCGCGGCTGATATTCGACAACACTTTCAAATATTGATCGCCGTATTTCTGGCTTGGCTCAATGTATGAATTCTCGCTGAACTCATTCCAGCTGATCAATCCGATCGCATCCGGCCCGGATTGATATGCCGTGCTCATTTCTCTTCTGAGTGTGTCGCCGTTTTTCCGGTCAACGACCGTGACGCCGCCGATCAAACGCGCATCGAAGCCGGGGGAAGCAGGCGCAATCCAGAGTCCGCCATTCTCGTGGATTGCGCCCGCCATATTCGCAAGCTTCGCCGCATAGCCGCTGTATGTATCGGGATTGACCGACGACCAGTAATAAGCGTCGCCGTCCACAAAAGAGGCGAGGCGGTTGTAACCGTTCAAATCTTTTTCAGAAGCCAGAAGGAGGAGACGGCCGCGGCGCCCTTCCGTTATGCTTTGAATATCGGATGTCGAAAATTTCCAGGTGCCCGACCAGATGACCAGCGGTTTATCATACAAATCGAACGCCGGATCATTTGCAAAATGAGCAATGAAATAATCGAGGTCTGACGCAATCTGACTGACTGGCAACGGATTGCGATTGAAATCCAGACCTTGATAAATAATGGCCAGTTTGAAATGTTCCTGATCGGCAATCGAGACAAGTTGAGCGAGGCGGCGATTGAGGATGTCGGTTCCTTTCCAACTGACAATGAAGCCGGTGATGCCGGCGGACTTGGCCCACTCAATGTGCTGTTTCATCACAGCAGGATCGTCGCTGGAATAGCGTCCCAGCAATGGGTAATCCGTCTTTGCGCGATCCCAGGAACTGGTATCAAACCAAATGTAATAATACGCCAGGATCGGAATCGGCCCCGACGATGAAGCGTTCGATGGCGCGTGAAGCCCGGGGGCACAGGCAGTCAGAATCAGAGCGAAACCCGCCAGATGAATGACACGTCTGAAACCAGAGTTGGTGCACATGATAATTCGCAGCTGACAAACTTTTAGCTTGCCGGCGATTAATCTCCAGATGATCTGGCGCGCATAAAGCGGTAACGCAACGCGGCGAGATCGAGGAAAACGCGAGGACGCCCCATGTAAAGAAGCAGGAGCGCAACGCCAATTCCAACCAGAAAAACAACAATGATGTCGAAGTCGCTAACCACCAACAGACTGACATCCTGACTCCGCGAAAGCGCGATCGGCGTAGAAGGCGCCATGCCGTGCACATTGGTTACGGTCGCATAATAAAGACCACGCGGCAATAAAGCATTGATCGGTTCGCCTCTTGCGCCGAAGGTAAATGCCTGCGTCCTGCCATCCGGGAAGATGAGACTGATTCCGCTTCCAACTGGAAATGGAAAGAGGGCGTCGCGGGCGCTGAACCTGGCGGAATAAAGCAGTAATTGAATGGGCCATTCGTCATTCGGACGCACGAAGAAACGCTGCTGCGCCTGACTAACCACATTGGATCCGTTCATGTTTACGGTCATGATCGAATACAAAATCTTGGTCTCCTCCAGGCCGTTGCCCAACCGGATGATTCGTCCGGAAGGCAGGATGTGCGGCGCATTATCCGTAAAGGAATACGTCTTGCCGTCGCTTCCCTTCAAGGTGTATCCGCTGATCAAGCTCGCATCCACAGGATGGTTGTCCAAATCCACGAACGTATGGCTGACCGCATAGCTGACAGAGAAGCCAGCCTGCAGTATTTGATCCAGTGGGACATTCACTTCGCGGTCGGATGAAAAAACCTCATCGCCCCAGCGGCTAAACTGCACGCTCATGTTTGGATTGCCGCCTGCCCAGGGCAAAGCGACGAGACGATACGAGCCTGTTTGGGAAACTTGAATCAACGCCACGCCATCCTTGTTTGATGTAAATATTTGTCCGGCCATCGAAAAATTAATGCCCGGCGTCGGCGGAACCGTTTGAATTGTTACAACAGCCGGTATTATGTCAATCTTTGCGCTGGCAATTGCCGGAAGCATCGATTCTTTATGAGACCCGTTGTAGACCGCAGTAATCGAAGCGGGGCCGGCCTGTTGAGGGGTGAAGTCAACCGAGGCAGTGCCCGCAAAATTGGTGCGAGCTCTGCGCACACGCGCACCATTCGCCAACAATTCAACCGTTTGATTGGCAACGGGATAGCCGCCGACCGTATAAAGCTGAATCACAATCGTGCCGGGCTGGCCGACCGACAAAGAAGCCGGCACATCAAGATACAAACGCGTGGCGTTGTGCTCATGCTTGTTCGATTTTCCTTTGGCTTGGACGGAATTGTCCAGCGGGAGAAAGACAAATGCGGAGACAAGCAATACCGCAAACGCGATGTGAAAAATTTTGAAATACTTCATTTTCTAATCCTCGCTCCCGGAAGCCGCCGCTGTAATATCTGCGCCAGCCTCATTCCGGCCCCGGACCAACAAATACCATGCAAGCATGACGCCCGCAAATAAGAGGGCCGTCCCGTACGCAACGTAGATCACTCCCCTTTTAGGCGACGCATTTAATTTTGGAATATCGCGCGTCAACGGAAGATATAAAGGAGCGCGAGCGGGTTTGGAAAAATCAAACGCTCCAACAAAACTATTGGCATTGGCGTCGCGCTGGGTAAGTGGAGCCACCCCCCAGTTCTCCTCGATGAATTTCAAGATGGAAGTGAAATCCAGCTGGGTGTGATCAATGTATCCGGTGCGGGCATAGGCGCTGACCAAAAGCGCAGGCACGCGAAAGCCATAACCGTGCGCGTCAACCTTGGGCGGCTTCACGTGGTCATACCATCCGCCCCAATCATCATAGACCAGGAGAAATGCCGAACTATCCCAGGCGCTGCTGCGCAACAATGCCTGAATCAGGCCCTTGGTAAATTTCTCCCCGGAGCGGACGCTCCCCGGAGGGTGTTCGCTCGCCCCCGAAGGTGCGATATAAGCGACGGCGGGCAATGTTCCATTTTCAAGATCGGTATAGTATTGGTTAAGATCCACGATATGGCTGGAATATTTTGGATTGTCAATAAAGCGGTCGAAGTTCAGCAGTGGCACCCAGATCACCTGAGAGGCGCGGTTGCCCGGCACCTGACTTAAAGTGCGATAGGTGATCGTCGGATCGTAATTTTGCACATAAAACTTCCACGAGATTCCGCTTGCTTCGAGGCGGTCAAAAATTGTCGGAACATCGTCTCCGTATCCAACGGTGACCACGCGGCTGTTGCCCGGAATAGCCGCCACCCAATACATGTGATTCTCCGGACTTCCAGCGGCATCCGAACTGAAGAAACGATCGAACAACACATAGTGATCGGCCAGATTCCAGTAATAAGGCAGATCCGTCCCATCGTAATATCCCATGGCAATCGTGCCATTCTGGTTTCTTTGATTCAACGCATACACAAAACCGTTCATGTTGCCGTTGTTGTACTGCAACTTGAAGGTTGGCTGGCTGTGATCCAGATCGGTAATCGGAGAGTTGCCAATGTGAAACGGCCTGACACAATTTGTGTTGCTTGCATCGAACGGATCCACCGGCATGCACGTGCCGGCAGGAATTCCATCCGCGCCGGGATACGTGCCAAAATAATTGTCGAACGTATGATTTTCCTGCATCAAAACGATGAGATGCTGGATTGGCGTCTTTGCGGCCGTGCCTTGATCAAGCGCTTTCGCTTTTGCGGCCGCGCTTATCGGCATGAGGCCCAAGATAAGCGCAAACAAAAGCAGGATAATACTAAGCGCGGTTTTCTTCATGGCCGAATCTCATAAATGACAATGACGGGTTTTTCCACAGTCGTTCCATCCGGAAGAGCAACCTGCACAGACTCGGTGTGAATTACTCTTCCGTGATAGCGCTGTGTGAATTTAAGCAAACCGTCCGAAAAAAACGATGAACGTTCTGCCGAGAAAGAATCCCAAACGACATACTGCAAATCGCCGTTGCGAATCTCAAGGTCAGGGTTTACGACCGCTTCATAGGATGGATTGCGGCGAAGCGGATTAGGGCTGACCGATAACCCATACGCTTTGCGGTATCCGTAGAACTCAAGGATGTTCGCCATGGACGGACCAATGGTCAAGAGCGTTGCTCCTTCGGGAATATTGGCACGCACCCATAAGCCGGCTTCGCGGCCTCCGGGAACGCCTCCGGTGCCAGCGACAAAGCTGGCGGAATTAACCGGCTGAATCGCCTGCCAGCTCGTAATGAGGAGCGAGAAAAACACAATTGCGATTGCCATCGAAGAAACGAGCGTTGGCCCAAACCGCCAGCGCAGAATTCGAATGTCTTTCTGAAACGGCCAACGCGTCAAAGTTCGAGCGGCCAGCACGGCAAAGGGTGAAGCAATCGGAAGCAGATATTGAAAACCCTTGGTGGGCCATAATTCGAAAAATATCAACGGAACCAGAATCCACCATACAAGCAGGCGCTCACGCCAGTTTGCTTCTCTGCGCAATAGCCAGAGTCCCAGCAGGGCAAGTATGACTACGAGCCAGCCGATGGCCGGCGGGACCGTAAGGAAATAAAAATCCCATGGATGATTCGCACGGCGGAACAACTGCCAGATTAAATAACTTCTTCCGGTGCTTGAGCCGCCCGCCAGCAGGAGCGAGAGCGGAAACGGCGCCACCATCAAAATCATAAAGAGTGTGGATATAACGAGATCGCGAATCCGGATCTTTAACTCGCCCGATAGAGCCAGAAAAGCATAAATCGCGCCGAGGAGGATGATGCCGGTTTCTTTTGCAAGAAAAGTCAATCCGATGCCAATGCCGACGGCATGAAGCCAGATCGGACGCTGCGTCTTGGCAAACCGCGCCAGCAAATAAAGCGTCAGCGTTGAGAAAAACACCATCGGTCCATCGAGGAGAACCTGCCGCGATACGATCACATGGTATGGCATGAGCGCCAGGATCATTGCGGAAAGGATGCCCGCTTTTTCTCCATACAAAAGCTTGCCCAGTTTATAGACCAAAAAGATATTGGCAACGCCAATCGCAACCGCGATGATTCGAGCGCCAACATCGCTCACCCCAAAATGGAATAACAGCGCCAGAATAAATTGAAACAACAACGGATGGGCGCGGAAAATCGGGAAGATATCTTTGAGAATCGGCGCCTGGGCAATCGCCGCCGCCTGCCCGGAGTACACAGCTTCATCCGTATTGAAGCCCATGCTGTTGATCTGCCAGAGCCGCAGAAATGCGCCCATGCACAGAATGCCCAGCATGGAAAGCTGACGGACAAGCGCGTCGCCCAGGCTGATCTTCCTGACTGATGTTTTGAAAACAAAAGGCAGTTGGTTTAGCGTACGATTGAAAAGATCTTTAATCACAAGGACTCGACTGATGAAAATATATAAACTCCATAATGCCGCAGATGCTTTTACGCGCCTGCGGCAGACGACAGGATGGAAACCGGCGCCACAGCATGCTAAGTCTCAGAACGATTCGTAAGTCCTATTTTTGTCGAACCGGCAGAGACGGGCGCAAGTTCGGCTTCTTTGCTCTGCGCCACATCCGAATAACGCCGCCGGGGAACAACCCCATCAGATTTCTTGTCCTTCTGGCCCGGAGAAATCAGCATCCGCAAACGGGGAAGCGTCCGCAGATTGGAACTGGCGGACACGGACTCTCGAAAATCTGGCGCAAGTCTTTCATCAATCAGAGCAGGGATTCTCCGCCACCAATTCATGCTGTTACTGCGAACCAAAATGGCGGGCAAATCGTACATGGCCTGCGCAATGATTTCATGTTCCACCACGCGAAGGTCGGCTCCATCCGATGTGAACAGGAAGGACTTGATGGCGTCGTATGGCGGAAAGCCATAAGCATCTTCGCAATTCGCAAACAGAATCTCCAACGCCTGCTGAGGGCCAATATGAAGTTCCTCGTCCATGGTGGAGCGTTCGATCACAAACATGCCGTTCAATTTTCCGCTTTTTGCCATTCGCACTCCCGGCACCAACAGCTGGACCGAGTATTTTGGAGGCGGCACCAGGAACTGTACCAACGCATTGATGGTTGCCATCGGCAGTTTGCTCTTGCTGAGGAAATGCGCAAACAAACGCCCGCTTCGCGAATGGATTCGACTCTGGACGCGCAAAGCCAGGCGTTCGCCGAACGAAAGATATTTGGCGTTGATTGCTTTGACCGTATGGTGACTGATGGTCAGCGGCTTGGGATACGGCAGCACTTCACCGGAAGCGGATACAAGAGTCAAATCGTCGGATAGAAAAGCGCCGAGGTCGGCGGCGCGGCGCTGGCGGCTCAACACCTTCAGGATCGAGGTCGTTTTACCGGTATCGGTCCGCGCCGTGATCAGATAAGAACGCCCGCCAAAATCGAGGCATGCGCCGTGAACCAAAGCATAACCTTTTTTGACAAAGGTCCACCGCAAAATGGGTTCCACCAAATTCGTGTACAGCACATGCGGCGACCATTTAAGGAATGGAGAAGCCCAGACTTCGACAAAGTCGCCGATTTCAATATCGGCTTTGAAACCAAAGTTTCCGAACCCTTCATCGTAGAAAATGCGGCGGACATTTTCGCGGGGCGCGGCCGTAAACGGATGACCGTGAAGAGGCGATTTACCAAGATGCACTCTGATGGAAGGTTGAGCGATTTGCGTCTGCGTGCGGAACGATTCCAGTTCAGGCAGGACGGCGTCTGAAACCACCGTCAGAATGCCATGAATATCATAAGCAAATTGTTTCGTCTTCATCTTTCCCCTGCCCCATATCAACTGATCCGAAAAGAGAAAGCGCAGAACAACCAACAGGATCAGCGACAGCAAATTTGAAAGGATGTAATACACGCCCAACACGGAAGTCAGCAGGTAGATCATCGGACCCCGCAAAATAAGGGCCCCATTATTGAGCGCAAAAAAGGCGGCCAGACGCCCGAGCATCCCCCGGCGCTGTTGACGATCCCGATATACCCAGTACTCAATGAAGGCAAAGTTCCAGCTTGAAGATACGATGCTGGCCAGCACGGCGGAGATCAGGTAGTAAATATGCATCCATTCTGTAAAGAAGGCGAGGGCCAGAGAATTGACAACAATGCCGGAGGCCCCAACGGCTATGAATTGAAGGAAATGCTGGTCGCCAGTGAGCCGCAATCGAACCAGCAATCGCAAAAACCGAAAGACTTCGCGGGGCGACGCTTTGCTCTCGCCCGCATGGCGGGGGTCGAAGCGGATCGGGATTTCGGAAACCGACAAGGCCGGGAAACGCGTGAGGATCTCCAAAAGGATTTTGAATCCGTCCGGGCGCAGTTTATCAAGATCAATCTTTTCCAGGCGGAGAATAAAAAGTCCGCTCAACGGATCGCTGACCCGGCCAAGCCGCATCGGGAAAGTGAGACGCGCCAGCGTGGCAAAGGCATACGAAACCAGTTTGCGCCGGAAACCCAAACTGCTCGCATCGCCGCCGCGGGCCAGCCGGCTTCCCACGACAACATCCGCGCCGGTCTCTTCGATTTTCTTCAACAATTGCGGAATCAACTCCGGCGGATGCTGAAGATCACTATCCATGACACAGGCCAACGGCGCCCGCGCCATGCGAAAGCCTTCGACCACCGCCCCAGCCAGACCGTTCCCGCGGCGCTCCGCCGGGCGCGCAATCAGGCCAACCGCGAAAGAAAATCGGTCCTGGAGCTCCTGGATTACCTGGGGCGTATCGTCCGTTGAGTCGTCTACAAAAATGACTTCAATGGGGATATTCCGCGTTGCCTGCTCGATGCGGGAAAGCAAAACCTCGATGTTTCCAGCTTCATTTCGCGTGGGGATCACAATCGAGACTGCTGGCGCCATTTTTCTAACGGCGAAAACCCCTTGCTCAATTTCTGTTTCCATGCTGTCTTCCTCTCAATGTTAGTGCCAACGAAGCGAAAAGGACCCTGAGTTGCGATACGATGGAAAATTACAATATTGTTAGCAAACCTTACAAAACTGTTAACATACTATTAAGACGAAGATACAACAATTTAGTTACATTTGTAATAGCCCAAAACTCCTATTTGGGAAAAACCGGCAAACTGACACCCCGCAGCATCCAAGAGGCTTTTTCGCAAACTTATAAAATTCGGATGGCGGGTGTCTGGTTGCGCGAAGCGCTCTATAACTATACGCAAGTCTGGAGAATTAAACGGCGGAAAGCGGGTTGAATTGCCGCCTCAACCTCGCCGCCGAAGCGAAAGATATGCTCCAGCGCATGGGCAAGATCGAAGAAATGCTGGTTGAGGTCTTACCGGATGCAGGGAAAGAAATGAAATAAGATGACAGAATCATTTTCATCCCTTGCGCTTCTGGCGTAAAGTCCTACAATACGTCATGTTTGAACTCGTATAGCACAGGAAACAACAGGAGCGGTTGTATGAAAAAAGAAACAATCCCTACCCGGCCATTTAATGAACACGAGAAACTGATGCGCGAAAAGTTTTCCGAAAGCATTGTTGCCCAAAGCGGTCTGGTGGACGAGCTGAGCAAACAATTGTTTACCCTCGAACTTGCCATTCCGGGATTGTTTGCGACGGTGGTGAAATTAGTTGGAGGCGATAAAACCATCATCATTATCAATGCCGCGTTCATTATTACGGTAGGATGCTGGCTGGTTGCCCTGCTGCTTACTTTGATTGCAATGATCCCCAAAAAGTGGGTGGTGGATCCGTCCATCCTGAAACAAGACCCGCAGAAAATGTCGGAGGCGCTGGGCATCGAAGATTTCTTTGAAAAGTCCGCGCAGTATAAGCGCAGGCTGGTGATCGTCTCCAGCCTTTTGTTCTTTGCTGGCATCTTCAGCGCCATATTCGTTGTATTGGGAAAACTGCCATGAGAAAACGATTCACTTTTCGATGCTGGAATTGCAACAGAAAATATACATTGTTGCGTGAAATCACTAAAGAACAAATTCTCACCGTTGCCTGTCCTTACTGCAATGCCGATGGGGTTGTAGATTTGAAACCCTATCGCAAAGAGCCAAAGATAGTAATGCGCAACTTAAGCGTGATACCGATGGAAAACGAGGAGTCAGACTTCGGCGAAGAATTGCAACTTCCCGAGGTTCTACCTACGCAAAAGCCGGAATAGCCGGTCAATCAGACTTCCGAAGTCTCGCCGATCTTTGGCGCTTCGGAAGTCTTGAAAGGGAATCGTTCATGCCGCGCCACATCTTTCCAACGCCGTTCATCATTCAGCCAGACGCTGACCTTGTTCACCGACAGCCCGAATTGAAACACGCAAGTTCCAAGCTGAGTTCCCAATATGCAGACAGCCAGCTCGTGACCGACGCCGACTTGCGGAGCATGGGCAGCGCATTATGGAATGCGTTGCCGCACAACATCCAAAATGGTTTCGACGCCGCGCATCAAGCGGCAGGCGCAGCAATCCTTCCAATCATCATCGAGAGCGAGGCGGCAGAGGTGCAGGCATTGCCGTGGGAAACACTTTTTCATCCGACGCTTGGTTTCATTGGTAAACATCCCGCCTTTACACTAAGCCGGAGGATGAAGCCTCCGCAGAGTGGCTCTGTAAAACTCGATAAGGGTCCCTTGCGGGTTTTGTTGTTCACGTCATTGCCGAAGGATATTGATCCTGAAAAGAGCCGCTTGAACGTGGAAGAAGAACAAGCGCAGGTGCAGGAAGCGCTCATGCCGTGGATTTCCAAAGGCGATATACAGTTGGAAATGCCCGATGATGGCCGCTTTTCCACGTTGAAGGAAATGCTCAAAAACTTCCAGCCGCATGTTCTCTTCCTAAGCGGGCATGGAAGTTTCCATCATGCGCCACACACAGGCCAAAAGCCGTTTGGCGTCTTTATATTTGAGAACGATTCAGGAAGCAGCGACCCGGTCAGGGAAGATGAAATTGCCAAAGCGTTGGTCGGCACAGGTGTGCAGGCGGTGGTGTTGTCGGCATGTGAAAGCGGCAAAGCCGCCTCGGACGCGCTGACCAACGGCCTGACCCAGCGGATCAGCGCGCAGGGAATTCCACACGTGATTGGGATGCGTGAATCCGTATTGGATCAGGCGGGTATTCAGTTCGCCCGTGCGCTGTGCGATGAATTGGCGCGTCACGAACCGATTGATTTTGCCTTGCAGTCGGCGCGCATTGCCATCCAAACTCCGCTTCATGAATATTTGAATGTTTCTCGCGTCGAAGCAAGCGCAAGCGCCGCGGCGGAAATCAGTCTGGGACAATGGCCCCTGCCCATGCTCCTATCACCGGATCCGCAGAAGGCGCTGATTGACTGGGACTTTCAACCCAAAGAGATCGAAGCGCACATCTTCAAGCAATCCCTTCGCACCGTGACCTTGCCGGCGCGCTTTGTTGGACGGCGCGACGAGCTTCGCAAATACAAGCGCGATTTGCTCAACGGAAAGACCCATCACTTGCTCATCACCGGACCCGGCGGGCAGGGTAAGACTTCGCTGGCTGGCAAACTGGCATTGGATATGCAAGCTCACAACTACCGCATCTTTGCGTGGAGCGCCAGACCCGAAAACCCGTGGCGTCAGTTTGAGTTCGAGATGGAACTCTCGCTCGAGGAAGCCAATGCAAAGAAATACGATTATTTCAAGCCGCGTTTCGAGAACGATAAGGAACGCGCCGCGTTCATGCTCGGCTTGTTGATGGAACAGTTCAACGGGCGCGTGATTCTCTTTCTGGATAATCTCGAAACGTTACAGGATGAAGACACGCAGGTTCTCAAAAACCCATTGGTCGCCGCATGGATGCGGGCCGCGAAAGAAACACAAGGCTTGATCCTTTTGGCAACCTCGCGCTGGCAGTTGCCGGATTGGGCGGGCGAGCATCTGGCGCTCAGCCAAGCCAATTACGGCGACTTCCTGCAAATGGCGCAGGGATTGGCATCGAGAAAACAACTGCCCATTTCATTTCTTGAAAACAGGGAGCGTTTGCGCCGCGTTTACGATGTGCTGGGCGGCAACAGCCGCGGCCTGGAGCTCTTTGCCGCCGCCGTAAGTGGAATGGAACGCGCCGAAGACGAAGCCGCATTTTTGGAATTATTGGCGAAAACAAAGGGCAAGCTTCAGGAGAACATGGCAATCGAGGAAATTTATAAACGATTGCCGGAAAATGCAAAGAAGCTTTTGCAGCGCCTGCCCGCTTTTCACGAGCCGGTTCCAGCGGAAGGCATCATCAAGCTTGGCCTGGATTTACCCAACCCCGAATCGCTTTTGGAACGACTGCTGGCGGTCTCTTTGATCGAAGCGCAATATGAGCCGGGCTGGGATGCGATGCAATACCAGTGTCCCCCCCTGGTGACGGACTGGATGGCGGAGCAAAAACTGGTGGATGAAAACCCCGCCTGGCTGAACACGGCGGCAGAGTATCAACTGTACTTGCTCGCCAACGAACGCCGCACCTTGCCGCAAGCCATATTGACCGTTGGAGCCTTGCGCCGCGCGGGACGCCACGATGAAGCCGACCGCCTGACGCTGGACCATATCGTTGGACACTTGACCATGCGAGGTCTTTATGCCACGCTGTTGAACGAATGGCTGCCGCCTATTCTCAATTCACAGGATTTGCAGACCCGCGCCCAAGCCTTGGGACAGACAGGAAAACTGCTTATACATCTTGGCAGTTTTAAAGAAGCCATGCCTTTCCTCAAACAATCGCTGGCCATCCGTCAACAAATCGGCGACAAAGCGGGGCTATGCGCCACATTGTTCAATATGGGGCACATTTATATGCAAAACAAGCAGGTGCAGGAAGCGGTCAGCGCCTGGGTAACAGTTTATGGGATTGCCAAACAAATCAATGAATATCAGGCCTTGCAAGCATTATCAAAACTTGCGCCACAACTTGGCTTGCCGGAAGGCTTGGAGGGCTGGGAAAAGTTGGCAGGGCAAATGCAAAGCGGGCAAAATCAAGCGGAACCTAAAGAAGAAAGCGAACAGATCAAGGGTTTCATTCAAGGTTTGGTTCAGGCGGTGCGCGCTAAAAGCCCCGAGGCGCAAAAATATTTTGAGTCCGTCTCCAAGATGGCGGTTGACCCCGAAGCGCCGCCGGAATACCAAGCCCTCGGCAAAGCCCTCCAGCAATTCATGAGCGGCGTAAAGCGGCCCGATCTATCCAGCTTGCCGGAGGAAATGGCAAAACTGGTGAAGGAAGAACTTGAAAAATAGAGTGCGCCCGGTACAGACTTAATTCCTCGCCTTACGCCGTCGCGTGAGATTCCTCTCGCATTTTCAAGCGGCATGAATGGCGCGCCATGGGAAAACTGCGTAACATCGCTTAATACTTTTCCTTCAGCGCGTTCACGGGCAAAGTAATCAATCCCTCCTGCTTGTGACCCACGTGCATCACATCCGCAGGCTTCTCGGTTGCAAGCCAGGCCGTGTACGCCGCCGCCAGCGCGTCCAATTGCGCGGGCTTGTGCACCAATTCCATCGGCAGATGTCCGTTCAACAAGCGGCGTCGCGTGATCTCTTCAAAGAAAATCATCGGGTCGCTGATGTGGAGTCCGCGTTCGTGCAGGATCAGCCCGCGCTGGAGGCGCCCCTCCAAAGTCCGCGCGGGAAGCGGGACTCTGTCAAGCAGAACGCAGAAGCAGGCGTGCGGATTCGTCTCCAGCCAGCGATGCGGCGCGTCTGATTCGGGATACGGCTTGAATCCCTGCTTCGATAATTTTTTATACAAGGCGAAGCCGGTCCTGACCCAGGCCGGGCACAGCGATTCCTTCGCCTCCGTCTTGCGGACGGCGATGCCGCGGGTGCGCAATTCATATTCCGCGGCGCGCATATCAAAATCATGCGTCTGGCGCGGCGTCAGGCTTTGTTTGCTTGAATCTTTTTTGATAATCCCATGATTGACTTGCGACGGCGCGTTGACCGCGACCGTCACGGAATCTTGTCCGGCGAGAAAAGCGGCGGCATCGTCCAGTTCCGCGTCCGCCAGCGCGACGAGATTCAACTCGCGATCCAGCGCGGCATACGTCAATGCCTTGTGATTGGAAGCCACCTCAACGCCAACGAAAACCGAATTTGCAAAAAGCATAGTAAGATATGGGCAAGTTCAATGAACAATATGAGTATAGAGCAAAAAGGACAGTAATGCAACCAATCTACCGACGCATTCTTTACGGGTTCATTCTTCTGGCGGGTCTGGCATGGATCTTCGCCAGCGCCGACAAAACCGGCGCGTCCACCGCGGGACGCATCCCCGCGCCGCAAAAAGGCTTCCTTGCGCCGGACTTTACATTGAAGACGCCGACCGGTCAAACGTACACGCTCTCTCAGCTCAAAGGCAAAGCGGTGCTGGTCAATATTTGGGCTACGTGGTGTCCGCCCTGCCGCGCCGAGATGCCCGGCATCCAGAAGTTTTATCAGCAATATCAAAGTCAGGGATTGGTTGTATTGGGCGTCAACGCCACCGCGCAGGACAACCCGCTGGATATCGTCCCCTTCGTCACGCAATACGGACTCACCTTCCCCATTCTGCTCGACGAAACGGGCGAGCTGGGCAATAAATACAATCTGCGCTCATTGCCGTCCAGCTTCTTCATCAACCGCGACGGAACGATTGCGGACGTGGTCATCGGCGGACCGATGTCCGACGCCCTGCTTCAAACCGATATCGAGGCAATCCTGAAAAGCCCTGCAAATTGACGTCATTGCGAGGCATGGCTTTTCCTCAAAGTCAGGAATTTCAAACCTTCAAACCTTCAAACCTTCGAACCTTCAAACCTTCAAACCTTCGAACCTTCAAACCTTCGAACCTTCAAACCTTCAAACCTTCAAACACCTATAAACCATGATACTTGACTTGTTCCGCAACCTCTTCGCCCCGCCCCGTGATTTGATCCTTCTCGTCGCCGCCGCATGGATCGGCATGTCGCTCGCCGAAAAACGCGCGGCGCGTTCTCACACCGACAAATCACTTCTGAACAATCTGATTTTTTATGGCATCCTGGCATATCTGCTGGGCGGCCGCATCTTTTACGCGCTCGAACATTTATCCGCGTTCGCTCAAAGTCCGCTCAGTTTGATTTCTCTCAACACGTCCGCCTTTGACAACTGGGGCGCATTGGCCGCCGCGTTGATCGCCGGATTCGTTTACGGTCAACGTAAAGGCATGTTATTCTGGCCGGCGCTGGATGCGCTGACGCCGTTCTTCGCTCTGCTTGCGATCGGCATCGGATTCTCGCATCTCGCTTCGGGCGCGGCATTTGGACGCGAAACCGCCGCGCCGTGGGGAATCTATCTATGGGGCGCAACCCGACAGCCGACTCAAATCTACGAGATCATCGCTTCGCTCCTGACCTTCGGCGTGATCTGGTTCAAAAAAGCGGATTCCAAACCCGGCGCCGATTTCCTGCTCTTCGCCGCGCTGACGTCCGCCAGCCGGCTCGTCATTGAAGGCTTTCGCGGCGACAGCACGCTCATCCTCGGCGGAATCCGCTCGGCGCAAGTCATCGCGTGGCTGATATTGGCAGTCTCGCTCGTCGCTTTGGAATTATTGAAGCCGCGCCCGGCCCCGATGACAGTCGCTTCTGAACAAGTTGTTGCGGCGGTCGAAGCCGGACCTCAAAAAGGAGCGAAACGTAAAGCGTCAACAACTGTCAAGAAGACAACGCCAAGCACAACAAAATCTGCAACCTTAAAACGAAAATCATCCAAAGGATAAGCAACGCTTGCCCCATATTGGCGCGAAAATTCCCGACCCGATGAGGGCGGGAATTTGTTTTATCCTCATTTCTAAAACTGGCTGGATTCGCGGCTAATCCTTTTCATTTCTCATCGCAATCGGCTTCAAGTACGAATCGAGCAGGGCATCCATCTGCTCGAACGACTCGCAGACGAAGAACATCGGGTTGAACGCGTAGACCGTTTTGGGGATCAGGGCAATCGTCTCGATATCGAACGGCGCGATGATCACCTCGCCGCCAAAATATTTATCGCGGGAGATGCCCAGTTTCTCGTACAAGGCGCGCACAACGTTCCAGCCATTTTCCTGCGAGGACATCTGTCCCTGCCTGTGCAGGTTGTTCACGCCTTCGATGATGCGGCGAATATCGTCCTTGTGTTTCAGGAAATTTTCCTGAATTTGTTCAAAGACATCGCCTGTGTAATCAATCACGCCATCGCGCCCCAGCCGGTAGAATTCCATGATCGTGTTCGTGAGTTCGGCGCGGCCCGAGATCGTCCCGGCGCCGAAAACTTTCAGGCGGTTATCTTCGATCACCAATCCGAACTCGGTGCTGTACCACGCCAGGCGTTTGATGACTTCTTTCTCGTCCGGCGTCGCCTTCATGTACGCGGGCGCAAATTTGTCTTCGATGCGCGCATAAAATTCCTGAGTCAAATAGGGAAGATGCCCGAAAATATCATGGAACATATCCGGCTCGGGCGTGAACTCCATTTGATCGCGCGTGCGCAAATAATCGGTGATCAGAAAAACGCGCTGGGCGAATTTCCTGTACCAATCGTCGGCAAGTGTGTAGCGCACCGCCGTCCGCTCGATGCGCCATCCGGTGCGCGGCGTGATGTGTTCATTGAGATGCGCCACGGTCGGGATGTGAAACGGATCGAGCTGCAGAAGCGTCAAGCCGTGCTTGTATTCTTTGCAAATATGTTCAAGCAAATAAGGCTGATGAATTCCCGCAAACAGGTCGGCCCAAATTGCATGTTGTTCATCGGTGAAATTGATCTCTTGAGTCTGAGCCGTATATTCCCGGTTCGGATCAAGATGCTGTTCGGCGATATCACCCGTGTAGATTGGTGAAGATTGAGCTTTGGTCATAATTTACACCTCTCTTCAGAAGATTTTATGCGATGATATTGCCTCGATGCCAAAAGATATTATCACTTCCCAAAACACGCGTCAAGAATTGGACAATTCTGGTCGGTTTTTAGAAGCCGTGCGGTTTGACGAGTGATGATAAAATTTTCAAGTCATGCAGACAAACGACGCCCTTCATGGAAAATTGATACTGGTTACGGGCGCGGCGCGCCGTGTCGGAAGGATACTGGCATTGGCTTCCGCGCGCGCGGGGGCGGATGTGATCATCCATTACGGAAATTCAAAATCCGAGGCGGACAAAACGAGAGAAGAAATCGCATCCCTCGGACGAAAGGCGTGGACCGTTCGATCTGATTTGAGCCGCGCCGACGAGGCCGCCGCCCTGATTTCGCAAGCAAACCAAATCGGCAGGCTGTACGCGTTGGTCAACAGCGCCGCCATTTTTCAACCGCTGACGATCCAGGAAACCAAGGTATCAGATTGGGAACGACATCTGGCAATCAACCTGACCGCGCCGTTTCTTTTGAGTCAGGCGTTTGCCAGGCAAATCGGAACGGGTCATGGCCGCATCATCAACATTCTCGATTGGCGCGCATTGAGGCCGGGCGCAGATCATTTTCCTTACACGGTCAGCAAAGCCGCGCTGGCCGCGCTGACAAAATCGCTGGCGGTCGCGCTCGCTCCGAATATTTCGGTCAACGGTCTGGCGCTGGGCGCGGTCCTGCCGCCATCGGATCAACCTGTGAGCGAAGATTTTTTGAACAGCATCCCCGCACAACGCTGGAGCGAAAAAAAAGAACTTGAAGAGGCGCTGATCTTTTTATTGACGGGACCAGGCTATATCACCGGCGAGATCATCCATTTAGACGGCGGCCGCCATCTCGTCTAGGAGGAACGATGGACAAAGTCATCATCAAGGATTTGGTCGCGCGCGGCATCATCGGCATCAACGATTGGGAGCGCGAAAAGCCGCAGGAGATCCGCATCAACATCACGGTCTTCACCGATACGCGCCGCGCCGCGGAAACGGACAGCATCGAAGATTGCGTCAATTATCGGACGCTGGCAAAGAAGGCGCAGGCTCACGCCGAAACTGCCAAACGGCTGACTGTGGAAGCGCTGGCGAATGATCTTGCCGGAATTTGTTTGCAGGAGAAAGGCGTCGAGAAGGTCATCGTTCGCGTCGAAAAACCGGGGGCCGTGCGATTCGCCGAATCGGTCGGCGTGGAAGTCGAACGCAGACGCGGCGCCTGACACACAGACTGCCTGCGGCGAGGATTGATTTGCTTCGGGTGTATTTGAGCATCGGCTCCAATATCCAGCCGGAAACCAATCTGCCAAAAGCCGTTGAGCTGTTAAAAGGCTTTGGAATCGTTCGGGCGGTTTCAAGCGCGTGGGAATCTCACGCGGTCGGCGCAGCGGGTCAGCCGGATTATTTGAACGCATGCGTCTGGCTGGAAACGCCATTGTCCCGCGGCGACTTGAAGGAAAAATTGATTCGGCCAATCGAAGCCGCGCTGGGAAGACGGCGAACGCCGGATAAAAATGCGCCGCGCACGATTGATCTCGATTTGATACTTGTGAACGAGGAGCCGGTCAATCTGGAAAAATGGGAGTACCCGTTCGTCATCGTGCCGCTGGCGGAACTGGCGCCGGATATTATTCATCCCATCGCGCGCAAAAAAATAATCCAGGTCGCGGAAGAGATGCGTTCCGAAACCTGGATGGTAAAACGTCCTGAAATCTTGAAGCCGGCAGGGGCAGATCTTAAACGCGAAGGACCCAGGACGAACAAAGACAAAATATAAAATTCGACATTACAGGCTTCCTTCGCGGCCGGCGTGTACCTTGCGTTTAGAAATGTCTTCTCCGCTAAATCTGAAGCGGACCGGCGCCGCGGCTGATATTATCCAGAAATTCCTGCCGCGTCGCCGGGTTGTTGCGGAATGCGCCGTGCATCGCAGAAGTTGTCATACGCGCGTCGTGCTTTTTCACGCCGCGCATCATCGAACAAAGGTGTAATCCCTCGACCACAACCGCCACGCCCTGCGGTTCAAGCAGTTTTTGGAGCAGGTCCGCGATTTGGCGCGTCATCCGTTCCTGGACCTGCAGGCGGCGCGCGTACATATCCACGATGCGCGGGATCTTTGAAAGCCCGATCACCTTTCCACGCGGAATGTATGCTACATGAGCCCTTCCCAAAAACGGAAGCAAGTGATGTTCGCACAGACTGTAAAACTCGATGTCGCGGACGATCACCATTTCATCATACGTAATATTGAACAGCGCCCCATTGACGATCTTCTCCGGGTCGGCATAATAACCGCTCAACAGCTCCGTATACATGCGCGCCACGCGCCGGGGCGTATTCTTGAGACCTTCGCGTTCGGGTCTTTCGCCCAATGCCCGCAGCAATTGCAAGACAGCGTCTTCAGATGCGGGTAAATCCACACCGCTCTGAGTCAAACTGACATCCGAGACTTCATCATCAAAATCCAAATTTTCCATTTATTCTCCGACACGGCTGGCCCGACAATTCGCCGGGCCAGCAGAAATGACTTGACGTTCAATCGAATTTTTATCCGATCTCAGGCTCAATCAGCCCATAAGAGCCGTCGCGGCGGCGATACAGCACGTTGATCTTGCCGGTCTCGGCATTGTAAAAGATAAAGAAATTGTCGTGGCCGAGCAGGTTCATTTGCTCGAGCGCCTCCAGTTCGTTCATGGGCAGGATGCGAAACTGTTTGCGCTTTACGATCAACGGCGGCAATTCGCCTGTCTCATCTGCCGGGGCTTCCTCTTCGACCGCTTCCGCCGCGGAACGGCCGTCGCCGCGGCCATGATAATGCTTGCCTTTGTAACGTTCCATTTGGCGTTGCAGCTTTTCCAGCGCGCTATCGAAGGCGGCAAGGATTTCGTCGGCGCGCTCCTCCGTTCGCAGGAGCAGGCCCTTGCCTCGCGCCGTAATCTGGGCCACATTTCTATCGTTGGCGTTGCGCGCTGATTTGTGATGCGTCAACTCAATGAACGCCTCTTCGATGACTGGAAGATAATGGTCAAGCTTCCCGGCCCTTTCTTCCACATGCTTCTTGATGCGATCTGTCAATCGGATGTTACGGGCCTGAACGTCCACTTTGGTTGCCATAGGGCCTCCTTGTAAAGTATTGTGGGTGCAGACCAAACAACTCACGCGCTGATAAAACCATGACGAGCCAGCGCGCGAGACACCGTCAAAGCAAAAACGTCCCGCGCCCCGGCGGCATACAACGCCTCGGCGCAGGACGAAAGGGTGGAACCGGTAGTAGCAACATCATCCATCAATAATACTGTACGATTGATGACTCGCTTTGGTTTTGCCTGGAAGGCCTCGCGAACATTCTCGCGGCGTTCCAGTTTTGTCAGCCCGACTTGAGAGCGGGTTTCGCGAACCCGGATGAGCGCGTCGGTCTCAAAATCAATCTTCATCGCCATTGCCAGCGGACGCGCAATCAACGCAACCTGATTATAACCCCGCTCCTGCAAACGTTTTTGCCCCAGCGGGACAGGCACGATAAGATCAATCGGCCAGTTCAACGCGGCGACGAAGCCGGACAAGGGCGCGGCCAGCGCGTCGCCCAGGCCAAGATCGCGGCGATACTTGAGACGATGAAGCGCATTGCGCACCGGCGCGTCAAATACGGACCAGGAGCGGAGTGCGCGAAATCGAGGCCGCGCCCGCTGACAGTCCGCGCACGGACCCGGCGCATCAACCGGGATTCCGCAAATTTCGCAGAGCGGTTCCTGGAGATGAACAACGCTGCGCCGGCAATCGTCGCACCAGCGCGAACCGGCTTTGCCGCATCCGCCGCACCTCGGCGGAAAAAGCAAATCCAGCCCGGCCCAAACGGACCGATATAAAGAATACGTGATCGGGAATCCGGCCACAGAAAAGCCCCCGCCATCGAATATCAACGCAATGCGCCGAGCGTCTTGGAAATTTGAATGCCAGCCGGGCCCAAAAGGATGATGAAGATGGAGGGGAAAATCAACAGCGCCAGAGGAACAATCATCTTGATCGGCGCTTGATGCGCCTCCTCTTCGGCGCGCTGGCGGCGCTTGACGCGCATCTGGTCCGATTGAATGCGGAGGACCTTTGCCAAACTCACACCCAGGATTTCGCTTTGAATCACCGCCGCGACAAAACTGGTCATCTCAGGAATGCCAATTCGCTCAGCCATATCACGCAATGCGTCGCGCCGCGGCTTTCCCAGTTGAACCTCGCGGATGGCGCGTAAAAACGCAATCGAAAGTTCATTCTGCCATTTTTCGCTGACTTTCGACATGGCCGCTTCAAAGCCCAAGCCCGCTTCCACGCAAATCGTCAACAGGTCCAGGGCGTCTGGCATGGCTTTACGAATCTCTTTTTGGCGCGCGTTGATGCGGCCCTGAAGCCATAGTTGTGGAAAGAAAAAGCCAAGCAGGGTAAAAGCGCCGACAACCAACGCGATGCGGCCAAAAGACCAGCTCTTAGCCAATATGCCGACCATCAAAAGCAGGCCGCCGAAGACAGCCGCGACGATGAAGCGCGAGGCCAAAAATGTGGAGGCGTCAATGCGGCCGGGGTTGCCGGCCAATTCCAGCTTCTTATTGGTATCTTCGAGAACTTTCTGGGGCGTAAAACGCGTGGAAAGTTCGCCGATGCGCCGCAGGAGCGGAAGCACGACGCGCTGGCTGAACGGTTGTTGCAATTCGATCTGCTCAAGGGAGGAAACCACATCGCCGCGTTGAGTCGCCTCAGCCAGGCGCGCCATCAACGGGTCTTCCTCTTGTGTAATTTGCGAAGTTCGCAAGCCGGCCACAATCAAAAGCGCGGCGCCGATGATGATCACAATCCCCACGATGGCAATGATAAGGATGTTCATGCTACACCTCAATGTCGGCAATGCGCATCATGATGAAGTAACCGAGACCGATCAAAATAGCGACTGTTACACCGGCGCCTACTGCGCACAACATGCCGCCATCCAGAAAAGACATAAGGTATTTGGGATTCAGGAACCACAGGACCAGAGTAAGGAAAATCGGTATGAGCGCCAGCAGGGTTCCTGAAGCGCGGACCTGTGAAGTCAGAACGCGAATCTCGCCTTTAATTTTGACGCGCTCGCGAATCGTGAAGGAGATCGTGTCCAAAATTTCGGACAAATTTCCACCCACCTCGCGTTGGACGTTAATGGCCGTGATAACGAAATCAAGGTCGTCGCTTGGAATGCGGCGGTGGAGATTCGCCAGCGCAGTCTCCATGGGAATGCCAATTTGCATCTCCTGCACCACGCGCCGGAATTCATCGGAAATCGGAGAAGGCAGTTCCTTGCTGACGGCTTCCATAGCCTGCATCGTCGAATAACCGGCGCGCAAGCCATTGACCATCAAGTTGAGCATATCGGCAAGCTGATCGTTGAATCGATTTAAGCGGCGCGATTGCTGCTGGCGAACGTACATGCCCGGCAGGAAAAACCCAAAAACAGCTCCAATGATGAACGAAATGATGTTGCGCCCGCCGATCAACCACGCAAATCCGCCAAGGATAACCACAGAGAAGAAGATCAAAGCAAAGTATTCGCCGACTTTGAATTTCAAATCGGCGCGCGCCAGATCGCGCTTGATCTGATCGCCGAAGGAAGTGCGCTCCACACGCGTGGAAACCCAATCGGTCAGCACGCTCCGTTGCGCCTCCCGCTCATTCGTTGTCACAGCCTCTTCGCCGAGATATTGACCCAGGCGCTGTTCCACAAGCGTCCGTTCGCTGGACGAAGAAACGATCACCCCGATGATCAAGAGCACGATCAGGATGATCCCACCAACGATGATTATCATGGACAAAGACATACTTCCGTCTTCCTTTTCTATTGTATTACTAACTGATGTTACGCAGTTTTCCCTGTAGCGCGGCGTTCATGCCGCCTGAAAGTGCGAGATAAATCTCGCGCTACTGCGCAAGGCGAGTTGCTAATAGCGGCGGCGCTCACCAATACCAAAAATAGACGGAGGCAGGTGAATGCCGGCCGCCTCGATCCTATCCATGAATTTGGGGCGCAGGCCGGTCGGCCGCAGGCGGCCAATAATCTGACCGTTCTCTATCCCTGTTTGTTCGAACACGAAGATGTCCGTCATGGTGATGACATCTCCCTCCATGCCGCTCACTTCCGTGATATTGACCACTCTGCGGGTTCCATCGCGCATGCGCTCCTGATGGATCACCAGGTCAATCGCGGATGAAATCTGCTCACGGATGGCGCGCGAGGGAAGGTCCATGCCTGCCATGAGCACCATGGTCTCAATACGTGAGAGCGTATCGCGCGGGCTGTTTGAGTGCAGGGTTGTCATGGAGCCATCGTGACCCGTATTCATGGCCTGAAGCATATCCAATGCCGCCTCATCGCGAATTTCGCCTACAATAATTCGATCAGGGCGCATACGCAGCGCATTAATCACCAGGGCGCGAATTGTAATTTCGCCGCGTCCTTCTATATTCGGCGGGCGGGATTCCAACGTCACCACGTGTTCCTGGCGAAGCTGAAGTTCTGCCGCGTTTTCTATCGTAATGATGCGTTCATCGCCGGGAATGAAACCGGAGAGCACGTTCAGAAGCGTCGTTTTACCGGAGCCGGTGCTACCGGAGATAATGATATTGATGCGGGCTTCCACACAGGCTTTTACGAACTGTAAAGCCTCCTGCGTAATGGATCCAAATTGAATCAACTGCTCAACCGTGATTGGATTGCGCGCGAATTTTCGGATTGTAAGCACCGGTCCAACCAGCGAGATGGGCGCAATCACCGCGTTGACGCGCGAGCCGTCAGGCAGACGGGCATCAACGTAGGGGCTGGCTTCGTCAATGCGCCGCCCCAGCGGGGCGACGATGCGGTCAATAATGCGCAGAACGTGATCGTTGTTTTCAAATGTCACCGGCACACGGTGGATTTTGCCTTTGCGTTCAATATAGATGTTCTTTGCGCCGTTGACCATGATTTCAGTGATGGTGTCATCCTCAAGCAGGGGTTGAAGCGGGCCAAAGCCCAGGATTTCCGCGGCAATCTGTTCAAACAAACGAGCGCGTTCGGGCCGCGAAAGAACGATGTTTTCTTCCGCAAGGATCTGTTCGAACAAATCCTGGATAGTCCGCCGAACCTCATCCGTCCGGGTCACATCCATAGATGGATCCAGTTCAGCCAGGAGCTTGTTTTGAACGCGTGTTTTCAGATCAAAATATGAACCCGCCTGAGGCGAAGTAATCGGCGCATTAACCCGCCGCGCCTGCAAGGAAGACAGACGAGAGCTGTCTCCGCCTCCGCCGTTATTTGAGCCGCTTCCTGAATTTGAAGGCGGCTGTGCGGGCGGCTGCCCCGGACCTCCCTGCCCCTGTTCAATACGTTTAAGCAATGACATTACCTATCTCCTTACCGTTTACTAGCAGGCAGTTCATCTGAATCAAGAATGGCCAATTGAGCGCGTACTGCTTCCGCCAGGCCAAACACGCCTTTGGCGACAGGTTGCGCCTTGTTGTCCAGCATAAACGGCACACCCCGGTTTACAGAGGTGACCACCACGCGCTCGTCAAGGGGAATGACCACTTTCACCTCTTGCTTCAGATTCTCGCCAATCTTATCGGGGGTAATCCCAATACGCTTATCGAATTTGTTCACTGCAAACACGATGTGTCCCCGCTCGACCCCCATGGTCTGCAAGAGATCAAGAAACAATCGGGCATTCTTAATCGCGGGAATATCCTGCGTCGTTACAAGAACGATCACGTCGCTCGAATCAATCGCGGCCAGCGTAACGTCGGTCAGGATTGGCGCAGTATCTACAACAACATAAGCATAAAGCTGGCGGAGGTAATTCAAGACTTTGGAAAATTGATCCGCGGAAACTTTTTCAGCTTGTTCAGGCCGTTGAGGCGCTCCCAAAACCCGAACTCCCGACGGTCCGTGCTTGATCATGATATCTTCAACAATGTCCGGGTCCAACTCATCAACGCGCGGCGCAAGGTCAAGAATCGTATTCTTTCCCTGTTCGTTTAAGAAGACGGTTATATCGCCAAATTGCAAATTGCCGTCCACCAGAACGACTCGCGTATCCTCATTGTTTAATGCAATGGCAAGATTAACCGCAAGCGTTGTGCAACCTGTCCCGCCTTTTGGGCTGTAAACAGTAATAATCTTACCGCTTGATAATCCCAAACTGGATGGCACGAAGGCGGCTGGCGCTCCAGGTAAAGGTGGGGCAACGCGAACCTGAGCGCTTTTACTGCGTTCAACGCGTGACATCTCGCCAGCGCGGCGAACCGCCGATATCAGTTCATCGCCCATCGGCGGTTTCGTCAGAAAGTCGCGGGCGCCAGCCAGCATTGCGCGGCGCATATAATTTTGGTCGCCTTGTACCGATAAAATGACAACCTGAATTTGCGGAGACTTCTGCCGGATCATTTCCGTTGCTGAAATGCCATCCACGTCAGGCATGTTGATGTCCATCAAAACAACATCCGGATCAAGCTCCTGAGCAAGTTGAATCCCCTCTTTCCCTGATCGGGCCGCCCCTACCACCTCCACATCCGGCTCGAACTGCAAGAGCTTGCGCACGTTTTCGCGCGTCTCAGCCACATCATCTACAATCAAAACCCGGATTTTACCGCCAGCAGTCATACATCTCCTTAACGCGTACTATGATCAATAAATAAGACTTATATCGTTTCTTCTACTACGGGCTGGTTGGTTTAACCGTCACCGTATCGTTTGGAAGGGTTGGAGCTGTCAACGTGTCAATTCGCGGCTGTGAAGCATACGGCAATTTTGCCGGCACCGGGATGTTGTACTGACTTAACAGGAATTGAAGAGTGGCCGCCTCCGTGGCAGAACGCGATTGATCATTGGGATTACGCAACGACATCATAATCGGGGTGCTGGTGTACACAAGGTAAAACAATGTATTGGCATCCTGTGGGGAGACAATCAAGGTGATGATGTCTGGCGCCACGGCAGTCGCGGGTTGCTGCTGTTGCTGTTGAGCCTGCGCTTCCTGAGGGGTTGCGCTCAGAGGGAAGTTGCCCAGCTTTAAGACCACCACATCCTGCAAAATAGTCTGGCAGACGGGACGGGGCCTTTGCGCCTCAGATGGAACCACATAAAAGGGCTGTTGGAACGAGGGGTCAAGTTCCACACGTCCCTGGGCTGTGGCCGCGCCGCCAGAATTGATACCCAGAGACAGAATAGGCAACTGATTCTGGGGGAAGCCTGTGCCGGTCAGCGTAGCGGTATGGTTGGGGAGAATGCTTTGGAAAGTGGGGTCAACATCTACAAAAAGGAAACACGCATTAACATTCACATGCGCTCCATCGTTGATGCCATAAGCGGCCAGCGACAGACGCGTAGTGGGAATGGATACCGCAATCATACCCGGCGGAATCAGGGCGGCCCATTGCGGGCCGGCAATTGACACTGCCTGCGAAGCATCCGTCACCATGGCGCTGGTGATTGGCACACCTTGATCAATCGGGTATTTCGCAATTTTATTTAGCAACTCAGCCTTTCGATCCACAGTGAACTCGCTGGCGGTCAACTGATTCTGCGGGATAGTCATGGTGCTCAGCACGGAATCAGTGATCTGCCCGCCCTGTGGAATATTCTGCCCGGCGATATAAATTTGAACATTCGCAGGCGCTTGTTGTTGAGCGGTTGGACTCTGAAGCAGAGTGCGCAGCGCGAAGAAAGCAACAACCAACCCAACGACCACTATCAAAAAAAGAAGCAAAAATGTTATCAGTCTGCCACGGCGCATATAATTCTCCTCTCTTACCTTATTTACGCTGATTTTACAACACGATTATACAGGAAAAATGACAAAAACGTTGGCAAAAAAAATGGGACCCTGTCGGCTTGACAGAGTCCCACCCGCTCATCTAGAGCATAAAATACAACTAAACGCCGGTCAGGCTGTTATTGATGGTGCTGAAGGTGTTGCCGATAATCGGGCCGAGGATCATCAGAGCCGCGATAACAACAATGGCAACCAAAACAAGAATTAACGCATATTCCACCAGGCCTTGACCTTTCTCTTTCGGGGCGAATAACATAACCATTTTTCTCCTTTCTTTAGGATTTCCCTGGTCATTCAGGGAGTTACGATTTATTATAGTCAACCGAAATGAAATGGCAAGCCGATTTCCTAACACTTGTGTTAATTTAACGATTCTGTAATACATCAAAACTGCTTGATATTTTGCTTCACCGCACATTTCAACCCTAACGTTCTACAACAAAAAATACGCCCTCATAAGGAGGGCGCATTGGGTGCCTGATGGGTTTCGAACCCACAACATCGTGTTGTGCAATCACTTTGTGAGATTTGCGACCGGCAAGTATGGACGGGTTGCTTCGAGTTCAAGGTCGCCGATGTAGTGATTTACAACTTCGTCGGATTTCCAACCTCCGCCAAGCTTGACAATGTTCTTTGGTGCGCCATTCAAGGTTGAGAGTGATGCGTAGGACCGCCGGAACATGTGCGGCGAGATGTGGAAGCCGACTGCCCTACCCCACCGGCGCATGATGATCTGCAAGCCTTCACGCGTGAGTGGCTTTCCCAAGTGTTGATGTTGGAATGAGATAAAGAGTGTGTGAACGCCCAGGGCGGGAGAGCGTACTTCGAGCCATGATTGAATCGCTTTGGCTGTAGCAGGTGAGAAAGTTTTCCAAGCCCACTGCCCGCCTTTGACAAGTGCGAATAACTTGCATTGATCGAGATGCACATTTTCAAGCTCGAGATTGCATAATTCAGATGCTCGTAAATTGCAATCGAGTGCTACAAGTGCAATGGCGAGGTCGCGCTTGCCTGCTGGTGATGAAATGTCGAAGGATGATATCAACTGCAACATTTGATCACCTGATAGCCTGGGCTTGGGTGGTGTTGGAATGCGTTTGATCTGGGCAGACAATGCCGGATGATTCGCTCCGAACGACCATCGCAAAAATTTTTTACATGCACAAAGGGCGGTATAGCGTTGTGAGTTTCCCCATTCAGGTTTCGAGATGAACTTTAGAAGATCTGCAGCGCTCAATTGATTGAGCGACGGAAGCAGGATCAATTGCATGAGCACGCGGTGATATGTGTCCTTCGTCGTTTCGGCATAAGGAAACGACGCGAGGAAGTTGGCTACCTGCAAGGACAGGTGATGAATGATTTGTTCCATTTTTTACCTCGTGGCATTAGCAGGCCAGGAAGCCCCCCGGGCCTGTGTGATGTGAGCATGTGCGTGACCACATGCTGCGACGAGTGCCGCTCTACCTGCCGGACCTACCACGGAGCTGCAAGGCAGAGCAGCACTTCAAAAATTATAGCAAGAAAGGAGACCTACCACAACATGCAGAATATAAGCGAAGTAAGGGCAGAGGCTGGAAGGCGCGGCGGCTTGATGACGCTCAAACGTTATGGCCGCAAGCACTTTCAGGAATTGGGTCGGCGGGGTGCGCATGTGATGCACAGCACGTATGACCTAGTGGCTGTCGATCTGAATGATTTTGCGTTGGTGCATAAGCAGACCGGCAAAGTTAAGGCTTACATTTCGGGCAAGCCTTTGAATGCAGATTAGGAGACCTACCACATGTCGAAGTTAATGCCGTTCTTTGGGAAGGCGCTGTTGATGATCTTTGCGATCGGCGTCTTTGTGATTGTAGCATCGCTGAGCTATCGTGCGCTTGGCTTGATCTTTCCAGATGATCTTTTTGATCAAGCCATTGGACTCTTGCTCTTTGATGCCAGTGCGTTGATCTGGTTCGTTGTGTTTGTTTATCAAAGCGAAAGCACGATGCAGTATGTCTTTGCGGGCTTTGGCTTTCTTATCGGTTTGGTGGGAACAATCGCTTTAGTGTCCATTGAGGTTGGTATTTCGAGTGGAACGATGCAAGCCGCGGTTATGTTGAAGCCGCTTACCTACGTGTTCATCGGTGTGGCAGTTGCGCACCTGGTGCTGCTGTATGCACGGCATGCAGCTGGGCCGCAAGTGAGCGCTGATATTTCGCTTGGAGTTGAGAAGGCGAAAATTCAATCCGAGGGAATGCGCCAGGCTGAACAGCAATTGCAACAAGCGGCTGCGCAAATGGGTTCGGTGATTCGTGCGGACCTGGTTAATCAAGTGCTGCGTGATTTGAACATGAGCCAGGGCGTAAGCGGTGAAGGTTATTTGCCGATGGTTATCGACTCAAGCGCGCAAGATGTAAAAGCATCTGCGAAGAAAGCACCGGCGTTCAACGCGCCTTTTATGTTTCGGTGGCCATGGCTTCAAAATGTTTTGAACCGGCAGTCACCGACAACAAACGCAAATGCGGCTATTGTGGCAAGCGCATCGATCCCGGGCGAAACGGTCGGCGATTCTACTGCAACCGCGCACACCGACAAGCAGCCTATCGAAAGCGAAAAGAAACAGAGTTTGCCGCATTATCATCCTGATGATCTTGGCGGTGTGTGACGCTGACATGTCACGATAACAACAAGACGCCGCGGTGTCACGGCCGCGGTGTCACATGGAAGAGGATGAGCATAGATGCAAAGAGACATGGTGCAATTTTTGCAAAGCTTGCGAGGAGCTCAACCGATGATCTTTCTAGCGTTCCTCCTGGTTCGTCACGCAATGACGATCGGTGAGTTGAGCGAGTGGACAGGGTTGAGCGATGATGCAATCAGGCCAGCTGTAAAAAGCCTGGCTGCGAAAGGTTTGCTCTTCAAACAGACCGGCGAACATGGCCGGACGACCTGGCTGCTGCGTGGCGAAACCTTCTTCGGTCACGTATTCCAGAATCCGCAAAAAGCGGATTCTGCCGCGTTAATTTCTTCTTCTTCTAGCTATAAAACTCAACTTTCTTCTACGGAAGAAGAAGAACAAGAAGAAGAGCCAGAATCCGCAAAAATCGGATTCTGCCTGAAAGCCTGTGATGAGGCTGGCATACGTGAACCGAAACGGTCGCAACTCTCGCGGCTTGAACATGTGACGCCGGAATTGATCAGCGCACATGTTGCGATGGCCAAAGCCGAAGGGCAGGGGATAGGGACTGCGATCTTTCGCATCGAGCATAACTGGCCGGTGAGTAAAAAGTTTTTCGAACCGCAATTAACGCGCGAGGAGATGATCAAGCAGAAGGTCGCGCGCTTTATGCGTGGAGAGTGAGGCATGAAAAAATGGATATCCATTTTGCTGCTGTTGGCATTTGTGACTCTGGCATGCTTGAGTGTTGAAGCACCGGCGGTGATCGATCCTGCTGGTTCTGCGACCGCTGAGCCAACCTTAACAAATGCTGGTGCAGCTGCAACGGTGGCCACCACGGCGAGCTTAACATCAACACCGGCGCCGCATGTGTGTGCGCGTGTGATTGCCGACACTGCAGAAAATTTGCGAAGCATTGCGGCGGCCAGTGGTCCAGTGAAGACCTGGCTAAAAAGCGGCGATGTTGTGACAGTGATCAATCAGCTTGATGCGGATTGGTGGCTGGTGACTTTTGGGCAGCATGTTGGCTATGCAAGGTCGAGCTACTTGAAGATTGAAGATTGCTCGAAGGGAGATTGATCAACATGAATATTTATCTCCTCGGTCGTGATTCTGTGGTGCGGATGCAAGGCAAAGCCAGCGTTGCCTATGTGGAAGCGTTGAAGCTTGTGCCTATGGGCTATAAGATTGTGAAGCGTGAGCAATATCTGAAATGCAAGCGCGAGCTGATCAAAGCCGGTGTGATCATGGTCAACAAGCGTGGCGTGAATCGTGTCGAAGAATTGGGAAGGAGTCAGTGATGAATGCATTGGATGAGTTCGTTACGTTGGTGTGCGATATGCGCGAAGCACAGCGTGAGTGGTTTGACTTTGCTACTCATCTTGATGTGCCGCGGTCGCGTGAACAACGCGCTGATGTGTTGAAGCGAGCAAAAGCTGCTGAACAAAAGGTAGATGCCTGGCTTCAAAAATATACAGCTGACCGTGTGCAACTTGAGATGTGGAAGCGTGATGTAAAAGGGAGTGAATTGCCTGGTGTTTACAATGTGACGCGTGAAGAAGACCTCGCAGAGCACGGATAAGCAAATGACGCAGATGCAGCTGCCGTTCTTCTGGCCAGACCGTGAGGGCTTGATTAAACTGCCTCCGCCGCGCATGGCGAGACGACACATGCCGCGGCGGAGATCCTTTGCGATTTGGTTTGTTGAGCGTGCTGCCGGCGTTGTCGGATTCGGGCTTGTGCGTGATATTGCATTTTGTACCTGGCTAAAGCGGTCGCTCGAGCTGGCAGACTTTCAATGCCTGACGGTGCATGAGGTGATTAACGGCGCAATGGCTGATTTGAAGCTCGACCAAGATACCGTGATTCGCTTCCTCGTGCGGCACACAAGTGCAAGGGAAGAATTTCGCTCTGACGGCCAGATCGTGACGATGCGCTGAAACATAGAACGCTTTTGCTAGAACCCGATTGCACGCCCACAGGAAAGCCTGTGGGCGTTTTTTATGGCCCTGTCCGAGGATTGGGACGCCTGAAAAGCTTTGGCGGCTTGCATTCGTGGGGTGGCCGCTAAAATTTGCGTTCAGGTGGCCGCACCACTTGCGAGAGGTGGGACACTGGCATACTGGGCGGTGGGAGTGAGAGGGAGCACTTGGCCACCTGCAAATTTTTTGCAGCGGCCGGGGTACCCCACGAATGCACCCGAAGGGCGACGACTGCGAAGCGCTTAGGAGGAGAGCCGCACGCGCGCAAGCCTCGAGGGTTGATGGAGTGGGGACACTGGCACGAAAGAGGGTACTTACCCTAGATGATTAACACACCGCGCCTGTTGTACTCCACTACGCGAGATGCTTTTTACAACGTGAAGATGCGAGCAGGCGCGAAGGAACTGAGCGCCTCGTGTGGGTGCTCTTCCCACAATGGGCGAACGAAGTGAGCCCATGCGAGCATGCTATTTCACACGTGGCGGCACAGGGTTTTAGGCGCAACCGCGCCGACCGCTTGCAGTGTTCTTCTGCAAAGCGGGAAAACGAGAAGCCCCGCCCCCCTATCCCAACTTCAACACACCTTGCTGGACGCGTAGCAGCGC
>JBHORD010000103.1:0-9449 GCA_042408355.1 Anaerolineales bacterium
GCGCTCATTGATGATCAAGCCTTTCGACGCGTCCACGCTTAAGGAAATCGAAAAAGCGATTCAAGCCTCGGACCTGGGGCTGACTCCCAATTCGGACGGCAAAGTCATCCATTTGAACCTTCCGCCGCTGACGGAGGAACGGCGCCGCGAGCTTGTCAAACAAGTCCACGCGCGGCTCGAGGAGGCGCGCGTCGCCATCCGCAACATCCGCCGCGATTCGCACAACGACATGCGCGAATTTGAAAAAGAAAAATTGATCTCCGAAGACGATTTGAAGGACGGCGAGGAAGAACTCCAAAAACTGACCGACAGGTTCATCGAGGAGGTCGGCGAACTTGGCAGGAAAAAAGAAGCGGAGATCATGGAAGTGTGAAACAGTCTCATATGTCTTGCAGTCCGATTCGTTCCGTGAATTATCCTCAGGACTTGTCAGACTAACGACCTGTTAGTCTGGTTGATTTTTATAATGCCCGATAAGCCTCTCGCTTTGCCCATTGAAAAGATCCCGCGCCATGTTGCCATCATTATGGACGGCAACGGACGCTGGGCGATTTCACGCGGCTTGCCGCGTTTGGCGGGGCACAAGGCGGGGACAGAGAATCTCCGGCGTGTGATCCGGGCGACGGTCGAGTTTGGAATCAAATATCTCACAATCTATGCCTTCTCCACCGAAAACTGGGGAAGGCCGCCCGAGGAAGTTCAAGGTTTGCTTCACATCCTCGAGGATGTCATTGATAAAGAACTCGATGAACTTCATGGCGAGGGCGTGCAATTGCGTCATATTGGGCGTTTGGAAAAGTTGTCGCCCCGGCTTCAAGAAAAAGTTTTGCACGCCATGGAATTGACCAAAAATAACGACCGCCTCATTCTGAACATCGCGTGGAATTACGGCGGCCGCGATGAAATCGTTCAGGCCATTCAGCGCATTATCAAAGACGGCGTTGAGCCCGATAAAGTCACAGATGAATTGGTCAGTCAGTATATGTACACAGTCGGCGTTCCTGACCCGGATTTGATTATTCGTACATCGGGAGAATTGCGTATCAGCAACTTTCTGATCTGGCAGGCGGCCTACTCGGAATGGTATATCACTCCGACCTATTGGCCTGATTTCGACAAGGAGGAATACCGCCGCGCAGTGGAAACATTCGCCCAGCGGGATCGCCGCTACGGAGGCGTTTCCGAGGCGGTGACAAACAAGGCTCATGGGTAGAAGAACCGTCACGGCTCTGCTCCTGCTCGTGCCCGTTGTTCTTGCAGTGCTTTTCGGGGGAATCCTTTACCTTCTGGTGATTGCATTTTTTCTTGGCTTTTCGTCCTGGGAATATATTCAAATGTTTCGCGCCGCGAAATATCAACCGTCCATTGCGCTTACGATTGGCGGCACGCTGGCGATTCTGGCCGGGCGGGCGTTTGCGCCAGACTGGGCCGTTTCCATTTTCACGGCTTTGATTTTATTGGCGATGACCGTTCATCTTTTTGCCTATGAGCGCGGCCGCGATCAGGCCGCGCTCGATTTTTTGATTACAGTGGGCGGCTTTGCTTATTTGGGATGGATCGGTTCATACCTCTTCGATCTGCGAACTCTGCCCGATGGCGCCTGGTGGGTTTTGTTTGCCCTGCCCATTGTGTGGCTGGCCGATTCGGGCGCATACGCCGTCGGCGCAAAATATGGAAAGCATAAAATGACGCCCCGGCTCAGCCCGAAAAAATCCTGGGAAGGATACTGGGCAGGCGTATTGGCGGGAACGTTGTACGGCGCATTTTTTGCTTATGCTTATTCCACATTTGGCCCGCTTCAGGTGAGCATCTGGCAGGGACTCGAACTTGGCTTTGTGCTCAGCACGGTCACCACGCTGGGCGATTTGGGCGAAAGTCTTTTCAAACGTTTTGGCGCCGAAAAAGATTCGGGCGATCTGTTCCCCGGTCATGGCGGCGCGTTCGACCGCATCGACTCGCTCATCTGGGGCGCGGTCATCAGTTTCTACTGGATCCGTTTTTTCATCATCAAATAATTTCGGAGGGAATCATGGACAACAGCGAACCCACTCGCAATCTCGCGCTGGAACTGGTGCGTGTGACCGAAGCCGCGGCGCTCGCGGCCGGCCGCTTCATGGGACGCGGCGACAAAGAAGCCGCCGACGCGGCCGCGGTCAACGCAATGCGGATGGTCTTGCAAACCGTTGACATGAACGGCATCATCGTGATCGGCGAAGGCGAAAAAGACCACGCCCCCATGCTCTATAACGGCGAGCATGTCGGCAGCGGCTCGCCTCCCGACGTGGATGTGGCGGTGGACCCCATTGACGGGACTCGCCCTTTGGCTTTTGGACGCACCAACTCGCTGGCGACCGTCGCCATCGCGCCGCGCGGAACGATGTTTAATCCCGGGCCGTTCGTTTACATGAACAAGCTGGCGGTGGGTCCCGAGGCGAAGGGCAGGATCAACATCGAAAAATCCATTACTGAAAATCTTCACGCGATTGCCAAGGCCAAACATAAAGACCTTGAGGATTTGACGACCATCATTCTCGACCGTCCGCGGCATGAGGCGATGATCGCGGAGATTCGCAAAGTCGGCGCGCGCATCCGCATTATTCCCGACGGCGATGTGGCCGCGGCATTGATGACGGCCTGGCCCGATTCCGGCGTGGATGTCCTGATCGGCATTGGCGGCACGCCCGAAGGTGTGCTGGCCGCTTGCGCGCTGCGCGCCATGGGCGGAGAAATCCAGGGCAAACTATACGCGCGCGATGAAGATGAATTGCGGCGCGGACGCGAAGCCGGCTATGACTTCGACAAAATTCTGACCATGGACGATTTGGTCTCGTCTGAAGATGTGTTCTTCGCGGCCACCGGAATCACAGATGGCGAATTACTGCACGGCGTCCGTTATTTCGGCGACGGCGCAAAGACCGATAGCCTGGTTGTGCGCGGATTAACTGGGACCGTCCGCCAGATCACGGCCACGCATCGCATGGATAAATTGCATCAACTCAGCGCAATCAAGTATTAGTGCCCGGCGGTTGGTAATCTGAACTTACCGGTTGCTCCCGCATCCTTAAAAATAGACCTCTTGCAAAAATCAATAAAAGTACCATGCTCTCGGCGGCGCGAGCGCTTGTGCAGGCGATCAAAGGAACGATTTCAGTTTCTTCGATTCTCCCGCTATTGTTTCCTTCTGCTTGCGCATCAACAGTTGGGAAGGCCGCGCCGTTGACGGAGATGCCCGCGGCACATATCATGAAACGAAACTGAAAGCGTTAAAACTTTTCAAAGTTGTATAATCTGTTTGCACCATAACGTCAGTTTTGGATATCCAATTTCATCAAGCCGGAGTAATGGAAAAACCCTTTGCTTTGATTATTGAGGATGAACGCGATGTCGCCGCGCTGTTCAGGCATGTGCTCGACATCGCGGGATATCATACCGAGATCGCCATGGACGGCCGGGAGGCGGTCAGGCGCCTCGAATCGGCGCGTCCAGATATTGTCCTGCTGGATTTGAATTTGCCCGGCGTTCCGGGAGCGAAGATTTTGGAACAGATTCGCGCCGATCAGCGTTTGGAGTCGATTCCGGTTGTGGTGATCACGGGGCATTCTGAAGTTGCGGTCAGCCTGCCGGTTGAACCGGACCTTATTTTGTTCAAGCCGGTCAATCTGGATCAACTCAGCAATCTCGTTCAGCGCCTGCGAAATACGCCCGGTTCGATGCGCGAAAAGCCGTGGGATGAACCAACGCATCTGTATAATCAATCGTTCTTTGATGTGCGTTTGGCGTATTCGCTCGAGCGCGCCAAACAAATAAAGGGAATCCGTTTTGGCGTGTTATTCGCCGACCTTGTCCCGTTTTCGACACTGCGCCGCAGTTTGTATGAGAATCAGTTGAACGTTTTTCTGCGCCAGGTGGCGGAACGTTTGAAGGCGACCCTCCGTCCCACGGATACAATTGCCCGCATCGAAGACGCGTTTTTCCTGATCCTGATTGACGATATTGCCAACGAGGATATTCCATGCAGAATCGCGGCGCGTTTGCAGATTGACCTTGGTAATTATCTTTCACAGAAACAACCCGGAATGAATGTGCGGGCTTATGTGGGCGTTTTGCTTTGTGATGCCGAATACGCCACAGCGCCGGAGATCATGCGCGACGTGGAACTGGCGCGTGAACTGAATCGCTCGGAAGGCGAGAACGTTTTATACGATCGTGAGATTCTCCGCCGCCGCCGTATTTCGCTGGGAAAGTTTTGAAAACTTGTTATGTCAGGATTCTTCCTGCATGCAATTTGAATCTTTTTGCGAAGCAAAACTAAACCCGCATTGACAAGGGATTGGTTCTCAAAGTCGGCGATGAAATCTATTATGGGTCGGACGCCGTCCACGAATTATCTTTGTTGAGCAACCGGGAGGATTTATTCAATCGCTGTACTTACCGGGTGTTCCGCTCGAAGAGGTCGTCGCATATCATCTATCCCATTCTTCGATTTTTCCACGATTTGCTTTTGAAGATTCTCCGCAAGACCAAAATCAATAATCGACTCCACTGCAAAAAGACCTCTTCAGCGCGAAACAGGCGAAGACTGCCGGGGCCGAAAAATCACATGCTTTTTTTCGAGATCATTTAACATTTTCCTTTGCGGCCTTTGTGTCCTTCGTGTTTAAAAAAGGCTTTTGCAGTGAGGTCATAATTTGAATCTGCCGGACAACGATTGGCTTTGATCCATGCATAAGAGACGATTGGAAGCGTTCGGCGGCGGCGCGATCGCCATCATCACGGCGATGGCGTCGGAATTGAGGCCGCCTCCAGGCGCGGAGCCGCCGCGCGGCGGGAAAACTGCGTAACATCGTTATCAATTCATCAACAATGGCTTATAGTTTCACAGCGCCGGCGGGTGAATTTGCGGGCTGGTCTTATAGGCGGCGATTATGTGGAAATTGAGGGAAAATTTTATATCTTTTGCGTATAAAGCCGCTTTTTCACTGTCGGATGATAAAATGCTGGAGTTTTTCTTTTGCATCCCGGCGGCTCAAAAATGGTTTGCAACTCCTTCTTCAGAAAGATAAAATCCTTGTTTTTTCGTGACGGCAGGTTGGACATCGGTCTGATTGCCCTCTTTTGTATCGTCAATTCACTTGTTCTCGTCAATTCAATTTTGCATCACCCAAAAATTGGCTATGATGTCACTGGAAATATAAACTACATCCAGATTTTGTTACACCGGTTGCCCGGACGAAACGATTCCACCGAATTTTTTTCGCCTCCGCTTCCGTATTTTCTCCCCTCCATTTTTGATGCGGTTTGCAATAAATTTGTATCAGGCGCGCCCGATAATTTGCATGGGATTCCGGTGATCTGGATCTGCCGAACCTATGACGGAAAATTCGCGCAAGCGCTCAATTTTTTTCTCTCCGTGGGAATCACATTGATCCTGCTCATGATTGCAGAACAGATCGAGCCGGGAAATCGTCCTTTCAAACTGTCTGTTCTAACATTTCTGGCGCTGTTGACGGTTTACTATAAAACGTTCTCGCAGGTCCGGGCCGAGCCTTATGTCGCTTTTTTCGCTGTGCTTTCCATATATCTTTTGATTTCGATTTTAAGAAGCAATTCCTTTAACATCAAATATTCATTGTCCCTTGGCGTTTCGCTGGGCTTGCTCGTTCTAAGCCGCCAGTGGGGTTTCTTCCTGTTTCCGGCCATTCTTTTGTTCCTCGCCCTTGTCTTTTTGTGGAATCGCCCCGCGGCAATAAATTATGCAAAGATGATCGCGGTCGGCTTTGTGGTCAGCGCGCTGGTTGGCGGATGGTTCTATGTTCATCTTTTCCTTGATTATGGATCATTTACGACCTTCAACATAAAGCCGCAGAATTTCTCGCTGGCCAGTCTTCCGCCGGATTTCTTTCGCATGAGCGGCCTGAAGGATTTCGAATTATTCAAGAAACCGATCCGCCCGGTTTTCGATAAAGGTTTTTTCCCAATCTTTTATTCCGATACATGGGGCGATTATTGGGGCTACTTTACTTATCACAAAGAAAATTCAGGTTTCGGAAATAACTCCGCAACCGCCGCCCCCTATCTGGGACAGGTCAATTTGTTTTCCACGATTCCAAGTATTCTCTTGTTGCTCGGCGCGGGTTTTGGCTTTCTGCAATTGTTCAGGCGAAATACTTTCTTTGATCCCGGAAAACTCGCTCTGGCCTTGATCGTCCTGATTGCTTTGGTTTCCCTCGCAGGATTCATGTGGTTTGTGATCAGTTATTTTTCTCTGGACCCGTCGGTGCTGAAGGCGGCCTACATCATTCAATTCTTCATCGCTCTATTGTTCCCTGCGGCGGCGTTCCTTGAATTTGTCAGGTCGAAGAGCCGGACCGGTTATTGGGCGATTATGGCCGCGCTTGCGATTGTTTTTGTTCATAACGCGCCGGCAATGATTACAAATTTCAAGATGTTCTGAGTTCGTCAGTCGGCGACAAAAAAAGACGGAGCAAAGCGCTCCGTCCTGCCTCTCAATCGCTCTTATCGCTTGATTTGCTTTCCTTTGCTTCGGTCTTCTTTTCTTCCTTCTTAGCCGGCTTGGGCGTATCGCCGGAAGGAGACCTGTGATCTGTAGCATAGAATCCCGAGCCTTTGAAAACCACCCGCACGGGCGAGATGACCTTCTTTAAACTCTTCTTGCGGCATTCGGGACAGGTTTTGAGCGGCTCGTCTGTGAACGATTGTTGGCGTTCGAATTGCACACCACAGTTTTCGCAACGATACGTATAGACTGGCATAACTTTCTCCTTGCTTTTTGTGGCAGTGGCTGTCAAGCAGGCGATGCTCGTTGAGCGGAATATCTTGCCTTGCGCCGCTGCCTCTTTTATTACCGGTTAACGTGCCGCATTATAGCGCGGCAATCATATAATGCCAAGTATTAGACGCCGCATGTTATAATTTTCTAACATTTCTCTATCCCCTTAAGGGAGATGCCTTATGCTCAAAATCGAGATTGTTTACTGCGCGGTCTGACATTACACCAGGCGGGCCGTGAGCCTGGCGGACGATTTGCTCGGGCAGTTTGAGCCTCTGATCGAGAGCATCGCCATCATTCCATCGAACGGCGGCCGCTTCGAGGTCAGCGTGAACGGTAAATTGATCTATTCCAAGCTCCAGACCAAACGTCACGCTGAACCGGGCGAGATCATAGGGCTGATCCATAAAATGGTCGAGAATAATTAATTGAGGTTACGCAGTTTTCCAGCCGTGCGGCATTCAGCCGCCTGAATAAAACGGAATGCGGCAACTTCCATAGGTTTCATTCCAAATTTTTGTGAGGTTGAATGGCAAAAAAGGGACGCGTATTTTCCGGCGCCCGCCCAACGGGGCGTCAACATCTTGGCAACTATTTGGGCGCCATCCAGAATTATGTGGCGCTGCAGGATGATTACGAATGCGTTTATTGCATCGTTGATCTCCACGCCCTCACCACAGTCGAAGATACCGAAAATCTTCGACAGAATACGTATGAGATGGCGCTCGATTGGCTCGCGGCTGGCATCCGCCCGCAAGAGACGATCATGTTCATCCAATCGCATGTTCCTGAAGTGACTGAACTGCACACCATTCTTTCGATGGTTACACCGCTTGGCAAATTGACTGATTTGCCCACGTTTAAAGAAAAGGTGCGCCAACAACCAGATAACGTGAATTATGGGTTGGTGGGCTATCCCGTTTTGATGACGGCAGACATCGTTCTTTACAAGGCGGATGTTGTGCCGGTCGGCATTGATCAGGCTCCGCATATCGAGTTTGCGCGCGAGATCGTGCGGTCGTTCAACTATCGCTACAACACGCATGTCTTGATCGAGCCGCAGATGAAGAACACACCTGTTCCCAAAGTGCTCGGCATTGACGGCAAGGAAAAGATGAGCAAGAGTTTGAACAATCACATTGAGCTTGCCGCCACGCCCGAGGAGACGACAAAGCGCGTGCGTGAAATGGTCACCGACCCGGCGCGGATCAAACGCACCGATCCCGGCAACCCGGATGTCTGCAATGTATTCACGATGCATAAGATTTTTTCGCCGCAGAACGATGTGGATATGGTCAACATCGAATGCCGCCGCGCCGGAATCGGATGTGTGGAATGCAAGATGCTCTTTGCCAAAAATCTGAACAAGCATCTGGAACCGTTCCGCGCCAAACGCGCCGAATTCGCCTCTAAGCCGGACCTGGTAACGGATATCCTCGACGATGGAGCCAAGCGCGCCCGCGTCATCGCGCAGAAGACGATGGAGGAAGTCCGCGCCGCGGTGCAATTGCCGTAGGCGATATTCGTAATTCGACATTCGGTCATCGAACCTCGGGTATCGCGTTGCGGTTTGCGAGTATCGAAAGTCTATGCGTGCATTAATACAACGCGTGTCGCATGCCAGCGTTGCTGTAAATGGACAGGTCATTTCCAAAATTGGAAAAGGCCTGTTGATTTTATTGGGCATTGGCCGCGGCGATGGGGAGGAGCAGGTTCGATACCTTGCCGAGAAAGTTGCCAATTTGCGAATCTTCGAGGATGCACAGGGGAAGACGAATTTATCGGTGTTGGAGGTAAAAGGCGAGGCGATTGTCGTTTCGCAGTTCACACTTTATGCGGATGCGCGCAAAGGACGCCGCCCATCGTTCACGGACGCGGCGCCGCCCGAAGCCGCCGCGCCGCTGGTGGATCGCTTTGTCGAATTGCTAAGCCGGCATGGCGTCCCGACTCAGAGTGGAAAGTTCGGCGAGCATATGTCGGTGGAAATTCATAACGAGGGTCCGGTTACGATATGGCTGGAACGATGATTATCCTTTCGTTCCGGCGCGATGCGCCCGCTGGAAGGAATTTCGATTCCAGCGTTTTTAACGGGAAAACCATTTTCAACCGCTCAGGGCCAGCCTCCGTGGTCAGGGCGCTTTCCCGTAATTTACGGAAGAGCCGAATTCCGAAAAGATCAATTGCAATTCCCGCACACAAAGAAATCAAGAGGGACTTATATGTTCTTTATGTTGTTTTTTCTGGCAAGCAGTTCCAGAATTCGGTTTTGTTGTTCGGCGATGGTATGAACTTCAGAAGTGAGGGTATGAATGGCGATGAGCGTCTCATGATCGCTCTCTGCCCGCGCATCACTCGCCGCCGCCTGAACATTTTGACCGACGATGATGACGGGCAGTAAGACCAACTGTAAGAAAGTCTGTGCAATCCAGCTGACAATAATGAGCAAATTGCCCGATTGTATCGCGGATGGCAATGAGATAAGCGCGAGCGCGGCGAACGCGTACGCACACCACATGGAACCAACGGATTTTGTAATGGCCACAGCGATCCGCGTGTTGAAACGACCGATTGCGCTATCGCCATGTACAATGGTTTGGGCATGATGACGTGAGACCAGCCTTGGTTTGTGGGCTTTTGAATTCGCGATAGCTAATTTTTG
>JBHORD010000107.1:0-3222 GCA_042408355.1 Anaerolineales bacterium
ATTAAATATCCGAGAAAGACCAGTGGTGGTGGAACCATAACTTGCGCGTGATCTAAATTTTGTTCTGTCATAGAACCTCTAAAGAATTAGGATGATGTTTGCTGGCTACTTCTTTCGTGCAGTCATCAAAAAAACCGGGAATGATTTTTCCGTCCCTTTTACTTTCTTTTTGATATCATAGGCAGTCGAGAAATTAACATCCGCGAATCCAGCGGCTTCAACCCACTCCTGAAGGTCAGCATGATCAAAGCCTTTATGTACATCGGTGGTGCCGTCGGTGTGGAAGGAGCCATCTTCTTTATCCAAGTCGGCCACCAATAAATAGCCATTTGGCTTTAACAAGGCATGAAATTTGCTGAGCATGCCTCTCGCATCGTGGATGTGATGCAAAACCATCAATGAATAAGTCAGGTCATAACGTTTAGCAGGCAGAGTATCGGTGGACAGATCAATTTTCATAGGATGCATGTTCATCATACCGGCTTCAGTGATCTTCTTGGTCAACACATCCAACATGCCTTGCGATGTGTCGGCAAGCGTGATCTGCCCCAGATCAGATTGAAGTGCGAAACTCAACAGACCGGTTCCGCAACCGTATTCAAGTGCGGTCATATCTGCTGATAACGGAACAGCATGCCGAATCGCCTCCGCGACGATGCGGGCGCGTTCTACCTTGGCGGGATCGGAATCCCAATCTTTGGCGCGTTCATCGAAGTTGGTCACGCCCAATTCTCCAACGTCTCTTTGACCTTCATCAAGAACCAATCCGCTGAGGCGCCATCCAGAATGCGATGATCGAAGACAAATGAAAGATAAATCATCGGGCGAATCGCAATCGCATCGTTGATCACAACTACGCGCTTCTGCATCGCGCCGACGCCGAGGATGCCCGTCTGCGGCTGGTTGATGACCGGGAACGCGAACAGCGATCCGCTGATGCCGTGATTGGTCAACGTGAACGTCCCGCCTTTGACTTCATCGGGTTGCAGTTTCTTGGCGCGGGCGCGGCTGGCGAGGTCATTGACCGTGCGCGCCATCGCCAACAGGGACAAGTTGTCCGCGCCTTTGATGACCGGCACGATCAAGCCCTCCTCTCCGAGCGAGGTCGCCATGCCGATATTGACGGCTTTGTGAACGAGAATGCCTTCATCTGTCCAAGATGAATTGACCAGCGGATATTGTTTCAGTCCCGCCACGATTGCCATTATGAAATAAGCCGTGTAGGTGAGATTGATTCCGTCGCGCGCAAAAACATCCTTGTTTGCGTTCCGGTGCGCGACGACTTTGCTCATGTCCGCTTCCATCACGGTCAGCACGTGCGGCGAAGTGTGCTTTGATAAAACCATGTGCTCCGCGATTTGTTTGCGGATGGCGGTGTGTTTGATAAGCTGGTCACCCTCTACGGGTTTCAAGTTGGAAGGCTGGAAGGTTACGGGTTGAACTTTTTGGCCTTCACCCTTGAACTTGCCGCCTTCAACATAAGCCAGCACATCATTCTTGGTGATGCGTCCATTCAATCCCGTGCCTTGGACCTGTGACAAATCCACGCCGTGTTCCGCGGCGATCCTGGCAACGACAGGCGAGATAAAACCAATCTCGCGCGGCGGTTGACGGCTGGCGGTTGAAGGTTGATTCGTGTTTGTAGATGTCAGTTTTGGAGTTGGTTTATTGCTGTCAACTGGTAACGGTCCGCTGTCAACCACTTCCCCCGGCTTCCCAATGAACGCTAAGACTTCACCGACTTTTGCAGGCAAGCCTTCCTGCGCGACGATTTTCAAAACCGTTCCCGATGCGGGCGCGGGGATTTCAGTATCCACTTTGTCGGTATTGACTTCGAGCAAAGGCTCAAGTTCTTTGACTGTATCGCCCTCTTTTTTCAGCCATTTCGTAACAGTCACCTCTTCGACGCCTTCGCCGAGTAAAGGAACGAGCACTTTGGTTGCCATAAAATTTCTCCAGTTGGTAGTTGGGGGTTGGTAGATTATCGCGTTGGAAGGCTGTTCATTAGAGCATAGAGTTTTTTGCGCAAATCCTGAATCTCTTCATCTATGCCGGCGGCCTCCTCCTTGCTCACATAGTTGACTTCCTGAGCCGGAACCAATTGTGTGTCTACTTCAGCGAATGATCCAAGCGCAATATGCAAAAACCGACGAACGTCAGCAGGCGCTTTGCGAGCCTGGCCTTCCGCGATATTCGATGGAACAGAGACAACCGCGCCGCGGACCTGATCCGCCAAGGCACGGGCTTCATGTTTTGGAAACTTTTCAGTCAGTTTATAAATTGCTTTTGCCAATTTAATTGCGTTCTGCCAAACAATCAGGTCACGATAATTTCTTGCAGTTATCTTTTCTTTAATTCGTTCCATGAACTCTCTCCTGCTGTCAACGTTCAACAGCCGGTCATCAACGAAGCGGCGGATATGCCGCCGGATCAACTTCACTCATCATCTCATACACCGCATCGAAAATCGTCTCCGCGTTCGGCTTGGACCAGTAATCGCCGTCGCTTCCATACGCGGGGCGGTGCTCGGCGCCGGTCAGCGTGCGCGGCTGGGAATCGAGGTAATAATAGCCGCCTTGTTTCTCGATGACTTCCCGCATCATGTACGCCGACGTTCCGCCCGGCACATCTTCGTCCAAAAACAAAATACGATTCGTCTTCTTGAGCGACTCGACGATCCTGCCGTGAACATCAAACGGCATGAGCGATTGCACATCCATCACTTCGATATCAATTCCAACCTTCGCCAGTTTATCCGCGGCGTCCATTGCGATGCGACAGCACGCGCCGTATGTCACAACCGTAACATCCTGGCCCTCGCGAATCACTTCAGGCACGCCGAGAGGCACGGTCATTTCGCCGATGTTATCGGGCATTTTCTCTTTGACGCGATAACCGTTCAACACTTCGACGATCAGCGCAGGTTCGTCGGATTTCAACATTGTATTGTAGAAACCGGCGGCGCGCGTCATGTCGCGCGGCACCAGAATATTCATACCGCGCGTCAAGTTCATGATGCCCGACATCAACGATCCCGAATGCCAGACGCCTTCGAGACGATGACCGCGCGTGCGTACAATGACCGGCGCGGACTGTCCGCCCGCGGAGCGCCAATGCAGAGTCGCCAAATCATCAGACATGATTTGCAGGGCATACAACAAATAATCGAGATATTGGATTTCACAAATCGGCCTCAGGCCGCGCATCGCCATGCCAATCGCC
>JBHORD010000116.1:0-16009 GCA_042408355.1 Anaerolineales bacterium
CCGCGCCGCCCGCGACGATTTTGTGCAGGAACACAACCCTGCCATCCGCTTCGGTCACAGCCACGTTGTAATTGCGGACACCCGGCAATAAATCGGCAAGTTGAGTCAATTCGTGATAATGCGTTGCGAACAACGTCTTTGCGCGCAAATGCGGATGATTGTGAATGTATTCGACCACCGCCCACGCAATCGAAACGCCGTCGTATGTGGAGGTGCCGCGTCCGATCTCATCCAGAATCAAAAGGGAACGCGGCGTGGCGTGATGCAGAATGTTTGCGGCTTCGATCATCTCGACCATGAACGTGGATTGCCCGGCATGGATTTCGTCCTGCGCGCCGATGCGCGTGAAGATGCGATCCACGAGTCCAATCTTCGCCGACGCGGCAGGCACGAACGAACCCATCTGCGCCATCAAAACGATCAGCGCGGTCTGCCGCAGATACGTTGATTTGCCCGACATGTTTGGCCCGGTGATGATGCGCACGATCTCGCCTTTTTCAAAGATGATGTCGTTGGGGACGTATCGCCCGTTTCCCAGTGATTGCTCGACGACTGGATGCCGTCCCTCGTGAATTTCCAATTCGCTTCCTTCGTGGACTTCGGGCCGGACGTAGCCTCTCAAAGCGGCGGCTTCGCCCAGAGCGGAGAGCACATCCAGCTCCGCCAACGCCCTCGCCGTTTCGAGAAGTTTGTGCGCCGATTTCGCCAGCGCCGCGCAGACTTCGCGGAACAAACGAATCTCGATTTCGCGGATTCGCTCTTCGGCGTTGAGCACGAGAGTCTCGTACTCTTTCATTTCCGGCGTGATGAAGCGTTCGCCGTTGACCAGCGTCTGCTTGCGGATGTAATTCTCAGGCGCTTTGTCCGCCGCGCCGCGCGAGATTTCGATGTAATAACCGAAGACTTTGTTGTAACCGACCTTGAGCGTTTTGATGCCTGTCCGCTCGCGTTCGACCGATTCCAGATTGGCAATCCAATCGCGCGCATGCTGCGACGCCTCGATGACCGAATCCAATTCCTGCGAATAGCCGGGGCGGATTATTCCCGTGTTTTGCAAGGTGGCCGGCGGTTCATCTGCAATGGCGGCTTGAAGCAGTGATAGTTCGTTGTTCGATAATTCGATGGCGGGCAGGGGAACGCCTGTATTGTTGCCTTTGGCGTTCTCGAGCACATTCACAATGCCGGGGATTCTTTGCAGGCTGTCGCGCAGTGCAACCAGATCGCGCGGCTGGGTGTGGCCGGCGATGATTCGATTTGTCAGACGCTCGATGTCGGCCAGCGGTTTGAGGGCGGCGCGCAGTTCGGCGCGTTCCATGCCGCGCTCGAAAAAGAATTCAACGCCATCCTGACGCGCTTTGATTTTCTCGACGCTGAGCAATGGCTGGCTGATCCATTGGTGAATCAAGCGCTTGCCCATCGGCGTGACGGTTTGATCAAGCACGCCCAGCAGTGAACCCTTTCGTTCGCCGCGCAGAGTTTCGTCCAGTTCGAGATTGCGGCGCGCGGATGCGTCGAGCGTCATGAACTCGTTCAAACTGTAGGAACGCAGACCGGTCAACAGATTGAGCGAATCGGGCTGGGTCTCTTTGAGATATTGCACAATGGCGCCCGCGGCGCGAATGGCGAGAGTTCGACCTTTGAGTCCGAAGCCATCCAGCGTTGACGCCTTGAAATGAGTCAATAATGCATCTTCGCATTTCCCCGGTTCGAAGCGCCAGGCTGTCCATGGCGTGAGGTGATTTCCTTCTCCCGCCGGCAGAGGAAAAGGGGTAAGGGTTTGATTATCAGGATGAATGATTTCTGCCGGGTGAAGCCTTACAATCTCCGCACGGAGCGACTCGAGGGGCAGTTCGGCCGCGGCAAACTCTCCGGTGGTGATATCGGCATGAGCAACGGCGGCCCGCTCCTCATCCAGAACGACCGAGGCGAGATAATTATTCGAATCGCCGGGCAGGAGCCCCGGTTCGATGATCGTCCCCGGCGTGACAACGCGCACCACTTTGCGCGGAAAGATTCCTTTGACCGGTTGATCGCCGACCTGTTCGCAAATCGCGACGTGATAACCCTTCTCGATCAGGCGCGCCAGATAATTTTCGACTGCGTGATATGGGATGCCCGCCAGCGGGGCGCGCAGACCTTTGCCGACCGGGCGCGAAGTCAAAACAATATCGAGTTCGCGCGCGGTGATCTCCGCATCTTCATCGAAGGTTTCGTAGAAATCCCCAAGCCGAAAAAAAAGGATCGTGTTGGGATAGTCCCGCTTGATTTCCAGATATTGCTGTCGGATGGGCGTAACGTCTTCAGACATGATTCGATATTCTAAGTGGAAGGTAATAATTGGGCAAGGGAAGGCCTGGTTTCTTATTGGCCAATATGGTCGTGTTGTCTTTGTGAATTCCAATGGTTTTCCTTACAATTTCTATACGTTGCTTTATTGAATTATCATATTTGGCTTATATTAAAATTCTAGAATACACTTCTTCATAAAGTATCTGCATGTTTTCACGGTTTATCTCTCATCGTCTTCCGAAATTTCGTGAAATTTTGCCCGTCTATGCTGTCGCCGCGTTCATGGTGTATGGCTGGACGCTGATTACCTATTTTCGTTATCTGCATTACTGGCAGGAATTTCTCAATGTCGGCGAGATCTTCGCGATCTTTTCCTATGCCATGCTCCTGGACCTGATGGAAAGCCTGCTCATTTTGTTGTCCCTGCTTTTGGTCTGTGCGATTCTTCCGCCGAAGATTCTCAAAGATGCGTTTATCGTTCGCGGCACATTGGTTGTGATTTGCCTGCTGGGTTCGATTTTGTTTTTTCTCAGCAATTTTTCTGATCTGAACAGCTATATGATAATTGCGATACCGTGGGGGGGCGCCACCATCGCGTCTGTGATTCTGGCCGCATTTCTTGCCGCCAGATTTCGTTTTATCGCCAGCGCAGCGATATGGCTTTCGGACAGCATGATCATCTTTCTTTACATCTTTTTGCCCCTGACCTTAATTTCCTTTTTCGTTGCGCTCATTCGCAACCTCGCATAGGACATTCGAATCAATGCCTGAATTTACCAGACGAGATTTTCTTAAACTGGCGGCGACGGTTTCCGCCTCCATCGGTCTGACCCGCAGCGGGCCGGCGTATAAAATTCTTTCCGGCGCCGACAGCGTAAACCGCCCCGGCATCATCGTTTTGTTGTTCGATGCGATGTCGGCGCGGCATTTGTCGTTATACGGTTATTCGAGAAATACAACTCCGAACCTGGAACGATTCGCTCAACGCGCCACCGTCTATCATTCGCACTACGCCGGCGGCAGTTTTACAACGCCCGGCACCTCTTCGATCTTGATGGGCATGTATCCGTGGACGCACCGCGCCATCAATAACGGCGGCTTGATCAAACGTTCGCTGGTGGACCAAAATATGTTTTCGCTGATGGGCAACGAATATTACCGCGCCGCCTTTACGGAAAATCTTTGGGCCGATTTGTTCCTGCGTCAATTCCAAAAGTCGCTTGACGAACATATTCCGCCGACCGCGTTCGAGTTTTCCGATAAAACGTTCAATCCGTTCTTGAGCTGGATCAGCCTGCCGGATTCGGACATGATTTATTACGCCTTCAATCAATTCATGCTCACGGGCGACGGCTCTGACCCGGAACAAATCCCCGGCTCGCCATTGTTTGGTTTTCTGGATTACGTCCATGTGTACGATCGCCGCACGCTGGACGCTCCTTCGCAGGAGTATCCGTACGGTGTGCCCTACAACAACTTCTACTATTTTCAGATTCCGCAGGTTCTGCCGGACGCGGCAGACCGGATTCAACAACTGGTTCGGAAATCCGCGCCGGCGTTTGGTTATTTCCATTTTTGGTCGCCGCACGAACCGTTTCGGCCGCGCGCCGAGTTTGTCGATTCGCTGGCGGATATTTCCATTCCCGATAAGCCGCATCATCCATTGGCAAGCAACCAGTTGTCCGCCGCCGATTATGCGCCGGGCGTCAAATTGTACGATGAATATATTGCGGATATTGATGACGGTTTTGGAAAATTGCTGGATAAATTGACGGACGCCGGCGTGTTCGATAATAATTATGTGGTCGTAACTTCGGATCATGGACAATTGTTCGAGCGCGGCGATTACGGTCATAGCACTGCCTTGTTGTTCGACTCGGTGATTCACGTGCCTTTGCTGATATCTGCTCCCGATGTCCAAACGCGCCGGGATGTTTACGCTCCGACCAGCGCCATTGACATTTTGCCGACTCTCCTGCACCTTGCCGGAAGACAAATTCCCGCCGGTTTGCAGGGACGATTGCTCCCGGGCTTTGGCGGACAGGAGGATATGAGCCGCAGCGTGTTCAGCATGGACGCAAAATACGACTCCGCTTTTCTTCCCTTTCAACAAGCCACAATCTCGATGGTCAAAGGCAGCATGAAGCTGATCTACTATTTGGGTTATGCAAATTACGCCGATCAAATCGAATTATATAATTTGCAGGAAGACGCGGATGAGTTAAATGACCTTCGGGATCAATTGCCCGGTTTGGCGTCTCAAATGAAGGATGAATTGCTGGCGGCGTTGAGCGAGGCCAACAGCCAGTTGTAGCCCTCCGCCCCCTCTGCTGTCGCGATAAAGTATGGGACAATCGCATTTAGATTTTTATGGGTCAAATTGCTTCGCTTGCGGAGAGACGCTCGCTTGCAATGACGCCTTATTTTTGGGGCAATTTTTTCTAATGCGGTTGCCCTGCGATAAAGATGGCGGGTTGGTCATAAAACAGGTTATGATTAATGGCAACGTATCTTTGTTTTGCGGAATCCCTGATTGAAATCCTCTCCTCCCACAAACGCTGTTGATGAACCCGCGATTCCCGAACGTGCGTATGAGGGGTCGTCGTTTCGCTCGTGGACCGCGAGCTTGCCGCTTGTAATCCTTTTTTTTGTGCTGCACCTGCTGGTGTTCCGCCCCGGTTATCAAGTGGATGACGATATCACCATGATTTCATTGGCGTCAGGTTATCTTGGCGGCAAGCCGGTTCCATTTCTCATATTCAGCAACGTGATTCTTGGCTTCCTGTTGAATCTTCTCTACCGCCTGCCGACCCGCTTGAACTGGGAGATTCTGCTTTTTATTGCGCTCAACTTCTTCTCGGTTTTTTGTTTGGTTGATCTTATTTTGTCTTTGCCGTCAAAGACAGGCGTGAAGATCGTTGGGATTCTGGCCGTCCTTCTGGCCGACAGTTATTTTCTCCTCAGCATTACGTTTACAATGATCGCCGCGTTTGCCGCCATCGCTGGTTTTTGTTCAATTCTTGCCGCGGCTCACCTGCGTGATGGCGCCGGAAGACGATACTATATCTTTGGCGGAATCCTGATTTTTGCCGGCGGATTGATTCGCATCGAGTCTGTTTTGCTGGTCTTGCTTTCGATTGGCGCATCCGTCATCTTGATGCATCGCTCGTTCAATCTCAAAAGCCTGATCATCGCCTCGGTGGGAATTGGCTTTCTTGTGTCTGGAAGTTTTTTGTTCGACAAATTTTATGTTCAATCCCATGCGGACTGGCAGGCTTTTTACACTTATAACGACGTGCGCTCCTCGATACAGGACACGCCGCGCATCCGCGACCCGGAAAAATTCAGGAACGCCGCGGAGCAAATTGGCTGGTTTCCAGTGGACGCCCGGATGTTCGCAAGCTGGTTCATTGCCGATGAGAACACCTTTTCATTGGACAATCTTCGGCGTCTGGCAGACCGTCTGCCGGGCGCCCAGCAGAATCCGCTGGGCGCGGCGGTCGCTTATTTTTATCCACACACGGTTCCCGCTGAACTGGCGTCGGTTTCATATCCTTATATTCTGATTATCGCCGCGGCTCTGCTCTCAGCGGCTGTGTATTCCTCCCTGCGGCAGACCGCTTTCCCATTGCTGGCGCTGCTTCTCAGCGCCGCTGTTTTGTTCGTCTATCTGATTTGGACGCAGAAGGTCCCGGCCCGCGTCTGGTATTCTTTCCTCGCGACCGTTGCCATCTTTGGATTTTTTATCGTTGCATGGTCAAAAGCGGACGCGGCGGAATCCCCGACCCGCGGCGCTGGAATTTTGAAACGAACCGGTTTGTTTCTTGTATTTGCATTGATGCTTGCGGCATTGGTTTTGATCGCCTTGCAGGCCGTCATTGTGTCTGCGGCGAATATCGAGAAGCAAAATGACTATCAGGAAATCCTGTCGAACATAAACATATTGCAGGCTCAGGGTAAAATACAACAGAATGCATTGATCGTCGTTCCGGCGATGGGCATCCCGCTGGAATGGTCAAACCCGATGGCGCTGGATTTTCCCAAAGTCCAGGTGCTGGAATTGGGCTGGCTGGCGTTTTCGCCGTCATACCGGGATGTGTTGGAGCGTTATCATTCGTATCCGCTGTTGAGCGGTTTGTATCAGAAGGACAATGTTTATTTGATGACGCGTGCAAACTTGATCGGCGGCGTTGTACAGTTCACGCAACTGCATACAGGCGCTGTCCTGCAGGCCGATCCGATTTTCATCCTCGATTATCCCGGCCTTGATAATGGCGCTTATACAAATACAGTGTTGTATAAGTTGAGAGAAATCAAATGACAACTGGATGACCCCGGTTCTTCAGTTGCAAATTAATCATGACTTGCGGAGAAAGATATGTATAAACTCGTTTTACTTCGCCACGGACAAAGTACGTGGAATCTCGAAAACCGCTTCACAGGCTGGACCGACGTCGGCCTGACCGAGCAGGGGCGCGCCGAGGCGCATTCGGCGGGACAACTGCTCCGGCAGGAAGGTTATGTTTTTGATCTGGCCTTTACTTCCGTTTTGCGCCGCGCCATTCAAACGCTTTGGATTGTCCTGGAAGAAATGAATCTCGAATGGATTCCGGTGACGAATGCCTGGCAATTGAATGAGCGTCATTACGGCGCGCTGCAGGGACTCAACAAGTCTGAAATGGCGGAGAAGTTTGGCGAGGCCCAGGTTAAAATTTGGCGGCGCAGTTATGATGTGCCGCCTCCCGCGCTGGATTGGAACGATGAACGTCATCCGCGATTTGATCCGCGTTATGCGGGCTTGAAGCCGGAGGAACTCCCCGCGACCGAGTCGCTCAAGATCACGCTTGAACGCGTCCTGCCGTACTGGCACAGCGCGATTGCCCCCGCCATCCAATCTGGCAAACGGACCTTGATCGTGGCGCACGGCAACAGCATTCGCGCCCTCGTCAAATATTTGGATAATATTTCGGATGCCGAAATTCCCGAATTAAATATCCCGACCGGCATTCCGCTGGTTTATGAACTCGATGAGCATTTGAAGCCGATCAAGCATTATTATCTCGGCGACGCCGAGGCGGTTGCGAAGGCGGCCGCGGCGGTTGCCAATCAGGGCAAAGCAAAATAGAGGAAGCGCCGACATCAGCCGCAAGGATACAAAGGCTCCCTTTGTATCCTTTGTGTTTAAAAGAGTAGAATCATTTTATGTCTCTTCATCCTGATTTTGCCGCTGAGCTTCGCAAACATTTTACCGGCGACATTCGCCTCGACGCTGGTTCACGCGTGCTTTACAGCACCGACGCGTCCATTTATCAAATCGAGCCGCTCGGCGTTGTTCTGCCGCGCACGCAGGACGATTTGCATTGCGCGGTCGAATTGGCCGCAAAATATAAAGTTCCCATTCTTCCGCGCGGCTCCGGATCGTCGCTGGCGGGGCAGGCGGTCGGCGAAGCGTTGATTTTGGATTGCTCGCGCTGGCTCGATCAAATTGTCGAAATCAATGTGGATGCAAAAACCGCGACCGTCGAACCCGGCGTCGTTCTTTCGACCCTTAACCGGGCCGCCGCTAAATACGGCCTTCAATTTGGCCCGGACCCTGCTTCCGCGGAGCGCGCCACGATGGGCGGAATCATCGGCAACAACGCCACCGGCGCTCATTCGATTTTATACGGCATGACGGCGGATCATTTATTGTCCGCCGATGTGATTCTTTCGGATGGAAGCCTGGAAACCCTCGATAATTTGTCGTTCGATAATCGAAACCTGAATCCCGAATCTCGATTATCGAATATCGTTCTTGCGGCGCGTGAGATTGGCGAGAAGTACACCGAAGCCATCCAGCAACATTATCCGAAATCGTGGCGCAACTCGGCGGGTTACCGGTTGAATTACTTACTGCCATGGTCGCCGTCTCGGCCGCCGCAATGGATGGGTGAAAATTATCCGCCGGGTCAAAATGGGAAAATAAATTTAGCGGCGCTGCTGGCCGGCAGTGAAGGGACGCTGGCTGTCATTCGGCGCGCCACGATCCAGCTGGTTCCAAAACCAAAATATACAATACTGGGAATTCTTTCTTATCACAGCAACGCGGAGGCGTGCGATGCTGTGCCGGGTTTGCTGGAACATCATCCCTCTGCGATTGAATTGATTCCACAAATGATTCTGCGATTGGCGCGCGGCATCCCCGCGTACGCGCGTCAGATGGGGTGGGTTAGCGGCGACCCGGCCGCAGTGCTGGTGGTTGAATTTAGCGGAGACCGGCCGGAAGTCCTGAAAGAGGCGGTTCGGCATCTGCGCGATGATGTCGTCGTTGCGGAATCGTCCGAAGAACAGGCGCGCGTGTGGAACATCCGCAAAGTCGGATTGGGCATTTTGGATTCCCGTCAACAGCCGGCGCGCTCCACAACGTTCATCGAAGATTGCGCCATACCGGTTGAACGCCTTGGAGATTTTGTGCGCGCCATGGAAAAAATTTTGAGCGATCATCGCACCGAAGGCGGAATGTACGCGCACGCTTCGGCGGGATGTTTGCATATCCGCCCGATTTTGAATTTGAAGACAAGCGCCGGCGTTCGCGCTCTGCGCGGGATCGCTGAACAAACATTGGCGCTGACTTTACGTTTGGGCGGTTCAATGGCATCGGAGCATGGCGATGGAATCGCGCGCGGCGAGTGGTTGAAGCAAACCTACGGCGAAGAACTGATTGCCGCCATGCGCGCCTTGAAGAATGCCGCCGACCCGGACGGATTGTTGAACCCGGGCAAGCTGTTCGATGCGCCGCCGATGGATTCGCATTTGCGTTATGGGCCGAATTATCAAACTCATGTTTGGAAGACGCCTCTGCATTTTGCTCACACAGACGGACTCGCGGGCGCAATCGAGCAATGCAATGGACAGGGCGTCTGCCGCAAAGATACCGGCGTGATGTGTCCTTCGTTTCAAGCGACGCGCGAGGAGCAGAATTCGACGCGCGGCCGCGCGAATCTTTTGCGGGCGCTGATCGCCAGTCCGAATATCGAAGATCGAATATCGAAATCCGATCGCCCGTATTTGAAGCTGGAAGCGCCCGTTTTTTCCGCCCTCGATCTTTGTCTTGCCTGCAAAGGTTGTAAGGCGGAATGTCCGAGCGGTGTGGACATGGCGAAGCTCAAGTTTGCGTTTCTGGATGAATATTACCGATTGCATCGGCGGCCCTTGCGCGATTATGTGTTTGGTTATTTTCACGTTACGGCAAAATTGCTTTCGGCGATTGCGCCCATTGCCAACTTCGTAAGCGGTGTTCCTTTTGTGCGGCGGGTTTTTGCGCGGATTATTGGAATTGCCCCTGAGCGGCCGTTCCCGAAATTTTCAACCCGGCGCGCAAAAATAAAAACAACGCAAATCTCCGGTCCATCTGTTTTGTTTTTGCCTGATCCATATTCGCATTATGTCGAGCCGCAAGTGGAGCAGGCCGCGTTTGATCTTTTATCCGAACTTGGATTCAATGTGAAAGTCTTGCCGGCGATGGGCGCGGGCGCGGCGCTGTTTTCAAAAGGTTTTTTGCAGGCCGCGCGTCAACATGCGATAAGCGTGCTGGGCGCCATCAATCACTTTGACCCGAACGGCGTTTTGCCTGTGGTTGGAATCGAACCGCCGGAAATTTATATGCTCAAAAACGATTATGCGGATCTGTTGCCGGAACATGCAGAAGAATTATCCCGGCGCAAAAGCAGGGTTTGGCTTCTTGACGAATTTTTGATTCGCTCTGAAAGAATTTCGAATTTGGAAATCAATGCGCCGCTCCAAAGAATCAAATTCCATCCGCACTGCCACCAGAGCGCGGAGGGACCGTCGGACGATGGGCTGCCGACCGGACCGAAAGCCAGCGTCGAGCTTTTGCGCGCTTGCGGATTCGACGTTGAGCAAACCAATGCGGGTTGCTGCGGCATGGCTGGAACGTTCGGTTACGAAGCTGAGCATTACGACTTATCGCAAAAGATCGGCGCGTTGAAATTGTTTCCGCAAATCAACGAACGCGGAGATGCTGTTGTCGCATCCACGGGAACTGCATGCCGGATGCAAATTGTTCAGGGAACCGGCGTTGCGGCGGAGCATCCGATTGCGATTGTTGAGCGCGCCATACGCGAAGGCAAGCTCTCCGTTACGAGTTTTCGCCGATAGCGCGAGCGCTGGTCTTCGGTGATCTCCGGCTAACCGTATTGCGAACTCAGAATCTGCGCGGCGATGGCGAACGCAATCGCCGCGTTAAACGAGCGTTTTCGCCCGCGCATGGGAAGATGGACAATGCGATCTGCAATTTCAAAAATCCCCGGATCAACGCCCGCGACTTCGTTGCCTATAATCAGCACAATCTTTTTTGGCGCATTTGGCCGGCGCAGGGCGGAATGAATCGGCGTGGAATTTTTCGTTTGTTCCAGCGCCCAGATTTCAAAGCCGTCTGTTTTCAATTGCCCAATCAGCTCGACGGCGTTTTTGTGCGCCGACCATCCAACGGTGTGTTCCGCGCCGAGCGCCGTTTTGCGAACGTTCGTGTTTTCGGGCGTGGGTGTGATCCCGCATAAATAGGCATGTTGAAAATTAAATCCATCCGCGGATCGAAAAATCGAGCCGACATTCCACGCGGAGCGGACGTTATCCAAAAGCACCCGCAGATTGATTTTTGGATCGCCCGTTTGATAATCCCTGGGCGGTTCGCACTCGAGCGTCTGTTCAAGCACTGCGGCAGTTTGTCCGAGGCAGGCCGGACAGCGCTCGCTGAACCGCCGATCTTTTACGAGCGGATAGCGCAGTCCGCAATTTTGACACACGCGGATTTCAAAGGAAGTTTTGCCCATGGCTTTAAATTATAGCCGAGCGCAGGTCCCTGACACGTTTTGAGCATGTTCTACGTCTAATTAAGTGTAAAATGAGAACAATCGGTTTTCTGTATGCGCAGATTAGTCCCTGATTTTATTCTCCAACAATACCGGGCGGGCAGGGAACGCGGATATTTCCATGCCGCGGCGATGTTTGCCGACCTTTCCGGCTTTTCCAAAATGACTGATGCGCTGGCGCGGCATGGTCAGGCTGGGGCCGAAGTGCTGGCCAGTGTTATGCGGGTTTTCTTCGGTCCGTTGGTGGAAGCGGTCTATGCACAGGGCGGGTTCGTTGTCGGCTACACCGGCGACGCGTTCACTGCGGTTTTTATTGACGATGATTCGGAAGATTCCGCCGTGATGCGTTGTTTGGCGGCCGCGTGGAAGATCCAGGAATATACCCGGACTCATCCAGAGACATCCACAAGTTTGGGAACCTTTCCGATCTCGCTCAAGGTCGGATTGGGATTTGGGGAAACGAGCTGGCAGATATTTAGATCGGCGGACGGCAGGCGCGCCACATATTGTGTGCGCGGCGAAAGCATCAGAAGCGCGGTAAATGCTGAAGAGTGCGCCGAGCCGGGGACGATTATGCTGGACTCCAACGGACATGCGCTTCTTCGATCGAAGGTGGACAGCCAGCCGTGGGGCGACTGCTTCCGCATTTACGGTGTCAAAGTGGATTTGCCCTCCGCCCGTTCGTTCGCGGACCCGGAACCGGATCCAAAATTGATCGAAGTTTTCTGCCCCGAGGAAGTTTTGCACCTTCCGGTGGTCGGCGAATTTCGGCAGGTGGTTAATCTATTTGTTGACATTCCGGCGGGCATTTCCGATGAAGCGCTGGTTAAACCCTTTATCGAGACCGTGTTCGACCTCCAAGCGCGGTACGGCGGATTCTTTCTGCGTCCCGAGCTGGGCGATAAAGGTTTCAATTTGTTGATGGTTTGGGGCGCGCCTGCCGCGCATGAAACGGATGTGGACCGCGCCGTGAATTTCATCCGCGAACTGTCCGCCGTTACGCGCCTGCCTTTGCGCGCCGGAATTTCGTATCGGATCGCGTATGCGGGCTTCATGGGGGCGAGTCTGCGTGAAGATTACACGGCTTATGGATGGGGCGTGAACCTGGCCGCGCGTTTAATGAACCATGCCAATGTTAACGAAATCTGGCTCGACGAGGAGATTGCTCAGCGCGCCAAAAAGCATTTTGAAATACGCTATCTGGATGGGTATGAATTCAAGGGTTTTAGCGCCAGGCAGAAGGTCTTTATTTTGGCGGGCCGCAAAGCCTTGGCGGACACGGTTTATCACGGGGAACTTGTTGGCCGAAGGGCAGAATTGGACCGTTTGGCCCGGTTTGCTTCGCCTTTAATCGAGGGCAAGTTTGCAGGCGTGTTTGTGGTTCAGGGGGAATCGGGGATCGGCAAAAGCCGCCTCGTTCACGCATTTCAAATATCCAGCTTCTTCGACAAGCTGCCGGCCAACTGGATCATTTGTCAAACCGATGAAATCCTCCGCCAGCCGCTGAATCCGTTTCGAGGCTGGCTGGAGAGATGTTTTCATTATTCGAATACACAGTCCGACGAAGTCAACCTGGAAAATTTCACGCGCTCACTGCAGGATTTGCTCAAATCCATTCCCGATCGCGAGCTCGCGGCGGAGTTGCTCCGCACGAGTTCTGTGCTGTCCGCCGTCTTGGGTTTGCGACAGCCCGATTCGCTGTATGAACAGCTCGACGCAAAGGAACGTTATGAAAACACGTTCCTGTCGTTGAGCGCGTTGTTGCGCGCTCAAAGCCTGTTGCGGCCGGTCGTATTATTCTTTGAAGATGTCCATTGGCTGGATGATGAAACCCTCGCATTTATTTCGTATTTCATCCGCAGTATCACCGCGGAAGAACAGCGGGATTATCCGATTGCAATCATTGCGACCCAGCGTTCGACCAGCGCGTTCGACGCGGCCGTTCAGGAAGCCCGCCCTCAGGTTCTTAACCTTACCGAATTCTCTTCGGCGGAATTGGGCCGTATTGCGGAAAATGTTTTAGGCGCGCCCGTTTCCCCGTCATTGCAGGAATGGCTTGAAAAGCGCACGGAAGGAAATCCCTTTTTTGCAGAACAGTTGGTGCGTTATTTGCTTGAGAGACGAATGCTGCAGACACACGACGATGGGCGGTTCTATGCGGCGCATGAAGCGGAAAGTTCGCTCCCCACCGATGTGCGCGCCGTGCTGATTGCGCGTCTGGACGGCGTCAGCCGCGAGGTTCGCGAGATGATTCAGACTGCCGCCGTCCTCGGACGCGAATTTGATATCCGCTTACTCATGCAAATGTTGCCCAGGCCCGAGCGATTGATGGATTTGATCGAGCGGGCAGAACAGGCCGAAATCTGGTTCCGATTGAACGATACCAGTTATTTATTCCGGCACGCCATGCTCCGCGATGCGGCTTATTCGATGCAATTGGCGGTTCGCCAGCGTGAGTTGCACGCCCTGGCGATGGTCAAAATGGAAAAACTCTATGCCGAGGATTTGAACGCGCATTACAGCGAGCTTGCCTATCACGCGGAGCACGGCAATCTTTCGGAAAAAGCGCATTTCTATTTGAGAAAGGCCGCAAAAGCCTCGGCAGACGCTTATCAGAACGCGCAAGCCCTGGATTACTACGACCGCGTTCTGGCGTTGACTCCGCCGGACGATCTGGAATTGCAGTTTGATTTGCTGATGGAGCAGACGACGGTTCTGAGCAGAATGGGCGACCGTTCGGCGCAGGCGCATAATTTGAATCTGCTCGAAGACCTGGCCAATCAACTGCATGATCATCGGCATATTGCGCAAAGCTTGATGATGCACATGGACTACGCGTTCACAATCGGCAATTATCCCGACACCATTGCGTATGCAGAGCGTGTTGTGTCGCTGGCGCAGGAGATTCAGGAAACGGCTATTTTATTGGAAGCTTACCGCCTCTGGCCGCTGGCCTTGATGCATCAGGGAAAACTGGATGAGGCGATTCGGCAGGCGCAGGTGGGACTTGAGCTTGCGCGCCGCGCGGAGAGACGCCTCGAGGAGGGAAATCTTCTCAACACGATGGGGTTGATCGCGCTCGAACAGCAAAACCCTGCCGAGGCATACAGTTACTTCGAAAAGTCGCTTTCGATTGCCCGCGAGACTCAAAACCGCGCCGCCGAATTGAACTCGTTGAACAACATGGGAAATGCGGCGGGCTTTGTTCAGGGAAATTATTTGGCGGCGCGTAACTATTATGAACAGGTCTACACTCTCGCCCGCGAGCGCGGCGACCGCTATCGCGAGGGAATCGCCCTGGGGAATCTTGGCTGGGCCGCCGGCATGCAGGGCGATTTTGCTTCGGCGCGGAATTATCTTGGACAGGCGCTCATCATCGCGCGCCAGGTTGGAAATCAATATCAGGAAACATACATGCTCATCAATTTGAGCAATGTCGCTGGAATTCAAGGCGATGCATTGGCCGCGCTTCAGTTTGCCGAGCAGGCCGTTGAGTTGGCGCGCAAAACGGGAGAACGTTCCGGCGAAGCGTGGGGGCTTCTATATCTGGGGCACGCGTTCACGCTTTGCCGTCAATACGAACGGGCGCGTCAGGCTTTCGAAACTTCGCTCCTCATTCGCAGGGAGCTGAATCAACCGAGTCTCGCCTTGGAGCCGATGGCGGGGCTGGTCCAGTTAGCGCTCGAGGTTGACGATGCGGAATTTGCGTTGAAGTGGACGGAGGAAGTCCTTGAATATCTTTCGAACGGCGGAACGCTTGAAGGAACAGAAGAACCGCTTCGAATTTATCTGGCTTGCTTCCAGACTTTGGAAATGCAAAACGACCCGCGCGCCAGCGCCGTGCTGAACAAGGCTGTCGCCTTACTCGATGCTCAAGCCTCCAGGTTCAATGATGACGAGTCGCGCAGAAGTTATATTGAGAACGTCCCGTGGCGGCGGGCGATTCGGGATGCCTGGACTGCAATAAACGGCCGCTGACTTATCCAATGCCAACCGGAGGATCGCCAACGTTCAATGTGGCGCGAATCTTGTTGCCCGCCGCCTGGAACGGCAGATCGTGCACCTGGTTGTCGTAATAGGCAAAGAGACGTTTGCCCGCCGGAAGGGGATCGAGGAGAATGTTATATGTGATGTTTGCGAAATTTCCCGGCGTGCCGTTCGGATTTTTACTCCGCACGCCAAATGAAACAAACCAGTCTATCGTGATGCCATTCCATTGAGCCGGCGCGTTGGGGTCAATGTCCTTTTGGACGACGATGAATTTCGTGAGATCGTTATTGCCGAGATCAATTTCAACATTTCTTCGGCCGGGTATCGTGAACCTGCCATTTGCTGGCGTGATGGGTCTCTCTGCCATTGGATCCTCCATTTAGGGAATATGCGACCATTATAGCCCATGCTCATCCGAATTTAACGAATCTGCGCGGTTATAATTTTGCCGTATGAACATGCGTTTGATTCTCATTGTGACCGCGTCTTTGATTCTGCTGGCGGCAGGCTTCACGCCGGATGTCAGCGGTTCGGCGCGCGGACCCGGAATGGCCGCCCCGGCAAATGGCTATGATCTTGTCAATGCGGTTAATTCCCTGCGCGCCGCGAACGGCCTGCCGCCCTATAACATCAATTCCATTTTGATGACAATTGCTCAAAACCAGGCGGATTACCTTGCTTCGACCGGCGGCGTTTATGGACATATCGGCGCGGGCGGGACGCGCCCGTATCAACGCGCCCTGGCGGCAGGATATTCGGTCGCGGGCGATCTTTCAATGGGCGGATTGTTTTCGGAAAACTGGGCGGCTTCATCGAGTGTGCAGTCTGCGGTCAACAGTTGGATGGGGGATGCCACGCAC
>JBHORD010000119.1:0-5202 GCA_042408355.1 Anaerolineales bacterium
GGCTTGCCTGGTAATCGGGCAAAAAGCGCGAGCCGAGAATCACGCCCACGATTCCGATTGGGACGTTGACGAAGAAAATGGCGCGCCATAAACCGATGTCCACGAGCCAGCCGCCGAGAATCGGCCCGAGCGCGGGGGCGACCACCAGCGCAATGCCAAAGATTCCCAAGGCGGTTCCCTGTTCCTTTGGAGGAAACGCGCGATAAAGTTGAGCGGGCCCAAGCGGCTGTGCAATTCCGCCGCCGAATCCCTGCAGGGCGCGCGCGGCCACCAAAAGTCCAAGCGAAGGCGCGACGCCGCACAAAAACGATCCCAGCGCGAACAATCCCAATCCCAAAAGATAAATGCGTTTAATTCCAAAGCGGTCCGCAAGATAACCGGACACGGGGGTTGTCACGCCCAGCGCAAGCACATAAACGCTAATGACCCATTGCGCGTCAGCAAGGCTTGCGCCAAACTCGAGCCGCAATGTTGGGAATGCAATGTTGACAATGGTCGAATCCAGAATGACCATGAAAATGCCGAACATCACCGAGATGAGCACTTTCCATTTTTGTTCCAACCCGCCGCGTTTTTGCGTCGAGGCAGTTTCAACGCTCATGTTTTATGTTGTCTCCTCTTGCTTCTGTTGTGAAATAAAAAAACTAAATTTCCCGAATCGATGGCGAACAAACCGCAATCGTACAGACATTGAAGGTTTTCGGTCAAGTGGTTTAACCGACTACGTGACGCCGCGTTTTCTTTCGTTGTCGAGGGCGGGAAACGAAACCGCCCTGTTCTCGCGCATGGAGCGTCCCGAAGGTTCTCCGAAAGGCCTTCGGGGCGGCTTGCAGCATCAGAGATTTAATAGCCGCGATACCCCTGCGCGACCTTTTCAATCGAGTTCAGCCAGTCGGGCAGTTGATCGAATAATTTCTTCATGATCTCGCGCGTGCGCTGGATGAATAATTCGTAATCGCCGTAAGTTTCTCCGCCGTTTGGACCAACCAAGTCGCTGACGCCGCGCAGAATCAACGCGCGGATGTTGTTTTTCTTTGCCGTCCATGCAATTGCGCCGGATTCCCAATCGGCCGCGATGGCGCCGTATTTTTTGATCAACATTGGAATATCTTCAACTACAATGTCGCGGTCGCCGGAGATCAATAATCCGCGCAGGACCGGACGGGGCAAAACGCGCGGCAGAAAGGATAAATCCAAATCGGTCGTATAAAAGGCGATTTCTTCTTCGCCATCGGTCATCTGCTCGAAGATGTCGTAGACGATCGTCTTCTCGGCGAGGATGATCGTGCCGCGTTCGATGCGGCCTTCGAAGCCGCCGCAGGTTCCGAGATTGATGAGCAAATCGGGTCCGAAATGATCAATTGCATATTGCGTCGTTGCCGCGGCGGAAATTTTTCCCCAGCCGCCGTGGAAGAGTGTCATGGGCCAGGCGCCAAGCGTCAGGTTGGCAAATTCGCCGAAGGGGGATTGCTCGGTCCTGGCATGAGGGAATAACGGCTTGACCACGTTCCACTCTGCATTTGCCGAAACGAGGACGACAATGTTCATAATTGCTTTCGAAAATCTTTATCGAGCTGGCGCGAACCGTTGAGATAATCCAAAAGCATTTGCAGCGCGGCATCTGCAGACGAGGATTTGTTTTGTAAACGATCGCCGTTGAAACAGTAAATCCGCGCCCACTCGCCGTCTTCAGCGGATAGGCCAAACCACGTTGTTCCGACCGGTTTGTTGGGCAAGCCGCCTCCAGGTCCCGCGATGCCGCTGACCGCAATTGCAAGGTCCGCTCCCAAAGTTTTACGCGCGCCGCGCGCCATTTCTAAAACAGTCTCGCGGCTGACCGCGCCATACTTCTGTAATGTGTCCCATGAAACATCCAGTAACGCGACTTTGGCTTCGTATGCGTATGCTACGACCCCGCCCAAGAAATAATCGGATGATCCGGGAACATCTGTGATGCGGCTGGCAATCAGACCGCCCGTGCAGGATTCGGCGGTGGCGAGTTTGAGCCCGCTGCGCCGCAATAAGTCACCGAGATGTTGTTCGCGCTCGTGAGTCACGCCCAGCCTCCAAAATAATGCGCTGATTATAGCATCGCCGCGCTGAAAAGATTCCAACCCCCGACATGCCGTCATGAGGCGCGGACTGAATCCCGCGGTACGGCGGACATGTTAATCGCCCTTTCCGTATTCGAATTCGTAACTGATGTTACGCTGTTTTCCCTGTCGCGCGGCGTTCATGCCGCCTGAGAATGCGAGATAAATCTGGCCCTGCTGCGTAAGGTGAGTTCATAAAAATGGGCCGGGAATGTAACTAAACTGTTTTCTGTTCGTCTTATAGATAACTAACAGTTTTGTTAGGACTAAATTTTTTTAAGGCAGTCATTCTAATTCTCAGCAAGGTCCTGGAGGGTAGTATGAAAAGCAGAAATCGCATAACTTTTCTGTCAATTTTCCTAATAATTGTGGTCTGCGTAAGCCTGGCGAATGTCAGGCTTGCATTTGCAGACAATGGAGCGCCGACCGATGAGCCGCCTGCAACCGAGGCAGTCACGGAGGCGCCCGCGACGGATGTCCCGGTGGAATTCACGCCGACGCCGGAGCCGACGTCACAGATCCCAAGCCAACTGCCCACGGAAACTCCCAAAGCCACAGTTGGAGATTTGATCTCACGGGCTCCCGCGAATACCAGCATTGTAGTTTTGAATCAAAATGGTCAGCATGTGCCTTTGGCGTCGCAGGAGGCGGCGGCTATTTCACAGACCGCCGATCCGGTTTGGTGTCCGGCCAGCGTCAAAATGCCGACGCCAGGAGCCAATGGTTGTACGACCAGCTTCTCTTCGATCAGCGATCTGCTTGCGAATATGAACAGCGCCGACCCGGCAAGTTGGGCGGCCAATTTCGCGCAGGATGGGATCATTTATCTGGAGCGGACAACGAGCGGAGCGACAACCATCACGTCGGCTGTCGCCATTAACGACGCAACCTATTCGAATCTTTTCAGCAATTTGAAGAATTACAATTTAACACTTCAGGGTGGATGGAATACAAGTACGGGCGCAACAACGGATCAAACCATCTTCGACGGCCCCAATGCAACTTTGGAGATTGGCACGAGCGTCAATCCGTGGATCGGTTCGGTCACTCTCAATAATATCACCATACAAAATGTGAGCTCGGCGAGTCAAGCGAGTCTGTCCGTCAGTTCGAGCGGGACAGTGGAGATGAATAACGTGGTCGTCTCCGGCTCGGGTGCGGGACAAAACAACATTGATATTAATGCCTCGAATGTCAAGTTGAATAATGTGCGTTCGTCGAACAGCAGTATGAATGGCATCGCCATCACCGCCGCCGGCCCCGGCGTTGTTACGTTGAATAACGTGATCGCCAGCGGCAACGGTCATGTGGAAGGAACGACGCCATACGGCTCCGGCGTTCTGATCAATGGCGCATCCACATTGATCAACGTGGTCGGCGGCTCTTACACCAATGATGCCCGCTACGGAATCGAAGCCACCAACAGCGCCAGCGCTTCGTTCCCAATTGCCAACATCTGGACCGACCAACCGGATTATTCACCGGGAAGCGTGGTTACCATCAGCGGCAACGACAACAGCCTCAACAACGTCAATGTGGGATTCCTGGCAGGCGAAACTGTTCATGTGGATGTTGCCGGGCCGAACGGTTATACAGCCACGTGTGATGGAATTGCAGATTCGTTTGGAAAGTGGTCGTGCCAGATAATCCTTTGGCCCAGCGATTTGGCGGGTGGAAGCTATACTTATACCGCTGTTGGTTTAACTTCTGGAGTATCCATATCCGGCTCGTTTGATGATTCTGTAACCAGCGTCGCTATTACTTCGCCAACAACTTCGAGCCCTGTGACTGTTACTTCGCTGCCGGCAAATGTAACTATTTCTTTCAATTACAGCTCCAGTGCAGGGGGAACGACAACAGGTACAGCATCTGTAGTTGGCGCTACAACAATCGCAAGCGCCAGCAAGACTCTTGCAGGTGGAAATAACAAAACAGATAGTATCACTGTTACGATTCCAACGGGTACAGCGAATGGAAGTTATGCCGCTAGAGTCCAGGTGAGCAATTCAAGTGGAGGAGGGAATCCATCTAGAACAACCACTCAAAGCAACGCCATAATTGTGGCCGTCCTTGCAACTCCAACGATCACATTCGACCCTGCGCCGAGCCCAACGTATCTGGGCGGTAATTTCACCGTCCACGCAACCACCAATTCAGATGGCGCTTTGACTTATAGCTACGTCAGCGGACCGTGCGCATTAGTGGATGCCACTACTGGCGAGTTTAGTTCTACTGGCGCAGGGGTCTGCGTAGTGCAGGCGAACACTGCGGCTACTTCAACCTTCAGCGCCGGTTCTGCACAGCAGAGCGTTACGATTGCCAAGGCCACGCCAACCATTACGTTTGGCCCAGCGCCAAGTCCAACGTATTTGGGCGGCAATTTCACGGTCAGCGCAACAACGACCAACACCGATAGCAGTACATTGATTTATAGTGTCATGAGTGGACCGTGCGCATTTGTAAGTGGAGCTACATTTAGTTCAACGGGCGCCGGCACCTGTGTAGTCCAGGCCAGCGGCGGGGCCACCACGAACTTTAATGCCGCGGCGCAAACTCAAAGCATTTCGATTGCCAAGGCGACGCCTGTTTTGAGCGTAACAAACTCGCCTGTGACCTATGACGGCCAGCCGCATTCTGCGGCTGTTTCCGGTTCGGTGGCCGGGTCTGTGACCAACATTTTGACAGGCGGCGCGGCCTCTCAAACCAATGCAGGCATCTATGCAGTGACTGCGGACTTCACACCGACGGACACCACGAACTACAACAGTCTGACCGGCGCTTCGGCGGGCAATTTTGTGATCCAGAAGGCGACGCCCGTTCTGACCGTAACAAACTCGCCTGTGACCTATGACGGCCAGCCTCATTCTGCGGCTGTTTCCGGTTCCGTGCCATGCGCTGTCAGCAATATCCTGATAGGCGGCTTAGCCACACAGACCAATGCGGGCATCTATCCCGTCACTGCGGACTTCACACCGACGGACACCACGAACTACACCAGTCTGACCGGCGCACCGGCGGGTACTTTCACCATCAACCAGCTCAGCCCAACGATTACATTCGATCCTGCGCCGAGCCCGACGTATTTGGGCGGTAATTTCACCGTCCATGC
>JBHORD010000120.1:0-7069 GCA_042408355.1 Anaerolineales bacterium
GGACGGTGAGAGCAAAGTAACGCACCGTAAGTAAATGCAAAGGGCCGCCTAACCAATAGGCGGCTCTTTTATTTTATCCATTCGAGGAAAAGAGCCATGCGATCAGACACAGTCAAGAAAGGGTACGACAAAGCGCCGCACCGGGCGTTGCTGCGCGCGACGGGATTGAAAGACGAGGATTTCGATAAACCGTTCGTTGCCATTGTCAATTCATATGTTGATATTGTCCCCGGCCATGTTCACTTGCAGGAATTTGGCAAACTTGTAAAAGAGGCGGTGCGCGCCGCCGGCGGCGTGCCTTTTGAATTCAACACCATCGGCGTGGACGACGGCATTGCGATGGGTCACATGGGGATGAAATATTCGCTTCCTTCGCGGGAACTGATCGCGGACTGCGTTGAAACGATGATCGAAGCCCACCGGTTCGACGCGATGGTCTGCATCCCGAACTGCGACAAGATCGTGCCGGGCATGTTATTGGCGGCCATGCGAGTCAACATCCCGACCATTTTTGTTTCCGGCGGGCCGATGGCGGCAGGCAGAACTCCCGAAGGCGAAGCGATTGATTTGATCTCCGTGTTCGAAGGCGTGGGGGCGTATTCAGCCGGAAAGATTGACGAGAAGCGTTTATCTGTTCTGGAAAAATTTGCGTGTCCATCCTGTGGTTCGTGTTCAGGCATGTTCACGGCCAACTCGATGAATTGTCTGATGGAAGCCATCGGTTTGGCGCTGCCGTTCAACGGTTCGGCTCTGGCGAAGACGAAAGAGCGCGAGGATCTGGCGCGCAAAGCCGCGGCGCAAATTATGGTCCTGCTCGAACGCGGCATCAAACCGCGCGACATCGTCACACCCGAGGCGATTGACGACGCCTTTGCGTTGGACATGGCCATGGGCGGTTCGACGAACACGGTTCTGCATACGCTGGCATTGGCGAACGAAGCCGGCGTGGATTATCCGTTGAGTCGGATCAACGCTGTGGCCGATAAAGTTCCGCACATCTGCAAAGTTTCACCGGCAGGCAAGTGGCACATGGAAGATGTGCATCGCGCCGGCGGTATTCCTGCAATTCTCAACGAAATCCAATGGTCAACGGGCATGTTGCATTTTGACCGCATCACGGTCAGCGGCACGACGCTCGGTGAATCGATCAAAGGCTTTGACATCAAAGATGATCAGGTGATCCGTCGTTATGAAAACGCGCATTCGAAGCGCGGCGGATTATCCATCCTGTTTGGCAATCTCGCTCCCAACGGCGCGGTGGTGAAGGTCGGCGGCGTGAGTGAGACGATGATGAAGTTCAGCGGCCCGGCGCGGATTTACGAATCGCAGGATGAGGCGCTGGCTGGAATTTTGGCAAATGAAGTGAAGCCCGGCGATGTGGTCGTGATTCGTTATGAAGGACCAAAAGGCGGGCCGGGAATGCAGGAGATGTTATCTCCAACGTCCGCGATCATGGGGCAGGGACTCGGCGATAAAGTGGCGCTCATCACCGACGGTCGTTTCAGCGGCGGGACGCGCGGCGCGTGCATCGGTCACGTGTCGCCGGAGGCCGCGGCGGGCGGACCGATTGCCGCGCTCAAAGCCGGGGATGTGATTGATATTGATTTAACGGCGCGCCGCCTCGATGTCCGCTTGAGCGAGGCGGAGATTCAAAATCGGCTGGCGGCATTGCCGCCGTTCAAATCCGAAGTTTCATCGAAATGGTTGAAACGTTATTCGCATTTTGTCACCAGCGCCGACACCGGCGCGGTGCTGCAATCATAAGGAGCGAGAATGAAAAAATCAGGCGCAGAAATTTTGTGGGAGTGTTTGGTGCGGGAGGGCGTTGAAGTTGTGTTTGGCTATCCCGGCGGCGCGAACATGCCGATCTATGACGCGATGTTGAATTATCCGGTGCATCATGTTTTGGTGCGGCATGAACAGGGCGCGGCGCACATGGCTGACGGATATGCGCGCGCATCTGGAAAGGTCGGCGTGGCGATGGCGACCTCCGGCCCCGGCGCGACCAATTTAGTGACCGGCATTGCCACAGCGATGATGGATTCATCGCCGGTGGTTTTTATCACGGGACAGGTTGCGGCGCATTTGATCGGCGGCGACGCATTTCAGGAAACCGATGTGACCGGCATCACCCTGCCGATCACAAAGCATAACTATCTTGTGACGCGCGCCGATGAGATCGCGGAAGTGGTGCGCGAGGCGTTTTACATCGCGCGCAGCGGGCGTCCCGGCCCGGTGCTGATTGATATTTGCAAGAACGCGCAGATCGAACGGGCCGAGTTTGTCTACCCCGAAGAAGTGAAGTTGCCCGGCTATCAGCCGGTCTCTCGTGCGCCAAAGGAGCCGCTCGAATGTGCGGTGAGGCTGATCGAGAAAGCACAGCGCCCGATCATTTTGTGCGGACACGGCGTGCTGATTTCGGGCGCGGAGGAAGCGTTGATGCAATTTGCGGTCAAAACTCAAACGCCTGTTGCAAGTACATTGCTTGGACTCGGTGCGTTTCCGGCCTCGCATCCGTTGAGCCTCGGCATGATGGGCATGCACGGCGAGGTTCATGCAAACCTGGCGATTCAAAATTCGGATTTGATTCTCGCTTTCGGCATGCGCTTCGATGACCGCGTGACGGGCAACCTGAAGACGTATGCGCCCAGGGCAAAAAAGATTCATGTCGAGATTGATCCATCCGAAGTTCATAAAAATGTCGCGGCAGATGTTCCGCTCGTCGGCGACTTGAAGATGATCCTGACCGATCTGATTCCGATGGTGGACGAATACGATCACGATGAATGGCTGAAACAAATCAGCGATTGGAAAGCCGAGGCCGAGGCGCGCAGTATTATGAATTGGCCCAACGACGACAAGTTATATGTGCCGCATTTGATCGGCGATATTTGGAAAGCGACCGGCGGCGGCGCAATCATCACAACCGATGTGGGACAGCATCAAATGTGGACGGCGCAATATTACGCGCTCGACAAACCGAATCGCTGGATTACGTCGGGCGGCGCGGGGACGATGGGCTTTGGTCTGCCTTCTGCCATCGGCGCGTGGTTCGCGAACCGGGATCAGGAGATTTGGGCAATCGCAGGCGACGGCGGATTCCAAATGACGGCCGCCGAATTAACCACTGCGGTGCAGGAAGGCGCAAACGTGAAGGTCGCAATCATGAACAACAACTTCCTCGGCATGGTGCGCCAGTGGCAGGAGTTCTTCTTCGAGAAAAGATATTCGGCGGTGGACATGCTCACCCCTGATTTTGTGAAGCTTGCCGAAGCGCATGGCGTGCCGGCGCGGCGCGTGACTCAGCGCGACGAGGTTGACGGCGCAATTCAATGGGCGCGCCGGACGCCGGGCCCCGTTGTGTTGGAATTCCGCGTCGAACGCGAAGACGGCGTCTATCCGATGGTTCCGACCGGCGCGTCGCTCGATCAGATGATCCAAAGGCCTTTGCGGGTGGAGCAGTAATCATGCAATACACCTTCATTGCATTGGTTGAGAATAAACCCGGCGTGTTGAATCGTGTGGCTTCGTTGTTTCGCCGCCGCAACTTCAACATCGAGTCGCTGGCCGTCGGGCGCACGGAGAATCCCGGCGTCTCGCGCATGACCGTCGTTGTGGATTGTCCCAACGGCGAAGTGGACGCGCACAAACTGGAGGCGAATCTCTACAAGCTGGTCAATGTGATTGACGTGCAGGATGTGACTCATCAACCTTCGGTGACGCGCGATCTGGCGCTGATTAAAGTGAGGGCCGGCCCTGAACGGCGCGGCGAAGTCAATGAACTGGCAGACATCTTCCGCGCCCGCATCGTGGACGTTGCGGCGGATTCCGTTATCGTGGAGATCACCGGCACCGAAGACAAGATCGAAGGCATGGTCGAGCTTCTGCGTCCGATTGGAATCGTCGAGATGGTGCGCACAGGACAGGTCGCGATGACGCGCGGCGTCAATGACGGCGTGCGGCGCGTCCCCGGCGTGAATGGAAATCGTTATCAGGAAGAATTTGAATCGGTTGAGATGACGCCTTAAGAAAAATCAAAAAAGGAGAAATGAAATTATGGCAAAGATCAATTTCGGCGGTGTGGAAGAGGAAGTCGTCACGCGCGAGGAATTTCCGCTCGAGAAGGCGCGCGAGGTTTTGAAGGATGAAGTGGTGGCGGTGCTTGGTTACGGCGTGCAGGGGCCGGCGCAGGCGATGAACATGCGCGACAACGGCATCAACGTCATCGTCGGTCAGCGCGAAGGGACCGCCAACTGGGATAAAGCCATTGCGGATGGCTGGGTTCCGGGCAAGACTCTTTTTTCGGTGGAAGAAGCCGCGGAAAAAGGAACGGTCATTCAATATCTGCTTTCGGACGCGGGCCAACGCTCGCAATGGCCGAAGATCGTCGAATGTTTGAATGAAGGCGATATGCTTTATTTTTCGCATGGATTTTCGATCACATATAAGGATCAAACCGGCGTTGTCCCGCCGCCGCATGTGGATGTGGCGCTCGTTGCGCCGAAAGGTTCGGGGCGCAGTGTCCGCACGAATTTTCTGGACGGATCGGGCATCAATGCCAGCTTCGCAGTCCATCAGGATGCAACCGGCCGCGCCTACGAACGAACCGTTGCGCTTGGCATTGCCATTGGCGCAGGATATTTGTTTCCGACCACTTTTGAAAAAGAAGTGTATTCCGATTTGACCGGCGAACGCGGCGTGTTGATGGGCGCGCTGGCGGGCGTGATGGAAGCTCAATATAACGAACTTCGCAGGCATGGGCATTCGCCGTCAGAAGCATTCAATGAAACCGTTGAAGAACTTACGCAATCGTTGATTCGCCTGGTCGGGCAGAACGGCATGGACTGGATGTATGCCAATTGCTCCACCACCGCTCAACGCGGCGCGCTGGATTGGAAAAATAAATTCCGCGATGCGGTGGCGCCGGTCTTCGATGATTTGTATCAGAGCGTGGTATCGGGCGAGGAAACGCGCATCGTCCTGGAGAAGAACAGCGATCCGAATTACCGCGAGAAGCTGGACGCCGAACTCAAAGCCATGCGCGATTCGGAAATGTGGCAGGCGGGCGCGGCGGTCCGCTCACTGCGGCCTGAGAATTGGAAGAAATAAACCTAACCCCCTGCGCCGCCTTCCCTAAAGGGACGGTGGACGGGAGGATGGATCAGGAGAGAACTTTATGAGCAATTACGTAAAAATTTTCGACACCACTTTGCGCGATGGCGAGCAATCTCCCGGCGCGACGATGACTTCCGCTGAAAAATTGGAAGTTGCGAGATCGCTGGCGCGTTTGGGCGTGGACGTTATCGAAGCGGGATTCCCCGCCGCCTCGCCGGACGATCTCGAAGCCGTCAGACGAATCGCGGTCGAAGTGGGCAATCCGCCCGCGGGCGAGTCTGATGCGAGAGTCCCTGTCATCGCGGGATTGGCGCGCGCCAATAAATCCGATATTGATAAAGCCTGGGAAGCCGTCAGGGAAGCGCAGAAGCCGCGCATCCATACTTTTTTAGCGACTTCGGAAATTCACATGAAGCACAAACTGAAAATGGATCCTGAAGAAGTGATCCAGCGCGTTTCTGAAATGGTCGCGTATGCAAAGTCGTTGTGCAACGATGTGGAGTTTTCGCCGGAAGACGCGGGGCGCTCCGACCCGGAATTTTTGTATGTGGTGTTGGGCGAGGCGATCAAATCCGGCGCGACTACGCTCAACATTCCCGATACCGTCGGTTACACCACGCCGGATGAATTTTATAACTTGATTGCCGGCATCATCAAGAACACGCCGGGCATGAACGAAAACATTACTGTTTCCGTTCATTGTCATGATGATCTTGGACTTGCGACCGCCAATACATTGGCCGGAATTCGGGCGGGCGCGCGGCAGGCGGAAGTCACAATCAATGGTATCGGCGAACGCGCCGGAAATACTTCGCTCGAAGAAGTGGTGATGGCGCTCAAGACTCGTCATCCCGTTTTCGGCTTGGAAACGGGAATTGACACAAGGCAGATTGCGCGCCTCAGCAAATTGGTGAGCAATTACACGGGCATGGTCGTCCAACCCAATAAAGCCATCGTCGGCGCGAACGCGTTCGCGCATGAAGCCGGCATTCATCAGGATGGAATGCTCAAGCATCAAACCACATATGAAATCATGCGCCCCGAAGATGTGGGTGTGAATCAAACCAAACTTGTTTTGGGAAAACATTCGGGCCGTCATGCGCTGCGTTCACGTCTGGCTGAAATGGGACATTCTCTGGATGATGTCGAACTCGATAAGGCTTTTGCGCGTTTCAAGGAATTGGCCGACCGCAAAAAAGTCATCACCGATGCCGATCTCGAAGCGTTGATCGCCGACGAGTTTTATCAGCCGCGCGATGTGTATTATCTCGAAGGCTTGCAGGTTTCATGCGGCACGCTGGGTATGCCCACTGCCACCGCCCGTTTACGCGGGCCGGATGGAAAAACCTACACTCATGCCGCGCTCGGCGCCGGCCCGGTGGATGCCGCATACAAGGCCATTGATGGAATTGTCAATGTGCCGAACACTTTGCTTGAATTCAACATTCACGCCATCACCGAAGGCATTGATGCGCTCGGCGAAGTCACCGTCCGCATTCAAAGCAAGGAAGGTCATCATACGATGGACGCGCAAACCGAAGTCGAATTTCCACGCGTGTATGGCGGCCACGGCGCGGACACCGACATCATCGTCGCCAGCGCCAGGGCGTATATCAACGCCCTCAATAAATTGATTATCGCGCAGACCGAGGGCCTGCGGATCGTACAAAACGATTATGGCGTGATGCTGGGTTAACCTTATGCCGAAAACCTTATTTCAAAAAATCTGGGACGCGCACGTGGTTGCCGAACAGCCCGATTCTCCCGCCGTCCTTTACATTGACCTTCATCTCGTGCATGAGGTCACCTCGCCGCAGGCGTTCGACGGTTTGCGCCAGCGCGGATTGAAAGTCCGCAGACCGGATAAAACCCTCGCTACGATTGACCATTCGATTCCGACCACCCCGCCCGATGTCCCGGTTGCGGATGTGATGGCCGCCGCACAGATCAAGCA
>JBHORD010000121.1:0-21950 GCA_042408355.1 Anaerolineales bacterium
CCACATGAACGAATTGCCGACCAGCGATGTTTTGAACGCGAATTCAACGATTGCCGGATCTTTTGGATCAATTCTTACCCACGCCAGATCAGGATCGCTGCCCTTCCCCTGATCGAAGATGACGGTTTCATAACCGTCGCCCGGATACGGCGCGCCGGTCGTTATGTTTGCATCTGATTTTTCGGACGATGCGCCGCCGGTATCGTGGTTGGGATCGCTGTACACTTTGACGCCGTTCGTTGTCCATTCGGTCGTATAAGGCGGCTGAGCCCAGATCAGAGTATCGCCGAAACCGTCTTTGTTTTTGTTCAGCTCAACGCCGTAATCAATGTTGATGGGATCGTTGGGATTGTTTCCGTTCAGATTGATGAAAACATAATACCAGCCGCCGCCGGCGGTAAGCTGGAAGGAGGTGATATCCAAATTTGGCACATACGTCATATCTGATTGTGTGAACGGCCGCTCGAAGAGATTGAAATCGTAGGACTCTCCGCCTGTGGTGCGATGCTGTGTGCCCGTGCCGGAAGAATCGACATCATAATACAGCGTGCCGGACGGGTTTACATCGGATGGCATCAGTTGATGAAGCACGGGAGGCGCGGTCGCGGTGTCTGTTGCAGAGGGCGCCTGCGTGGACGTTGCAGAGGCATTCCCCTGATTCGATTGCGGTTGAACTGTTGGCGGGACGGTGGCGGCGGCAGGCAAGTTGCAGGCAAAGGCGGCGATGAGAAGGATCAACAACAAATAGACAAAACGAGGCGATACCTTTGACATGGCAGGCTCCTTTCCTTTGACTGACCCATTATGCGGTTATGGATGGTCGCCTGCAAGAGTACTTTAGATTGATTGGGCTATTACCTGCTTTATCTTTGGAGCGATCCCTGTCAGGTCGTTCAACCCGGACGAGAAAGCGGCGCGTGCCTTCGATGAGCCGATCAACAACCCGGGCACCTTCGCGTCTGTGTGCCGCCGCGTGGACAAATCTTCCATGTTGCCGTGATCGGAGGTAATGAGAATCAAGCCCTCGTTGTCGTCCCAATTTTCAATCAAGCCGCCGAGCACGCCATCGAATATTTCAAGTTGTTCGACGGCCCACTTCATATCTTGTTTGTGACCGGCGTAATCGCTGGCCCAATATTCGAACAACGAAAAATCATATTGGCCCGCTAATTGCGCAAGTTTCCTTCCCGCCTCGTATGGATTCAAGACCGGCGCATCGGGAAATCCCAACATGCCCGCCCACGCCGCGCCGGTGAAATCTGCCGATAAGGCGCGGCCGGCGTAAAAATCATCCTTCGTAAAAAGAGATAAGCCTGCCGACGTCACTGCGAGCGGAATCGCGGAATACAAACGCTTGCCTGAAGCCACGCCGTGAAAATAACGCGGCGGATACGCATTGAGCAAAGCGGCCGCCTTGCCAGACTTCGTCAGTTGCGAAAATAAATTTCCGTTGAGCAGATATTTTGCAACCGCCGGATTGGGCTTGGGGCCGTAATGCTCGCCGATTTCGGCCGGCACGTTGACGCCGGTTAACAAAACCGCCTGTCCCGTCGCGGATTGCGGAAGTCCATTCACGCCCAGCGCCGCGTCGAGCGGAAGCAGGCTTGCGCGTTTGCCAACCAGAGGCGCGGACGCGGCTAATAGTTTTTTTCCGCCGAGCAGGTTTTGCAGGACCGGCATTTCGACGCGCGCAAACGGATTGATGTGTGGATGATCAGCGCCGAGTCCGACGCCATCGAGGAAGATGAAGAGGACGCGCATACCAATAACGATTTGCCAATGATGAATTACGGCTTCTGATACAAAAACCACGCGGACGGCCGCGCGCGTTTATCCACGCCGTCTTTGCGCGAGAGCAGACGAAAGCCGCGGGCCTGGATCAGGTCCAAATCTGCCGCGGCCAGCCCGGCTCCGGTTTGAGGCGGGTCGGGCTTGAAAAATCCGTACATCAGCCAGTATCCGCCTGAAGCGAGGACTCGATTCAATTGATCGAGATAAGCCGCCCGGTTCTCCACGCCGTGAAAACATCCCATGTCGAGCGCCAGATCGAACGGGCCGGTTATTCCATTTAATTTCGTCGCATCGCCAACTTGCAAAACCGCCTTCACGTTTGCCTTTTGCATTTTACGTTTTGCAATTTGAATGGCGCGCGGTGCAAAGTCAATGCCGGTGACTTGCCATCCATGCTGGGCGAGCGTAATGACGTTCGTTCCCGTGCCGCATCCAATATCAATGGCGCGGCCCGGCGGATGATTGGCGATGAAATCGAAAAGCTCCGGGGGAGTGATGCCGCTGTCCCACGGCGGACGAAGATAATACCAAAAATTGAAATTGAGGCGGCGAAGCATTATTGACTGACCGAATCGCGCACGCGCTGTACGTCGAGCCCGCCGACTTCGCGCCAACGCTCATTGCCGCGCGCGTCGAAGAAGATAAATGTTGGCGTGTATTCAAAGTTGTAAACCGGAGCGAGTTCGCGGCCGACTTCGCTTTGAATGTTGATATGGATGATGTGAATCTTGTCTCCTAATTCCTGTTCCAATCCGTTCACGACGGGTTCCTCTGCGGTACAGTAAATTCAATACGGCGATTGGAATTCGAGCAGAACGGGTTCGCCGCCGCCGATCATTTGCTGAACCGCTTTTGCATCAGACAGCAAAGGCGTCTGCCTTGGATGCAAAATGATCCATGCCACGACCAGGCCGGCCACAATGGCGCCAAACGCGACAAAGTCGCTTGCTTTGGGCTGATGGGTGAGCAGGACCAACCCTGCCGCGATGGTCAATCCGAGCGCAATCCAAAGATATGAGTAATGCCAGAGAATTTCGTCCATGTCACCTTTACGTTATGACAGTCCACACTTTGACAATTCAACTCTCTTCTTTTACAATCATGCGGCTGGCATCATTCCACTTATAGGAAGGGTTGTGATGAAAGAGTATACCACTGAGTTCCTTCGCAACGTTGCGCTTGTCTCTCATGGGAGCGCGGGCAAGACGATGTTGGCGGAGGCGTTCTTACACACAACGGGGGCGACCACGCGGCTGGGCAGGATTGAAGACGGCACAACCGTTTCGGATTATGACGAAGAAGAAATTCGCCGCAAGATTTCGCTGTACACCAGTGTTCTTCCAGTTGAGTATCGCGATCATAAGATCAATATTCTAGATGCGCCCGGCTTTACCGATTTCATCGGCGAAGTCATTTCCGCATTAAGCGTTTCGGACGGCGCATTGGTGTTGGTGGACGCCGTTGCCGGCCTCGAAGTAGGCACCGAAATTGCATGGCGTCACGTGGATGAATTTAAGTTGCCGCGCTTTGTCGTCATCAACAAGATGGATCGCGATAACGCCAGCTTTGAAAAGGCTTATGCCTCGGTTGAAGAATTTGCGCATGCCGGCGGCCAACGCCTGGTCAAAGTTCAATTGCCGATTGGCGAGAAGCATGAATTCAAAGGCGTGATTGATTTGATTTCGATGAAAGCCTTCATGGGCGACGGTAAAACCGCCTCGGAAATTCCGCCTGATCTGCTGGACGCGGCGAAGGAAGCGCACAGCGTACTTGTCGAGGCGGCCGCGGAAGCCGACGATGCTTTGCTTGAAAAATTCTTTGAGAACGGCTCTCTCTCGGATGAGGAGCTGATTCGCGGTTTGAAAGATGTCGTCCGCTCCGGAGCTTTTATCCCGGTTTATTGCGCCGCGGGCGCGCACGAAATTGGCGTCCTGCCTCTGCTCAACGGCATCCTCGATCTGCTCCCGTCGCCCGCTCAATCGCCAGCGCGTGTTGCCAGCGGAAAAGACGGCGAGGAAAAGTTGACCGCCTCCGATGGGGGGCCGCTGGCCGCGTATGTTTGGAAAACAACCGCCGATCCATTCGTCGGCAAGATGACTTATTTCCGCGTACTATCCGGTTCTATTCAGGCCGACGCGCATGTGTGGAATCAGAATAAAAACGCGGAAGAGCGCATGTCCGGTCTGCATATCCAGCGCGGCAAGGAACAGATTGCAGTCAAGGTGGTTCATGCGGGCGATATTGCTTCGGTCGCAAAGTTGACGGTCAGCGCGACGGGCGACACCTTCAGCGACAAGAATCATCCGTTGACGGTCGCGCCGCCCAAATTCCCCGCGGCGTTGTATCGCGTGGCGGTTGCGCCAAAGACTCAAGCCGATGCGGCCAAGATCACACCGACGTTGACTCGTCTGTGCGAGGAAGACATGACGCTTTCCTGGTACAACGAGCGGGCAACCGGCGAGACGGTGTTACAGGGCATGGGCGATCAGCATATTGACGTGGCTGTCCATCGCGCTCAAACTAAATTTCAGGTCGGCTTGACGACGCGTGAACCCAAAGTGCCGTATCGTGAAGGCATTACAAGAAAAGCGTCTGCACAGTATCGCCACAAAAAGCAAACGGGCGGCGCAGGTCAGTTTGGCGAGGTGCATTTGCGAATCGAGCCGCTGCCCTCCGCCGATTTTGAATTTACCGATGAATTGGTTGGCATGAACCTTTCGCGGTCGTATCTGCCCGCCATTGAAAAAGGCATCAGAGCCACCCTGGAGCAGGGCGCGTTTGCCGGCTATCCAATGAGCAATGTCAAGGTCATTGTGTACGATGGCAAGGAACATCCTGTCGATTCAAAGCCGGTCGCGTTCGAAATTGCCGGACGCGAGGCGTTTAAGCAGGCGGTTCAGGACGCGGGTCCGGTTTTATTCGAGCCGATCATGAAAGTGCGCGTCGTTGTGCCGGATGCGAACATGGGCGATGTGATGGGCGATCTCAACACGCGCCGGGGACGCGTGCAAGGGACGGAATCCGAGCATGGAAACACCGTCATCATTGCGCATGTGCCTCTGGCGGAAATGCTGCGCTATACCTCCCAGCTTCGCTCGCTCACGGGCGGACGCGGTTACTTTACGATGGAACTCGATCACTACGACATCGTCCCATCGAACATTGCGGCCGGCATTGTCGAAGCGCACAAGAAGGAAATGGAAGCGAAGAAGGAAGAGTAAAAACGAGACATGCAAAAGCCGAGGCCAACTCGGCTTTTTGTTTTTAAACACAAAGGGCATGAAGTGCACAAAGCCAGACCTAAAATCCTCCCCTTCGTGATCTTGGCGACCTTTGCGATGAAGGCTTTCTTGTGAAGCGGTAAAATAGCGATATGCCTGTTTTGAAAGTCAGCGCATTGATGAAATATTATACGGACAATCAAAGCGAAGTGCCGGTGCAAGGCGCGGCTGTGATGGATGCATTGAATGACGCCGTGGAAAAATATCCCGCGTTGAAAGCTCAAATCTTCGATTCAAATGGCAAATTGCGCCGCCACATCAATATATTTGTAAACGATCAAAGCATTCGGGAGCTGGATGGATTGGATACAAAACTCAAGGAGACCGACCGCGTCACATTGCTCGCTTCGATTTCTGGAGGATAACGGTCTCTCCATTTACGCCGCCTCTTACCCTGCCCTCCCCAAATGCGGAACTATCGCGCCTGGAGAGGGCGGGGCGGCATTTTTATCTTGACAAAATAAGTAAGATTTGTAAAATAGCTGTCATCTTATAAATCAACCTATGATTAAATTTTCCTATTGCTCCTGTCTAAGGCGGGGTTCGTAACACCGCCTCTTCAAAAAATCAGCCAACGATTGAAGGACGGTGTGCGACTCCCGCATTCGATATTCGAATACGCGGCGCTGCATAGCGTCCTTTTTTGTTATCGTTGGCTGATTTTATTTATATGTATCATGTCATTCTTGAGGAGCGAAGCGACGAAGAATCTCATTGCGAGACCCTTTGCTTTGCTCAGGGTGACATCTTTTGGTGAAGATGACACTTACACAAATACGCAATACACAATTTAAAGCGATTGAAGATGGACTTGCCTCACACGTTGGGAACACACCCTTACTTCCGCTTCGCCGCGTGACTTTGAGCCTGCCGCGCCAAATTCAGGTTTTCGCCAAAGCTGAATGGTTCAATCCCGGCGGCTCGGTCAAGGATCGTCCCGCGCTCAATATTATCCGCACAGCGATTGCCAACGGCGATTTAATTCCCGGCAGGCGTTTGCTTGATTCGACATCGGGAAACATGGGCATCGCGTATGCCACATTCGGCGCGGCCATGGGAATCAAAGTGACGTTATGTGTTCCCGCCAATGCCAGCCCGGAACGCATCACGATGCTGAAGGCGCTCGGCGCGGAAGTGATTCTCACCGATCCCTCCGAAGGCTCGGACGGCGCGATTCGAGTTGCGCGTCAAATGGCGGCTGAGAGACCTGATGTGTATTGGTATGCGAATCAATATAACAACGACGCCAACTGGCAGGCGCATTATTTGACGACCGGACCTGAAATCCTTGCTCAAACGAATGGACAGATTACGCATTTTGTCGCGGGGCTTGGAACTTCGGGAACGTTGATGGGAACGGGGCGTTATCTGCGTGAGAATCTGCCAAACGTGAAGATCATTGGGTTTCAGCCCGATGCGCCGTTTCACGGTCTCGAAGGATTAAAGCACATGCCCACCGCCATCAAGCCTGGGATTTACGATGAGGCTTTTGCGGATGAGACGCTCGAAGTCCAGACCGAGGCGGCGCATGAAATGGTCCGACGTTTGGCGCGCGAAGAAGGTCTGTTTGTCGGAATCTCATCGGGCGCGGCAGTGGTCGCCGCGTTGCAAGTCGCATCCAAATTGAAAGATGGCGTGGTTGTTACGCTCTTCCCTGATGCGGGCTATAAATACTTGAGCGACAAAGCGTTGTGGGAGGGCGAATGACCCTGAGACTTTCGAAAGATCTGTTGGTTCAAATTCACGCCCACGGCGAGAGCGCGTATCCCGAAGAAGGCGCAGGCTTCTTGCTCGGCTCCGATGGCGCGGAGCGCGCCGTGAAGGCAATCCTTCCGCTGGCGAATTCGCGCGAAGACGCGGCGCGGCATAATCGTTATTTGATCACGCCCGAAGATTATCTCAAAGCCGAATTGGAAGCCGACCGCCTCGGGCTGAGCCTGATCGGCGTGTTCCACTCACATCCCGATCACCCGAACCGCCCGTCGGAATATGACCGCGATTGGGCGCAGCCGTTTTTTTCGTACATCATCACGAGCGTGGATTCTGGAAAGGCGATCGAATCGCGCTCGTGGCGATTGGTTGAAGATCGTTCGGAGTTTGCAGAAGAAGAAATACAAATTAACTGATGTCGTTGGTCTTGACACTTGCACCTGCGCTGCAAGTGCAGGTGTACGGCGGCGGTGGTTGAGTAGTGGCGCTAAAGGCGCCACGTATCGAAACCCGCCGCCTGCTCGACCGACGTTCAACTAAAAACCAAAGGAGTTTCAAAATGTCTCTTTATTTTGTTCGTCACCAGCATTCCGCTGAAACCTGCCCGGCCAAAAACCCCGAAATGGGGCAGATGTTGTTACAGCACTTGAGCAAACAAAATGCGCGCAAATACGGCATTGACTTGATCGGCGAGGCTGTGCTTGACAGCCAGCATACCCTGGTGCTGATCGCCGAGTCTGAAGACAAAGAATATCTTGAGAACTTTATGCAGCCGTTCGCGCAGGCTGGCTCGGTGGAAATCCTGAATGCTTCCACTTGCGAAGCAGTCGTGGAACGGGGCGGTTGCGAACCGGTTCCAGCAAGTTAGTTGAAATAAGATGGGCGAAGGATAAAATAGAGTTGACTTCATCCATCCTTTTAAATCATTTTGAGCGAGGTTGATTGTGGCAACTTTAAAAATTCCAACTCCATTGCGTAGTTACACAAATGGTCAGGCTGAAGTCGCTGTTGACGGCGCAAATGTTGCTGAAGCAATGGATCATCTGATCGAAAAATTTCCAACGCTGAAACCGCATTTGTATAACGGCGATGGAAACTTGCGGCCGTTCGTGAATTTGTTCGTCGGCGAAAACAATATCAAGGACCTGCAGGGACTCGAGACGCCGCTCGATGAAAACGCGCGCGTGATTCTGATTCCCTCGATTGCTGGTGGATGATGCAGCCTTTTCTTCCCGGTTTAACTCGCGATGAAATTTTGCGCTACTCGCGCCACCTTTTGATTCCCGAAGTGGGCCTCGAAGGCCAGCGCAAATTGAAGGGCTCGTCTGTGCTCATTATCGGCACGGGCGGGCTTGGGTCGCCGGCGGCGCTGTATTTGGCGGCAGCCGGCATCGGTCGGATCGGACTCGTGGATTACGATGTGGTCGATTCGTCGAATCTGCAGCGTCAGGTGATTCACGGGACATCCACCGTCGGCAAGTTGAAAGTCGAAAGCGCCAAAGCGAAACTGCTCGATTTGAATCCCGATATCGAAGTGGATGTTTATAACGAGCCGTTCACATCCGGGAACGCCATGCGCATTGCGAAAGATTACGACATTTTGCTGGATGGCACGGATAATTTTCCGACGCGTTATTTGACCAACGACGTGGCGGTCTTTCTCGGAAAGCCAAATGTGTATGCTTCGATTTACCGCTTCGATGGACAGGTCAGCGTTTTTTACGCAAAGGAAGGACCATGCTATCGCTGTCTCTTCCCTGAACCGCCGCCGCCGGGGCTGGTCCCATCGTGCGCGGAAGGCGGCGTGCTTGGCGTTTTGCCCGGCACGATTGGGACGATTCAGGCGACCGAAGCGTTGAAGGTTTTACTCGGAATCGGCGAACCGTTGATCGGAAAACTTTTGCTTTACAACGCACTCGACATGTCGTTTGAATTCGTCAAGTTAAAGAAGAATCCGAATTGCCGCGTGTGCGGACCGAATGCCGATATTAAAGAGTTGATTGACTACGAAGAGTTTTGCGGCGTTCCGAGTCACGACCATGAAGAAGGCTCGGCTGGCGCGGGCTGGGACATTTCCGCAACCGAACTGGCGGCGCGCTTAAAGCAGAATCATTTGAAACTGCTGGATGTGCGCGAGCCGCATGAACTTGAAATTTCTTCGATCCCGAACGCGGTCAATATTCCGCTGGGGCAGTTGGCGGCGCGTCTCTCGGAACTTGATTCAGCCGAAGACATGGTCGTGTTCTGCAAAGCCGGGACACGTTCGGCGCGCGCCTTGGAACTGCTGGTCAGCGCCGGGTTCAAGAAGGTGAAAAATCTCAAAGGCGGAATCAACGCCTGGGCAAAGGAAGTGGATAAGAATTTGCCAGTCTATTGAGTTGCAGGTTGGAAGGTTTGAAAGTTGGAAGAATCTCCCGTCGAAGATTTTGGCGGGAGATTTTTGTCCTGGCGAATGATTCTCGCTCCAATATCTCGCTGGTAAAATTGCTCTTATCACCAAAGGAGAATGAATGACAGGCCTTCCCGTTTCAAATGAAAAACATGTTTACGATAATATCCTGGGCGCGATTGGCTGGACGCCGCTGGTGCGCTTGGGACGCGTGGCGGCGAGTGTTCAAGTTCCAATTTATGCCAAGCTGGAAAATTTGAATCCAGGCGGGAGCATCAAGGATCGCGTTGGACTCAACATTATCGAGCAGGCGGAAAAACGCGGCGAACTCAAACCCGGCGGGACGGTCGTCGAGGCGACATCGGGCAATACCGGGGTGGGACTCGCCATTGCGTCCGCGCTCAAAGGGTACAAAACAATTTTTGTCATGCCCGATAAAATGAGCAATGAGAAGATTCAACTCTTGCGCGCGTATGGCGCCAAGGTTGTCATCACGCCGACTGCCGTCCCGCCGGACGACCCGCGTTCGTATTATGAAGTCGCCAGGCGATTCGCGCGCGAGACGCCGAACGCAATTTTGGCAAATCAATACCACAATCCTGACAACCCCAAAACGCATGAATTGACCACCGGACCTGAAATTTGGGAGCAGACGGATGGCAGAGTGACGGATGTCGTTATTGGCATGGGAACGGGCGGGACGATTTCGGGCATTGGTCATTATCTCAAATCGAAAAATCCAAACGTCAAGATTATCGGCGTGGACATCGAAGGTTCGATCTTGTATGAGATTTGGCAGAACAAAGGCAAAATTCCGCCTGGCGCGTATCCGAAGACATACAAGGTCGAAGGCATCGGCGAAGATTTTTTGCCCACCACAACGGATATTTCGGTCGTTGATGACATTGTGCGCGTCAACGACCGCGAGTCGTTCTTATGGGCGCGTCAACTTGTGAGACAGGAAGGAATCTTCGCGGGCGGCTCGACGGGCTCGGCTCTTGCCGGCGCGGTGAAATACGCGGCGAAATTATCCGGCGAGCGTTTAGTCGTTGTGATCTTCCCCGATAGCGGTTCGCGTTATCTTTCAAAGTTTTACGATAACAAATGGATGCGTGAAAACGGATTTCTCGAGATGGAATTCGGCGAAGTGACCCTCGGCGATTTGCTTTTTGTCAAGCCGAACAAAACGCTTCACACCGCGGCGCTGGGCGATTCGATGCGCAAAGTAATGACCATCATGCGGCAGAATGCCATCTCGCAAATGCCCGTCGTCGGCGCGGATGGAATGCTGGTCGGCACGATCGAAGAAGTGGACTTGCTGAATCATCTTCTGGAGAGTCATCAACACAGCCACGATGAGCCGATTGATCGCTTGGTGCAGAACGCCAAGGCGGTCTTCCCGCCAGAGACTTCGCTGGACGAGGCCATTTCTTTGCTTACAGACGGTTACGCGCTCATCGTTGTGGAACAAGGCAAGCCGACAGGCATCCTGACCAAAATAGATGTGCTCGATTATGTCGCGGGGCGGATGTAAACGGATTTCGATTTTGAGCGCCCTTGCGATTCTTTGATTGGCTCCGATCCCGAATCGGCACCCCGAAACGCCCGTTTTATTTTTTTTAAGCCCATAACCTTCGCCGCGTGGTTACGACATAATTAAGTGAAAATTCCAAGATAAATGGAGGTATGTGTCAATGAAAAATAAAACTGTTCTGGCTGGATTATTAGCGCTGATTATGGTGGCTGTTCAGGTCGCCGGCGCATCGGCGGCTCCCGCGGCACAATCGTCAACAATTAGCGGTACCGTTCAGAGTTGTTCCACATCCACCGATCCTTACACGGGCGCGATTATTGTGGTCTGCACGATAACCCTCGCGGATGGCAGTACGCAGACGGTTCAATTGAGCGCCGCCGACGCACAGACGCTGGGTCTGGCGACCATTAACCCGGATGGCAGTGTCACGATTACAGCCACCGCCGGACAATCTGTTACCATCGATTCTTCCATGATTTTGGCGAATCCGTGTACGATGCCATCGGACGCAAATCAGCCGGTGGGCAAGGCGCTGGCCAGTTTCTTCTGCGGAAGTTTGGGAATCGACTACACCGAAATTCAGACGCTTCAATCTGACGGTTTCGGGTATGGTGAAATTGCCCAGGCTTGTTTCATGACCAAGATTCTAGGTCTCCCCGGTGAAGACTGCCAGACCATCCTCATGGATAAGCAGAGCGGCGATTACAGTAATTTGTCTCTGCCCGGCGGCGTCACTGTCACCAATTGGGGCCAGTTGCGTAAGGTTGTGTTTGACCAGGAAGCCAGGAATTTGCTGAATTTGGGCGCCATTATGTCCGGCCGCGCAAACGGCAATGGCGGGAACGGCCATGCCAATAACGGCAATGGCCACGGCAACGGTCACGGCAACGGCAACGGACATTAGTTTCACTTGTGTTATAAATTGAGTATCCGGGTTCTCGCTGAACTCGGATACTTTTATTTTGCGGCGGGCGGAGCTTGCAAAGATCATTTGCTTTTTGCGGTTTACGAATATAAAATCAATCCATGCGCCCAACCTATCTGGAAGTCAATCTGCCTCGCTTAAAACAAAATTTGGAGAACATCCGCGCCCACGTCGCGCCCGCCAAGGTGATGGCTGTGCTGAAAGCCAATGCGTACGGTCACGGTGTGGATGGCGTTGCGCCGTATATCGCGCCGTATGCGGATTACATCGGCGTCGCCCTGGTGGAGGAGGGGATTCATCTGCGTGAGATCGGAATTGACAAACCGATTCTCGTCATGGGCGGGACTCTCCCAGAGCAGGTTCCGGCGTTCGTTCAATATGATTTGACTCTGACGGCTTCGTCGCTTGAATTACTTGACGCGGCGGAACAAAGCGCGCAAGAGGCAAAGGCAAAACTCAAGGTTCATCTCAAAATTGATACCGGTATGGAGCGCATCGGCGTTCACGATTATGAAGCCGGGCCGTTCCTTGAAAAGTCCCTGTTGTGCCGTCATTTGGATATAGAAGGAATCTTTTCGCATTTCGCAAATTCCGAGTCGCCTGATCTCGCTCACGCCCGATTGCAGTTGGAACGTTTCAATGAAGTTTTATCTTTTTACGAAAAGCAAAGCGTGCCGCATCCGCCGATTCGGCACATGGCAAATTCCGGCGCGGTGCTGCAATTGCCGGAAAGCCATTTCGATATGGTGCGTCCGGGTCTGATGTTTTACGGCGTTTATCCGGGGCGCGATGTTAAAAAAACTGTTGACGTCAAACCCGCGTTGACATGGCGTTCACGCGTGGCGTATAGCAAGATCACACAGCCCGGGCGGCCGGTCAGCTACGGGTCGTTGTGGCAGACTGAAGTCCCGGCAAGAATCGTTACGATCCCATGCGGGTACGCCGACGGCTATTTTCGCCGCATGACGAATCAGGCGCAGGTCCTCATCAACGGAAAAAAATATCCGCAGGTTGGACGTATCTGCATGGATCAATTCATGGTCAACGTTGGCGATGATGACGCAAAGGTCGGCGACGATGTGATTTTGCTTGGCGATGGAATCACCGCGGAAGATTTTGCCGAATGGACCGGCACGAACGAGTACGAAGTGATGACCAACATCAGCGCGCGTGTGCCGCGTGTATTTATCCGGTAGTGGGGTAAAATAGGGCGCGCCTTGAGCGCAGAAATCTCACGAGGTGAACGATTGAATCGGTATTTGCGTGATTATTTAATATTGTTTGGATTGGCGGGTGTGATCGTCGCGCTCGATCAATGGACAAAGTGGCTGGTGCGGACTCATCTGCCGTTTGAAGGCGCATGGCTTCCGTCTTGGTTGAGCTGGTTAAGTCCCTATGCTCGCATTGTCAACTGGTCGAATAGCGGCGCGGCGTTTGGCTCGTTTCAAAACGGCAACGCGGTTTTTACGGCGCTGGCCATCCTGGTCATTCTCGCGATCGTCTATTATTTTCCGCGCGTCGAGCTTCATGACTGGACTCTGCGTCTCGCCATGTGTTTGCAAATGGGCGGCGCGGCGGGCAATCTGGTGGACCGCTTGTTGGCGGGCAAGGTTACAGATTTCATTTCCATCGGCACGTTTCCTGTTTTCAATGTGGCCGACTCCTCGATTACGGTGGGCGTAATTGTGCTGTTGCTCGGCGTTTGGATCAAGGAACGTAACGAAAAGAAGGCCGCGGCGACGGACGCTGGCACGGGGTCGTGACTGAGGACGTTTTCACCTTTCGCTTCAATAATCCGGACGGGGAGCGGCTCGACCGTTTTTTGGTTGAGTCTTTGCCCGGCTTTTCGCGCACGCGTCTGCAGGCGCTCATCAGAGACGGCTTTGTGCGCGTGGACGGCGCGCCCGCTAAAAAATCGGGACAGATGCTCGAACCGGATATGCTGGTCGAAGTCCGCGTGCCGCCGCCTGCGCCGACGGATTTGATCGGCGAAGATATTCCGCTCGATATTGTTTTTGAAAACGAGGATGTGATCGTCGTCAACAAGCCTGCAGGGATGGTCGTTCACCCTGCCGCAGGACACGATTCGGGAACGCTGGTTCATGCGGCGCTTGGGTATGATCCCGATATCGAAGGCATTGGCGGCGAGGGACGTCCCGGCGTCGTGCATCGTTTGGATAAAGAAACATCGGGTTTGATTCTGCTGGCAAAGAACGACAAAGCGCATCGTTGGCTTCAGGATCAATTCCGGTTGCGGAAGGTCGAAAAGATTTACCTTGCCTTGGTGGATGGCAAACCGCCGACGCCGTTTGGCCGCGTCGAAGCCGCGATTGGGCGCGATCCGAATCATCGGAAGAAGATGGCAATTGTTTCGGTCAACAAGGGCCGCGAAGCGATCAGCGAATACAGGACGCTGGAATCTTTCCCAAACCATACTTTGCTTGAATTTCATCCGCTGACGGGGCGCACACATCAAATCCGCCTGCACTGTGCGTTTCTTGGCTGTCCGATTGTCGGCGATGAAATTTACGGCAGAAAGAAATCATCCATTCCGCTCGGCAGACATTTTTTGCACGCCCATAAATTGAAAGTCGTTTTGCCCGGCGAGGAACAGCCGCGCGTTTTTGAAGCAGGATTGCCGGATGAATTGTCGGCGATCTTGGATCAATTAAGGAATACCAGTCACAGATGAACGCGGATAAACGCTGATTCGTTTTATTTGAGTTCCTCTGGGTTTATCTGTGATTGAAAACAAGGAGATACTCATGGAATTCATTGACCTTCGTTCTGATACCGTCACCAAACCCACGCCTGAAATGCGCGAAGCGATGGCGGAGGCGGAAGTCGGCGACGACGTTTACATGGATGATCCGACCGTCAACAAGTTGCAGGAGAAAGCGGCAGAGACGCTCGGCAAGGAAGATGCTCTTTTCGTCGCTTCCGGGACAATGGGAAATTTGCTGGCCCTGCTTGTCCATTGCCAGCGCGGGGACGAAGCGATCGTCGGCGATTGCTCGCATATTTATTTGAATGAAGCCGGTGGAATGGCGGCATTGGGCGGCGTCTATCCGCATGCGATCAAGAATCAAGCCGACGGCACGCTGGCGCTTGACGATATTCGCGCCGCCATCCAAAGCGAGGACGTACATCGCACCATCACGCGGCTGGTCTGCATCGAAAACACGCAGAACGTTTGCGGCGGCGTTCCCTTGACCGCCGAATACACGCGCGCGGTCGGAAAATTGGCGCGCGAAAACAATTTGCTGTTGCACATTGACGGCGCGCGCATCTTCAACGCGGCAGTGGCGCAGAATGTTTCGGTCAAGGAATTGGTCGAGCCGGCGGATTCGGTGATGTTTTGTTTAAGCAAAGGACTTTGCGCGCCGGTCGGCTCGATGCTGGTCGGCTCGAAAAAATTTATTGCGCGGGCGCGCCATTTGCGGAAGATGCTGGGCGGCGGCATGCGGCAGGCCGGCGTGCTGGCCGCGGCGGGATTAATTTCGCTGGAGAAGATGACGAAACGGTTGGGCGAGGATCACGCCCGGGCGAAGAAATTAGCCGATGGCTTGAGACAGGTCAACGGTCTGGTTTTGGACGCGGGCACGCCGTTCACGAATATGATTTATTTCAATTTGGCGGACCATGTTCAGATGAACGCGTTCCAGATCACAGAGAAGATGAAAGAGCGCGGCGTTTTGCTGGATCCCGAAAACAATCGGCGCTTCCGGCTGGTGACACATTATTGGATTGACGACGCGGCGGTGAATAAAACTGTGGGAGCTTTCAACGAAGTTTTGAATTGACAACGGCCCCGCTTTGCGAAAGGGGAGATTATCCGGCTTTTTCCTTAATGGACCTGTCTGGATCAGGTTCGATTTGATTCCGCCCGCGTGCTTTTGCAATGTAGAGACGCCGGTCGGCCAAATCTATCAGCTTGATGATTTCGTCGGTCTCTTCGGGGAAGATTGCGATTCCCTGGCTGATGGTTGGCACAGAGATTGGGTCTTTTTCCTGAGTAAATATTTTCAGCGTTGACAGCGTTGTCCGAATTCGCTGAGCGATTTGCAAGGCTTGTTCGGCGTTGGCGTTGGGAAGTGAGATAACGAACTCCTCGCCGCCCCAGCGTCCGACCGCATCGGTTGCCTTGATGTGCTGACGGATTGTATCGCATAAGCCTGTGAGTATTTCGTCTCCCGCCAGATGACCGTATGTGTCGTTATATTGCTTGAAATAATCTATATCGAGCATGATTAAACTCAAAGGCTGTTTGTCGCGCAGGGCCTGGTCGGCTTGTTCCTTCAAAAGTTTCAGGAAATAACCGTGGTTATAGACGCCGGTTAAACTGTCGAGACGGGCTTGAAGTTCGACCTGCGAATGGCGGTAGGCATTATCGAGCGCCAGCGCCGCATGCTGTGCGAGGTTCGAGAGCAGTTCCAGATCGGCGCGGTCGAAGGCGTTCGGACGATAGGAGCCGATGACGATGATTCCGTCCACGCTGTTGCCGCGCATCGGGACGCCCATCCAAGAGAGGCTGGTCTTGTGATTGCCGACCAATACGAGCCGGACGCGGGGCAGGGCGACCTCCTTTCGAAGATCGGGAAGAAAAAGGCTTTGCTGGTTCTCAAGAACCCAGCCTGAGAGGGTGCCTTCCAATGGGACGCGTTGATTTTCGTAATTTTGTTTGTCGTCATAGATAAGTTCGAGTTGCAGTTCGTCGCCGTCTCTCATGCCCACAAAATAGGAATCTGCTTCCACGGCGTTTTGGAGCGCGGTGTTGAGCAGTTTCAAAACCTGTTTGGTCTCAAGCGAAGAAGCGATCTGGCGGCTGAATTCTGTGATGATCTCGAGTTTGCGGATGCGGTTGCGTGAGAGATTCTTCAATTGCTGAATCGTCTCGATGATGATGAAGGCAATGGCGGCAATGCTTGTATGGAAAATCCAGCCCCGAGGCGGAGGTATGTTGCGCTGCTGGGCCACGATCAAAACCGTTGACAGAATGAGCATAAGATACGTAGTTCCTCGATCGGCAATGATGGAGGAGGTGATCACGGCTAATATCAACAGAACCTCGATGTACAGATTCAGCTGATTGTTTGTGATGTTCATCAATCCCGCCAGACCGACTGCAGTTAGAACTGCATTCACCCATAAGTAGATGCGGCGGAAATAGATGGATGGGACCAGGAAAAAATCGAAAACAAATAAATAAGCGATTCCCAGGCCGCCGAGCAGAATCAAAGGAATGGCGCCGGGCGGGCTTTGCCCCCGGTCCAAACTGCCGTTAATTACGATAATAGCAAGCACAATCATGCTTGCTATCGCAGAGGGTTGGACCGAAATTCGGTGCTCCTGAGGAGAAGACCCAGTCCTGGGTATTTCTGGTTTCATAAACTTTCAATCTGATGTCGTAAAATCCGGAATGCGTCCCTCGTTGATGATCTGTTCGAATGCTGTAATGACTTCCGGGTCGAACAAGATTCCCGCCTGTTCTTTAAGATAATTGATCGCTTCCTGCAGTGAAACCTTTTGACGATAGGGACGATCGCTGGTCAGGGCGTCGAAGGCGTCTGCCACCGCAAAGATGCGTGCAAGGAACGGGATGTCGGTTCCTTTGAGTCCCATTGGATAGCCGCTGCCATCCCAGCGCTCCTGATGATAATGGATTACAGGCAGGGTATCTTGCAGGAACGGAATGTCTTCGACGATCTGTTTGCCAATGTCGGGATGCAGGCGCATGATTTTCCATTCTTCCCTGTCCAATGGACCGGGCTTGTGGAGAATCGTATCGCTGATTCCGATTTTTCCGATGTCGTGTAACAGCGCGCCGCGCTCCAGCGCCTTGAGCTGACGGCTGTCCAGTCCAAGTTGTTCGCCAAGGTAACCTGCAATTTGACTCACCCGCAGGCTGTGTCCTTCCGTTTCGCGGTCGCGCGCGTCCAACGCGGACATGAGAGCGGCCAGCGTTCGATCGTATGTGATTTCCAACTCCTCGTAAGCCGCCTCGATTTGTTTGGCCTGCTCTCGCGACTCGCTCAACAGGATGGCGCGTTCCAAATGATTGACCAGCATTTGAAGCGCGGCAGTGTGACGCGAATCGTAATTGCGCGTCTCCGAGACGCGAATCCATAATCCGCCATATCGCCGCACGTTGGTTTGAACCGGGAAACAAACCTGGGTTGTGGTCTGATCCGAAACAAAGATGGTGGTCCCGCTGTTCATTGCCTGTTCGATCAAACTCGTCGGATGGGCTGCGTCGTTGTAGATTCCATTGGCGTTCACAGCCATTTGAATATCAATGTTCTTTTCCGGCGTATACAGAATGACGCCGGCAGAGGTGGCGTTGGAGACCTTGTAGGCCGTCTCAACAATCAATTTGACGGCATCGCGCAGGTCCTCGATTTGTAAAATCTGAAAGCTTACCTGATATAACTGAGTTGTGGTATTGAGGGTGTCGCGGAGTTCCTGATACAGCCATGTGCTTTCCATGGCGGCCGCCGACTGCGAGGCGATGAGCGTTGCAAGGGATTCGTCGTTTTCGGTGAAGAAGATTTCGTTCTCCTTGCCGAACGCCAGAATCGCGCCGATGCTCAAGCGGTGCAATCGAATTGGAACAGCCAGCGCGCTGCGCAATCCGCTGTGGTCAATCTCCAGATTTGCGCTCAGCGGATATTTGCGAATATCGCGGATGCGAAACGATTGCGTCGAATTGAGCGTGGCTTGCGTGAGGCTGTTTTGAAGGGGGGTGGTTTCAAAATAATTAAGCAATCGCGGCGCGTGTCCTGAATAGGCCCGCTGACTGAAATTGCCCGTCTGGTCGAGGAGAACAACGTAGACGAATCGCGCGCTTAACGCCTGACGCGTAATGGAAGCGACTTCGCGGACAACCGATTGCGGCTCAACCATGGTCGAAAGCGAGATGCCGGCCTGGATCAATTCTGTTAAGTGCTGATGATAACGCGACCGCTCCCAGGCCCTCATCAATTCGTCAGCCGCGGCTTCCGCCATGGAAACGTCTGCGCTGTGAAATGCGTCCGCCTGCGAGGCGCTGATTTCCAACACCCCGTGCAGATAGCCATTGTAGATCAAAGGGACAACCACTATGGACAAATTGCTTTCATCCTCGAACGCAAAATAGTCCGGGTCGAGCCTCGTGTCGTTGCTGATTTGGGTTTTTCGCAAACGCGCCGCGCGTCCCATCACGCCGCGTTTTACATTTTGGCGGTAGCCGGGCGGGATGATATGAGTCATCTGACCTGCAGATGCCAGCGCCACGAATTCGTTTCGTTCGCTGTCAATCACATATAAACATACATAAGAACACGCGATGCCGCGCTCCAACGTGTTTACAACCAATTGCGCCGCAACCGGTTGATCGAGTAAAGCCTCCAACTGCCGGCTCAGTTCGCTCAACAAAATCAATTGGTTGTTGCGTTGTTTCTCCGCTTCTAATTGCCGGGTGAGGATCGCGATTTGTTCTGCGCTGGCATCGGAATGTATCATTTCACCCGAGTTTTGATTGGCTGTTTTGCGTGACTTCCTGAAAGCCCCGGTGAATTTTGTAACAAGAGAACCCTGTCCCATATACGGTAAGGATAGCATAAGAAGCGGTTTTTATCTACCTTTTGCGCTTTAGAAATGTGTTGGGGACGAATATACAAGTTAACAAAATCATCAAGATTTTGACCGATAAAAAAATCCAAACCCGATTGCCCTATTGCTTCACGGCTCTCTTTTCAGCCGCCGATTCCATTTCTGATATAATCGCCTCGCGATTCGTTAATGAAGAGTCGTTAAAATTTTGCGCAACAGGTTTCGGTTAAGAGATGATTTCCCACTTTACGCTGGATCAAATTGACGAAGTCGTTACAGCGCTTCGGGCGCGGACCTCGAAGCGTCCGCGCGTTGCGATCATCCTCGGTTCGGGACTGAACGATTTAGCGGAATCCGTCCAATTGCCGGATGTGATTTCTTTCGGCGACCTGCCGCATTTTCCGGTTTCGACCGTGTTCGGACACGCCGGGCGAATTGTGATTGGCGGGCTTGAAGGTCAGACGGTGTTCGTCATGCAGGGACGCATCCATTTTTATGAGGGCTATTCGATGGCGCAGGTCACACTGCCGATCCGCGTCATGCAGAGATTGGGCATCGAAGTTTTGATCGTCACCAACGCGGCGGGCGCCGTCAATCCGGAATTTGTCCCCGGCGATGTTATGCTAATCACCGATCATCTCAATCTCTTGGGGATGACGGGAAATAATCCGCTGATGGGTCCAAACTATGACGAGATTGGACCGCGCTTCCCGGATATGAGCCGGCCTTATGACCGTGACCTTTGTGCATTGGCGCGGAATGTTGCCTCGGCAAACAACATCCTCTTGCGTGAAGGCATCTATGTGGCTTTGAGCGGTCCTTCTTTTGAAGGTCCCGCCGATTTGCGTTTTTTGCGGTTGGCCGGGGCGGACGCGGTGGGAATGTCCACTGTTCCAGAGGTGCTGGTGGCCCGTCATGGCAACATGCGTGTGCTTGGCCTTTCGGGCATCAGCAATAAGTCCAATTTGGACGGTTCTACCGTGACCACCCATGAGGAAGTGATAGAAGCAGGAAAGATTATTGCGCCCAAGATCGAAAAATTGATTCGCGGCGTTTTACAACAATTGTAAGCAAGTCTGGTTATGAGAATCATTTATCAGTTTCTCAGCACTTATGAAGTGCTGATTTATATTGTGCTGGCGATTGGAGCATTGTTCGCATTTCGCTGGCTGTGGCGCTCGTGGAATGAATGGCGCGAGGCCGTTTATAGTCTCGAAAAGGAATTTGCTTTGCGAAGGATGGGGCAAGCCGTTGCATTTGTTACTTTGGTCATCGTTTTATTTTGTGGAGAATTTATTACAGCTTCTTTTATTATCCCGGGCTTGCCGGCCTCCTTTTTTATTGTCACGCCGACGGCGGACATCTTTGCCACGCCGACCGGAACGATCTCTTCCGACCTCGCCACGCAGATCGCGCGTACCCCGCGCCCCGTGCCGACTTTGAGCGGTACCGCCGGTTGCGTCGCGAACAAATTGATTATCACCGATCCAAAATCCGGCACGGAAGTTTCTGGTAAGGTGACATTGCAGGGAACGGTCAATGTTCCTGATCTGGGCTTTTATAAATATGAAGTCGCCCCCCTCAATACCACAACGTGGGCGACGATTTCCGCGGGGCGCGGTGAAGTCATTAACGGCACGCTCGGACAATGGGATACAACCACATTGACGCCGGGCGATTATCAGCTTCGGCTGGTTGCCACCGATAATCAGGGAAATGCTTTGCCGCCCTGTATCATTCAAATTCGAGTCACAGGTCAATAGTAAAGTCATGTTTTCGATTCAAATTCGTCCAGCCATTGCATCCGATCTGCCGCGCCTGATGGGCATGGATCATTCCGTCAGCAGCGAATATGTCTGGCAGTTGGATTTGCGCCGCGATAGCGGTCAGATCGTGGCGACATTCCGCGATGTTCGTTTGCCGAGGCCGATTCCATTAGCGTACCCTCATAATCCATATTCCCTCGCAGATGAGTGGACGCGGAAAGCCGCTGTATTTACCGCCGTCGCATCCAGCGAGCCTATTGGTTACCTTTGTTTGACGGCGCATGTGGCCTCCGTGGCGTGGATTACGGATTTGGTTGTCGCGCCGCAATGGCGAAGACGCGGCGTGGCAAGCGCTTTATTGGGGGCCGCACAAGAATGGGCTTTGGGGCGCGGTCATCGCCGGTTGTTCCTCGAAATGCAGTCGAAAAATCAACCGGCCATTCGTCTGGCACAGAAGCACGGTTATGAATTCTGCGGGTATAATGACCATTATTATTTGACGCAAGACGTCGCACTGTTTTTTGCGAGGGCACTAAAGTAGAGCGACCGGGAAGGCTGTATGTTTAACGGTTTTGCTGACAGTTTGCTGGCGGGGATCCAAACGCTAAATCAGATCCTGACGGCGGGGATTGCCATCACAGCTTTTTCATTGTTCCTGTATTCCCTGACATTTAATTTGCGGGATCGGGTGGCGCGTTCGTTCGCGGTTATCTTGTTGTGCGTGGCGATTGTCTTTACCACCGAAGCGCTTCAAAATAAGACTGTTCCAGACTGGGGGATTGATGTTCTGCTTCGTTTGCAATGGCTGGGAATTATTTTTCTTCCTGCGGCGTATGTCCATCTTTCGGACGCCGTGCTGGTGACCGCCGGGCGTCCCTCGCGCGGCCGCCGAAGAATGGCCGTTCGATTGATGTATTTTGTTTCCGCCTTTTTCTTAGCCTTGCTGGCTTTTGGCTTTTTGCTG
>JBHORD010000066.1:0-20774 GCA_042408355.1 Anaerolineales bacterium
GCCTCGCGGATGCCCGTGTCGGTCACGCGCAGCGCGCCGTATTTTTCCTGCATCCCTTTGAAGCCCTGATTGACATCGCCGAGCAAGCCCACATCTTCGCCGAAGGCGATCACGCGCGGATCGCGTTCCAGAATTTTATCGAAGGCGGCGTTGATGACTTCGAAGCCGAACATCGTTGGCGAGTTGGCGGAATAAACAGGCTTGACCTCCTCGACCCTCAAGGCGCTGCCGCTGTAAAGATGCGAATCATAACGTTCGCGCTGGATCGCATCCTGATTATTTTTCCATTGGATCAAAATTTGCTTCGACGGATTCTCTTCGTCGCGCAGGACGCGCAAGGCTTCATGCACGGCGGAATGAATATCCCGCCTCAACTGGACAGGCGCGGCGGCCAGCCGTTCTTTGATATTGTTCAACTCTGACGCGTGGCGCGAAGAGCCGGCGATTTCATCGAGCATGTCCATGACCTGCGCGCGCTCTTCGAGAATCGGGTTGAGATACGCGTTCCACGCCGCCTTGCGGATTGCCTCGACAGTTTCGTAGTCCTCTTTTTCGAGCGCGGCCAGTTCCGGGTCCGTTGCGACGCCGTTCTCAATCATCCAGCCGCGCATCTTGCGGATGCAATCGAATTCTTCCTCCCATTTCAGCCGCTCGGGAGTTTTGTAGCGTTCGTGACTGCCCGAGGTGGAATGTCCCTGCGGTTGCGTCACATCAACAACATGCACTAGCTGAGGAATGTGATATTTGCGCGCGGTCTCGGCCGCCTTTTGATAGGTCTCGATCAGCGCGGGATAATCCCAGCCGCGCACCTGATACAAATCGTAGCCGCGTTCGCAATCTTCCTCCATGCACGGCTCGCGCTCGAAGCCTTTGAGGATGGCATAGATATTTTCCTTGACCATCTGGAATTGGTTTGGGACGGAGATGCCATAGCCGTCATCGTAGACCGTGATGACAGCGGGCGCCTGCAATACGCCGATGGCGTTGACCGATTCCCAAAACATTCCTTCCGCAGTTGAGGCGTTGCCAATGCTTGCAAATGTGACTTCATCGCCGTTATGTGAAAAGTCTTTGAATTGCTTTAGTTCATCCAGTTTGCGATAGACGACCGATGCGTAAGCCAGGCCAACGGCGCGCGGCATCTGCGTTCCCGTCGGCGACACGTCCGCGGCCGTGTTGTACATTTCGGTTTGATTTTTCCACGTGCCGTTGGGTTTGATATAACGCGAGGCGAAGTGCGCGTCCATGCCGCGGCCGCCGGTGTTGGGTTCGGCGTCCACATCCGCATGTGCGTACAGCTGGGCAAAAAATTCCTGGATGCTCATCACCCCCAACATGAACATCCAGGTTTGATCTCGATAATATCCGGAACGCCAGTCGCCTTTGCGGAAAGCGCGTGCAATGGCGATGTTCGCCAATTCCTTGCCGTCGCCGAAGATGCCGAACTTGGCTTTGCCGCTCAGCACTTCGCGCCGGCCGATCAGACTCGCCTGCCGCGAGCGGTAGGCAAGACGATAATCTTTTATTATTTCGTCTTTTTCGAGGGGTAACGCAATAGAGCCCTTGGTCTTGGGCATGAGTCTCTCTCCTTTGGTTTATTCACTGATGTTGCACAGTCTTCCCTGTAGCGCGGCATGCATGCCGCCTGAAAGTGCGAGAAAAATCTCGCGCTACTGCGTAAGGTGAGTTATTCAGAGAAGATTATAACGGAAAAGGTCGAAGGAGGAATGAAGAAGATGAAAAACTAACCTTGACGCTGCTACGCAATGGAGCATGCCGGCAATCAGCCATGCAATTCATCGAAGTATGGGCATTGGTCTACCAGCCATTTCCATGTATCGGCGACGATCTTTCCAAATTCATTCAATTTTATTTTCCCATCCGCGATTTCATCGAATAAACATCCGCGTTGGAATGCAACCATAGTTGCAAACCTTCAAACGGAACGGAGCGGCGATGGATTTTGGGATCGAATTTTGCCACAGCCACAAAACGATATAAGGCGAAACATTTGGCCAGAAACAAACATGGAGTCGAGGGCGCTCGACTCCATGTTGCCAACTATGTTTGCAAGATTTATTCCATTAAATTCCCGCGGCCTGTTTGAGGGCGGCGGCTTTATCGGTCCTTTCCCATGGGAATTCGACATCGTCGCGGCCGAAGTGTCCGTACGCGGCAGTCTTGCGATAAATGGGCTGGCGCAGATTCAAATCACGGATGATCGCTCCAGGGCGCAGATCAAAATATTCGGTGATGAGCGCCGCGATTTTTTCATCTGCAATCTTTCCGGTTCCGAACGTTTCGACGTTGACCGAAAGCGGGTGCGCCACGCCGATGGCATACGCCACCTGAATCTCGACGCGGTCTGCCAGCCCCGCGGCGACGACATTTTTGGCGGCATACCGCGCGGCATACGCGGCGGAGCGGTCCACCTTCGTTGGGTCCTTGCCGCTGAAGGCTCCGCCGCCGTGGCGTCCCATGCCGCCGTATGAATCAACAATGATCTTGCGGCCGGTCACGCCTGCGTCGCCCATCGGGCCGCCGATTACAAACCGCCCGGTCGGATTGACGAAGACTTTTAAATCCTTGTCCACCATATCTTTTGGAAGGGATGGATTGATGACATGTTCCATCACCTGTTCGGTGATCTCGGCGTGCGAAATGTCGGGCGCATGTTGAGTCGAAATCAAAACGGTATCAATGCGTTTGGGCCTGCCATGCGAATATTCAACAGTGACCTGACTCTTGCCATCGGGCCGCAGCCATGGCATCGTACCATTCTTCCGCATTTCGGAAAGACGGCGCGATAATTTATGCGCCATGTAAATGGGCATGGGCATCAATGTGGGAGTCTCGTTGCAGGCAAAACCGAACATCATGCCCTGATCGCCCGCGCCGACGTGTTCGATATCCGAATCGTTCATCTCGCCGCTTTTATCTTCCAAAGCATGGTCAACGCCCAGCGCAATATCGGGGCTTTGACTGGCGATAGCTGAGAGCACGCCGCAGGTATTACCGTCGAAGCCTTTCTCACTGCTGTCATAACCGATCTCTTTTATGACGCGGCGCACGAGTTCGTCGAAGTTGACATGAGCGCGCGTTGTGATCTCGCCCAGCAGAACAACAAAACCGGTTTTTGTGGCGGTTTCGCAAGCCACGCGCGACATGGGGTCTTGCTCGAGGCAGGCATCCAGTACAGCATCCGAGATTTGATCGCAGATTTTATCTGGATGCCCCTCTGTGACCGACTCAGAAGTGAACATCAATTTGGGTGATGTCATGAAAGTAGTACTCATATTGTGATTTCCTTTCTAAAAATGAAATTGCCCTTCGGTCACGAAAGGGCAATTGCGCGCAGGGCAACGGCTGCCCTCTCATCTCCCAGAATATCCATCTGTCGGAATTGGCACCGTGTTCGGCATACGCCGACCGGTTGTCGAGGCATCACAGGGCCGATCCCTCCGCCTCTCTGGATAAGAGTGCCGATCAGGGCTATTGAATTGTGGCGGGATAATACCACAGGACAATTTACGAGTCAATTAATGCGATTGCCCGTAAATAAAAATGCGGTATGACATCGGCGATGTCATACCGCATTGATTCGGAATTGCCGTCGTTAATTGTCCGAGGCGCAGCGGAAGCCAATCTTGGGGGAATAATCTCCGAGATAAGCGGCGCTGCCGGGTTGAGCATCCGGGTTGGGTCCGAGAACCTGAGCGCGATTCGCAATGCGGATATCGGTTCCGACATCCTGGAACGTTCCGCCTTTGATCACGCGCCCAAAGAAGTTGGTCCGCGCCACGGGCCCGGCGGGATTGAACGTCACAGCCTTGGAATAATAATTGGCATCATAGAAATCGCTGACCCATTGGGCAACGTTGCCGGCCATGTCCAACAAGCCAAACGGGCTGGCGCCCGCAGGATAGCTTCCAACTTTGGAAGTATCGCCCACCTCGTAATTGAAATTGGCGCGCGAAGAATCGGGAGCGTCATCGCCCCACGGATACGTTCGCAGATCGGTGCCGCGGGCGGCATATTCCCATTCCGCCTCGGTCGGCAACCGGCGGCCCGCCCACTTGCAATAAGCGGCAGCATCGCCCCATGTAACTTGAATAACAGGATAGTCGTTGTAATCCGGATTGTTAAAATAATTTGTAACCGTCTTCGAGCTGAAACTTTGAGGAGGATTGCAGACGCCGGCATTGACGCATTGCAGATACATGGCATTGGTCACATCAAATTTATCAATCCAAAAAGCGGGCATGGTCACTTTGTGTGCGGGTTTCTCATCGGGTTGAGCATTAGGATCAAGACCGCCTTGCGTAAAGGTGCCGGCAGGGATATAAACTTCCGTCATGCCATCCGCCCGGTTGCGCGTGCTTCCAGGGGCTTGATTGCCGCCGGGGCCGGCGGTTGGATTCAACGCAACGGGCGTATTGGTTGGAAACGCAGTTGACACCGGAATTGGCGTCGGCTGAGCTGAACCGCCCAGTTGACAGGCAGTGCCGATCAATGCAAGCGCCGCCAAGATGGGGAAAATCTTTTTCATCGTAAGCCTCCTTTGCTTCGATTGTTGGCCTTGGGACAAAAAACAAGCTCCTCCGAAGGTCACAAGATTGTTAGTTTTTGTTACCAACTGTTACCGATTATACATTATAATTGCGGGTGAAAGCAAGCGGAGTTTTCAAAAATGACAGCAACAACGCCAGCTTTTAATTCGGAGGCAGCCAGCAGGGTTTTCGTGGTTTGTGACCAAGATGCGACCGCGCCAATTTGGGGCTATATTATTCGTGAGAAAGGTCTGGTGGCAATTCTGGAAACCTCGGTGCAACGAGCCATGGAACGGTCCACGGAGGAAATTCCAGACCTTATTGTGATTGACGTGAACGCGCCGCACGCTCAGCGAATCGAGTTGTGCAAGAAGTTTCGTTCGCTAAGCGCCAGTCCCATTCTGTTATTCCTCCCCACAAATAATGAGACGGAAATATTGGAAGCGTATCAAGCCGGTGTGGATGAATGTGTCATCAAGCCCATCAGCCCGGCGGTTTTTTTAGCCAAGATCGTGGCCTGGTCGCGGCGAAGCTGGACGATTCCGATGAGGTCGGTGCGCGCCGGCAAATTGAAACTGGACCCCGCCCGCCGGTCCGCCATTGAACCGAACGGCGACGAGATCAAACTGACGAACCTGGAATTCCGCCTGTTGCATCTGCTGATGAGCCGTCCCGGTTACGTTTTCAAAAACGAAGAGATCATGCAAATGGTATGGAGCGCGTCTGTGGATACAGCGGTTTTGAAAAACGTTGTTTACCGCCTCCGAAAAAAATTGGGCATCGATTCGGGAAAGCCGTCTTATTTGATTCAGACTCATCCCGGCGGATATAGTTTTCAGGAAAAATAGCCGCCGAAAAAGAGCGGTTATTTTTATGGACTGCAATTCGTCAAATCGTAAGTCTGTTGGATGTAATTGTTAATGGCATACTCGGCGTCACAGTAATCGGGATGAACGGAAAGCGCTTTGTTCCAGTCCGCTTTGGCGCCAGCGAGGTTGCCCTGTTTGTACAAAGCATAGCCATGCCAGAGCAAAGCCTCTTCCGAGTAATAACCCGGTATGGGTTTATAGGTATATTCCGTCAACTGAATCAAATAATCTATGCGGCCGGCATAATAGTAGGCAAAGAATGGGCTGAACTGATAACGCGTCATCCGCTGAGGCAAGCCGATTTCAAAAGCTTTATCGAAGGCCTGCGCGGCCTCGTTATAGCGCTCGAAATAAACAAGATTACTTCCAAGGTTGAACCAGGCAAAGGCGTCGGACGGATTCGCGGTCACAGCGGCCTGCGCCATTGCGAGAGCATTTTTCCGATTTTGATCCTGGTTCCAGTCCGGGCCTAAAATGGATTGGATTTGCGCCAATTGATCTGGCGGATAAACCAGGATGTACACATAGTTGAACGATTCCCAATCCTTTATCAATGTATCGTATGAGACTTTCTGGTCGGGGCCGCGCAAAGGGTCCTGGGCAGTGAACGTGCCCGCCGTATCATCATATCCGGTAAGCAGGAGATAATGTCCATCCCATAAATCATCGCCGGGGCCCATCGCATCCTGCGGATTGAGCTTCGAGGCTTCTTCGATCATGACGGGAAAATTGGCGGCTAGAAGGCTCTTTAGCAAAGCAAGACTGCCGCCAACGCGAAAATCAGCGTCGAGCCACCCCGCCCTGTTGCGAACAAAATAAACCAGCTCATCCGGATTGACGTTGCGATCCTGCGGCACAGGTTTGATGACTTGCGCGATGTCATTCTGATCCCCGTCCCAGCCGTACATGCGCAGATACATGGTCAACGTAGCCGGGCCGCAATTGTTGATGCCTTGTAATTCATATTTGGGAGACGGAAGCGAAACCTGTGCGGGAAGCGGCGTCGAAGTGGGAGTTGGCGGTTCGGTTGCCTTCAGCGTCGGTGTGGGAGGCTGGGGTGTGAAAGTCGCAAAAGGCGTGGACGGTATCGGAGTCGGCATCCTGCCAACGGGATCAATTGTATTTTGAAAATATGTGCTCCAAACCGTCAGGCGCCATTCGAGGCGCGAATGAACGGCGGGAATTTGATACAGCAGAACGCCCAGAACAATCAATCCTCCAGCGCCTGCGAGAATCATTCTTGCATGTTTGAACATGCAAAAAGTGTACCAGAAATCAATGAGCGCTTTCTTAACTCGCCATGCACAGCAACGCGAGATTTATCTCATATTTTCAGACAACACGAATGTCGCTCTACAGGGAAACTGCACAACGTCAGTTCTTAACCAAAACGCCTGGGCCTCTCTGCGATTTGCGCGCTCAATCTCTTTTCCATTTCTGCACGCGTTCGAACAATTCGCCCAACGGCCTCAAATCTGAGATCGGCACGGCAAGATTTTTTGTCCGCGTTCGATGATATTGAAACACGCGGCTTCCCTCGCGGATCAAACTGGCGCGGCGGCGGAATTCATCGCGCGTGATCCAGCCCGCAAAATAAATGTCCATGCCGTACACCCAGATATTGCTCCACTCCATTGATTCGATGATGTACGTTTCTTTTCGCGGCGGAGAATAAATGCCCAGTCTCGCCGCCGGCCGGGGTCTGACGTGAACGTAAGCCAGCGAATAAAAATCCCCTTCAACTTCGCGGCGCGTGCGAGGCGGAAGTTCCAGCGGGCGCGTCGTAAAATCCCGACCCGCATCCTGGCCGCCGATCTCAAGCATGAGCGTTTCGCCCGATTCAGATTTCAATGCCAGCGGCCCCAGCGGAAACCACGTATGCGGGCGCGCCCACGTTTTGGGCATGGCGTGAATCAAATAAACGGGCTGTCCGGCGCGGATGGCTTTTTGCATATCCTCCGGCGAGGCGGCAATCAAACCGGTAAGGAATGCAAAAAGATAAATATCGTTTTCGGAATGACCGTCGGCGGAATATTGATCGAGCGGCACCAAGGCCGGGGCCTGGAGAATCAGCCCTGGGTCCGCGCGAAGCGAAGCGATTTGAGTTCGATGCGAAATCAAAAAAGATTTAATGTCACAGCGATGCCCGCCAAGCGAAACGTCATAGCGATCCGGGTCGGTGAAGGGTGTCGCGCCTTTGATGTCGAATGGGATGTTTTGTTGTGCAAGATAACGCCGGAATGCGAGTTCGACCGCCACGCCTGCAACGATGCGGCGCATACGGTCAGGCGGCGAACCGCCCATGCGGTTATACGTATGCGGAAGCGAACGGCAGGCGTAAGCAATGCCGCCTTCGGTGAGGTCGGGCATGTACGGAAGACGGATGATATCGGAATAGCCGGGCATGGTTATTAACGGAACATGAACGACAAATTCAGCCGGACGGCCATGAACTATGCCGCCGTCCACAATCCGTCATTCATACCTGAACTGCAAACAATAATGATGAAACGTATTGCTCACCCACGCGCTTCCCAACCCGAACGGCGCGAGGGGTTGATTATCCTGACACCAAATCTTTTCATCTTTCAACGCATATATTTTGCCCAGCTCGCGCGCCAGATCCCAGGCCAGCGGATAAATCTTTCCGCCTTTCTTCACGTTCTTGACGATGACGGTGAGATAGGCTTTTTCGTGCAACAGCGGTTTCAAGCCGGCGTAAATGTGGACCAGTTTCTCGAGGAAGGATTCATAATCGTGAATATTGCCCACATCGTTTGGATCGTCGGAATAAAAGACGTCCAGCCCGGAGGATGAGCGGCGCTTCTTTTGCGTTTCGGCGCCTTTGGCATGGAGCATGTCCCAGTAAGGCGGCGAGGTCAGCACGTAGTTGACGGCCGGTAGTTGGTAGTTGAGGGCATTTGCTGCGTCGCCCTGTATGATTTCGGATTTCAGATTTTTGATTGTCTTTCCCAGAGCCGCACGCTCGTTCTCGATAATTTGTTTTGCGATTTTTGCATATTTCGGATTCAACTCAATGCCGTATGAATTCCGTCCGGCGCGCAACGCCGCAATCAGCGTGGAGCCGGTGCCGGCCATCGGATCCAAAACGGTCTGGCCCTTCTTGGTGAAGAACTCGATGAATTCCTGCGCCATTGTCTCCGGAAATTTGGCCGGATGCACCAGCACGCCTTTTTGGCGCGGCGGCGGATTATGAACGAACCATGACTTTTGAAATTTGAGCCATGTCTTCGCGTCGAGATCATTGAGTTTGTTGTTTGGCATGAATTCTCGCTCAGATCATTTTGTGATGTTCAGGGTTTTGGCGTACTTGTGGGAGGCGTATATGTTACATCGTATACCACCAAATTGGAAAATATAACCGTCACGGGCGTATCGCCTGTGGAATGCGCAAAGACGCCAATGCCGCCGGACGAATAACTTCGATCGTTCACGCTGAATTGATACCGGCCATTCAAAAAGAAGCGCAAATCCGGGCCGACGGCCCACACGCCGAGGCGTGTTTGTGCAGGCGCGCCCGTCGGCGCGTCGCCGCTGAGCGTGGGCGGCTGAAGCGGCAAATGCGACGCAACGCTAGTGCGTTCCACGCGCACCTTGCCGTCACATGAAAGCGCATACATATAGAAGGCAACCGCATTCCGGGCGCGAAATAAAAATCCGTATTCGTCCTGGCCTTTACAAAGGCTTGTGCTGGCTGTGATTTCTGCGTAAAAATCGCTCAGAATTACGTCTCTGCGAAAACTGGCCACAGAGGCGCCGGGTTGAACTGCCATTGTCAATTGGTTGTTGCTGACATTAACAGCGTCAGAGATGTCCCAAACCAGCGGCGAAGAAAAATTGTCGGTTAAAGCGATGCTCCCAACGCCGGGTTTTTGTTCGGGCGTGGGCGCCTGGGTTGAAAAAACTTGCGGCGTGAACGTGGCTGAAGGCGGGAACCAGACAATCGTCGGAGAAGGAAGCGGCGTGGATGTCCCCGGCGGGGGAGTCAGAATCGAAGCGTCTTCCAAACCTGCACAGCCGGTCAAACCGAGGGTCAAAGTTATGGCAAGGATGAATGTCAGCGGAAAAGAATGATTGCTGTGAAGCATAGGAATTTCAAAGGTGTTGTAAAATACAACGGCATTCCCATTCTAGCATATCAGGAGCATCTAATGACGGATAAGACTGTGCTGGTGACGGGCGCGTGCGGGGAAATCGGGCAGGCGCTGGTGCAGGAATTGTCAAGGCGTGGAGGGCATCGAGTGGTAACGGCAGACATCGCGCCACTGCCGGATACGATCAAAGATTTGGTGGCGGAGCATGTGCAGGGGGATTTGGTTTACAAGATCAAGACCTTTTACGATTACGATTTCGACATCATTTTTCATCTGGCGGCGTCGCTTTCATCGAAGGCGGAAGTTGCGACGGAGGAAGCGCATCGCATCAACGTCGAAGGCACGATGCAATTGCTGATGCTGGCGGCGTATCGTTCGGAAAAATATAAAAAGCCGGTCAAGTTTTTGTTTCCCAGTTCCATTGCAGTCTATGGAATGCAGAATCTGGAAGTCAAGAAATCCGCCGGCTGTGTGAAAGAGGGCGAATACAACGCGCCGCACACCATGTACGGATGCAACAAATTGTACTGCGAAAAACTGGGGACGTATTACAGCCGATATTACGGTCAGCGTCATCTGGATCCCAACCCGCCGGTCATGCTGGACTTTCGCGCGCTCCGCTTCCCGGGCCTGATCTCCGCTTTTACTTTGCCCAGCGGAGGGACGAGCGATTACGGTCCCGAAATGCTGCATGCCGCCGCGCAGGGGAAATCATATTCCTGTTTCGTCCGCGAGGACACAAAGATTCCTTTCATGGCCATGCCCGACGCGATCAAATCGCTGTTGATGCTGACGGACACGCCGCGCGAAAATTTGAGCGATGTGGTTTATAACGTCACCGCGTTTACATTGACGGCGGGACAATTCCGCGACCGCGCCCTCCGGGCATTCCCTGGCGCAGACATCCGCTTCGAGCCGAATCCGCGCCGGCAGGGGATCGTCGATTCCTGGCCGGAGGATGTGGATGATGCGCGGGCGCGCGCCGACTGGAACTGGCATGCCGATTACGATGCCGACGCGTTCTTCGATCAATATTTCCTGCCCGAGATCCGAAAGCGTTACGGGAAATAAAAAAACAATCGGTCGTCTGCTGTGACGACCAATTTTATTCCTGATATAATTTTATTGATGAGAATTCGTCCGCTGATTGTCATAAGTTTTCTGCTTGCCGCCGTGTTTTTCGGACTATCCCTTCCGGCACAGGCCGCCCCTCCCGCTCAAGGGATTCAGTTTGCCACCAACACGCCCCTGCCGAACGGCAACATTTATTACATCATTCAACAAAACGATACGTGTACAAAGATCGAATACTTATATGGAATCACCGACGCCCAGTTGCGTCAGTTGAATGAGACCATCAACACCGATTGCTCGAATCTGCAAATCGGGCAGAAAGTCCTCGTCGGCACGGGCGGTCCCATTGTTCCATCCGCGACGCCGGGCCCTTCGCCCACGCCTCTGCCGCCGACCATCACGCCCACGCCTCCGCCGGGGACAACTCAAATTTGCGTTTTGTTATTCGATGATATCAACGGCAACGCTTTGCACGACACAAATGAACCCGTCATTAGCGGCGGAGCCATCAGCGTCACTGAAACAAGCGGCAAATATTCCAAGACATTGCAAACGGCAGTCAATGCCGATCCCAACGCGTATCCGGGCGTTTGTTTCAATAACCTTCCCGAAGGTCATTACAACATCGCCGCCGCCATCCCCGACGGCTATAATCCGACCACAAGTCTGACCTCCTCTCTCGATTTGAAAGCCGGCGACAGCGATTATGTGGATTTTGGCGCGCAATCGCGGGACGCAACCGTATCAAATCCTCAACCCTCTGGAGACAGCAGCGGGCCATCGCCGGCGCTTGGAATTTTTGGCGGACTCCTGCTCCTCGGCGGGCTTGGACTCGGCTGGTATGCGCTCCGCTTGCGAAGGCCGCAAAGCAAACTCAAGCAAAGCGGATTGCTGAAGCGGTGATCCGCCGAAAGCCGGGCGATAAGAAAATCGGTCGCGCATCATTCTTTAGTTACAGCATCCCAATTACAAAACGTCCGACTTTTTAGAAAGCCGGACGTTTTATTTTTCGACGCTCATCAAAGAATCGTTGATCATCCCGGCGGCCAGCGCATTTGCCGCTGGCCGATCAAATGCACATGCAGATGGAACACCGTTTGTCCGCCATCGGGACCCGTGTTAATGACCAAACGATAGCCGTCTTTATGAAAACCTTCCTGCGCGGCGATTTGCCTGGCCGTATAAATCATATGACCCACAAGCAATTGATCTTCCGAATCCATTTCATTGATCGATTCGATGTGTTTGTTAGGCACAATAAGAATGTGCGCGGGGGCGACGGGGCGGATATCGCGGAAGGCGGTTACTTTTTCATCGCGATACACAACAGCCGCCTGAATTTCATTGTTGGCAATTTTGCAAAACGTGCAGGAATTTGTCACCTTCGATCTGAGCCTCGAATAACGCGAATAAAGATTGATAAGATTCGTTCGGCGGTTACTGAATCGGCCCATCTTTTGCCGCGCACATGATGTTGTAGTATTGCAGTTCGACGGCTTTGTTTTGCTGGGCATACGCGGCCGCGGCATTGCCAATTTGACGAATTGTATCCAGCGCGGGCATCACCTGCGACGGCCAGTAGCGCGGCAGGGTCATCAAAGGATCATGGACGGGGCCCTCCGGGAGATAAAGCGGATTCTGAGGGTCGGCCTGGTCCGCCAGCGGAATCCAATTGAACATCATCGGTCCGCGCGGATTGATCGTAAACCCAAGCTGGTAGCCAAATTTGCGCGCGAATTGAACGGGGCGGACGCCGAATCCGCCGCCGGGCCAGATAATGGCAATGGGCGTCTTATTGAAGTATTTTTGGATATTTGTAATGGACCCCTCCAGTTCGCCCGTAATGTATTCATCTGTGGAACTGTCGCTCATGGGTATGTTATGCACAACGCCATGCGCCTGATAATCCACCCAGCCCTGATTCGACAGAGCCACGTTCTCCTGCAAATAGGGATCGCTCCCGCCAAACGCGCTGATCCAGCCGGTCACTACAGGCCAGCCCCATTTTTGATAATAAGGCAGAAAATGATCCGTAAAGTTTTGAGCCTGATGACGATCGTCTTGAATCAAGATCACAGAGCGGGAAGGGATTTTAGCATTGTGGTAGAGGAAGTCTGCTAATTGCTGAGTGTTGATTGCCGTGAATCCCATGTCGTGCAGGCTGTTCATCATGGCTTGAAAATCCTTATCGCTGATGTTCTTCGGATCTGAAACTTGACTTGTGCCTTTTTCGATACTGTGAAACATGACGGCAAAGACAATCGTCCCCGGAGCGGCGTTCGTCGAAGTCCATTCGTCCTTGATGTACTGGCAGGCGTCGGAAATATAGGTGTGCGGAGTCACCATAGGCGATAACGCGCTGGTCGTGAACGTTGGCGGCAGGGCGGGCGGAGTCAATGGAAGCGCCGCGGTCGGGGAGGCCGGCTTCGATGGCGTTGCGGCAGGTTTGGAGGGTTGCATGGATGCCAGCGCGGTTTGCACGGCTTGTGTCATGATCGCGTTCGGGTCGGCAGTCGGGGTTTGGGGCTGGCACGCGCTCAATAAAACGGCGAGCAGGATGAAGGTCAGGAGACGAGGCGCAGTGCGTGATGTGTAAGAAAACATGGGTTGGATTGTAATCGAAAACGGATGAGGCCAGTTGCGCTCTCATCCGTTTCCAATCACCGCTTACCAATTAGCAGTCGCCGATTATACTGATTTTAATCGTTCGATTCGCCTTTGATGAAAGCCTCGGTCATTTCGCGGCAGACGCTGTCGCGGAATTGTTTAGGCGGCGTCTTGAAGAAATACGACGACGGCCCGACAATCGGCCCGCTCAAACCGCGATCCAAGGCGATCTTGGCACAGCGGATGGCGTCAATCACGACGCCCGCCGAATTGGGACTGTCCCACACTTCGAGTTTAGTTTCGACATTGAGCGGAACTTCGCCAAAGGTCGTGCCTTCCATGCGGATGTAACACCACTTGCGGTCGGTCAGCCACGGCACATAATCCGACGGACCAACGTGAACATTCTCCGCGCCAAGGTCATAGGGAATCATGCTGGTCACCGCGCCGGTCTTGGAAATCTTTTTGCTTTCGAGGCGCTCGCGTTCGAGCATGTTCAGGAAGTCGGTGTTGCCGCCAAAATTGAGCTGATAGGTACGATCAATGCGAACGCCGCGATCCACAAACAGGCTGGCCAACGCGCGGTGCAAAATCGTCGCGCCGACCTGCGATTTGATATCGTCGCCCAGCACCGGCAGTTTTGCCTCGCGGAAGCGATTCGCCCAGTAATCCTGCGATGCAATGAACACGGGAATGCAATTGACGAACGCGCAGCCTGCTTCGAGAACCTGTTCGACATACCATTTGGTCGCCATTTCAGAACCCACCGGCAGATACGAAACGACAACATCCGTTTTCGTTTCTTTAAGAAGCTTTACAATATCCGCCGTTGGACCCGGCGCCTTTTTGATAACGCCTGACAGATACTTGCCAAGCCCGTCGTGCGTCATGCCGCGCACCACCGGAACATTGAGTTTGGGCACATCACAGAATTTATAGGTGTTATTCGGCTCAGCGAAGATTGCATCCGCAAGGTCTTCTTCCACCTTCGTCTGGTTGATGTCAACGCCCAGTGTGAACTCAATATCACGAACATGATAGCCGCCGAGATTGACATGCATCAATCCCGGCACGACCGCATCATCGGGAGTGTCCTTATAAAAGTGAACGCCCTGAACCAGCGACGAGGCGCAGTTGCCCACACCGATGATCGCAACACGAACTTTCTTTTTTGCCATGTGTTTGGCCTCCTTCAAAAGAGTATAATTTTGTTACTGCAATGTACTGCATAAAACCCGAACACAACCGTCAGATTCATCCCGCCATGCGAGGCAGTCTTTAGGTCATGGAATCAGACTCAGAATCCAAATTGAAAGGCAACCTGACCGGCGGGCAATCGTCTGCCAGCGGAATCTTCCGCAGTCGTCTCGAGCGCCTTACGAATGTGATCGCATCGCTCAGCAATGTGTACGAGCTGGATCCATTTCTTCAGACCGTGATCTCTGCGGCGGCTGAATTGACTGACAGCGAAGCGGCTTCGATCATGGAATTCGATGAGCCGTCCGCGGCGCTGCGTTTCCTGGCGGCTCCCTGGCATCATTGGGAGCCGTTGCGCGGAATGCAAATCCCGCTGGAAAAAAGCGCCGCGGGCTGGGCGTTCCGCGAATTAAAACCGCTCCGCATCTCGAACGTCAAAGCGGATGCACGTCATTTCAGCGAAGTGGATTTCGCTTTGGCTTTCGAGACGCATTCTCTTCTAGCCGTTCCATTGATCGTGGGTGGAAAACCGGTGGGCGTGCTGGAAGCAGTCAATAAAACCAGCGCTGATTATACCGAGGATGACACCACAATTCTAGAGACGCTGGCGGCTGTGGCCGCGCTGGCGATTCGCAATGCCAGCCTCCAGCGCCGCGTCGAAGCCGGCATGACCGAGATTGCGGAGCTGGATCGTCTCAAGAACGATTTCATCGCCATTACATCCCATGAACTTCGCACTCCGCTTGGTTTAATTTTGGGACACGCCACGTTCCTGCGCGAACTGCTGGGCGAGAATCATCGCGAGCAATTGGACATCATTATCAAGAACGCATCCAGGTTGAAGGAAATCGTTGAAAGCCTGTCGAACGTGGACAATTACGAAAACGGCACAGCGCGCATCCGCAAGGGAATTGTTTCGATCGCGCGCATCATTGAGGAAGTGGTGGCTTCGTTTTCAGATATGGCCTCCAGACAGAATATTACGTTGAAAGCCGAACTCGGCCGCGACGATTTATTTGTCGAAGCGGACGGCGAAAAAATCTCGATTGCGCTCAGCAATCTGGTAAAGAATGCCGTCACATTCACAGACAAGGGCGGGCACATTTTTGTATCCGGCGAGTCACTGCCGGGGTATGTCAAAGTCTCGGTGGTTGACGATGGCATTGGAATTCCGGCAAAGGATTTGCCGCGCGTCTTTGAGCGGTTCTACCAGGTCGAGTCGCACCTCACGCGGCGTCACAGCGGCATGGGGCTCGGACTTTCGGTTGCCAAAGTGATGATCGAAATGCACGGCGGGCGCATCTGGGCTGAAAGCGTCGAGGGAAAAGGAAGCAATTTTTCGTTTCTGCTCCCGGTCAATGCCACACAAGTCGAGGGCGCGTCCGAGGTGTTTTGGCCATGAGCATTTTTCCGACCGCCCGCGCAATCGAAAAAGATGAATTTTCGATAGGTCACGCATTTGACGTGACCTATCGCTTATGAGATGAAAGCGATGAGCGGACCCACATTTGTTGTTGCCGGCCGCATGAGGCGCGAATACATCCTGCCGCCCGCCGGAAAACCATTACTGGATGCGCCAGGCGGCAGTGCGCTTTATGCGGCGGGCGGTCTGGCAGTCTGGGACAAGCCGGTGGGAATCCTGGCGCGCGTCGGCGAAGATTATCCGCGTCCGTGGTTGAGAGATATCGAAGCGCGCGGCATGGATATTAAAGGAATCAAAATCCTCGAGCAAAATCTCGATCTGCGTTCGTTTTACGCTTACAACGAAAAATTCGAACTCACGCGCGGCTCGCCGGTCTCGCAATTCGCCCGGCGCGAATTGACGTTTCCAAAAAGTTTGCTCGGATATCAGAATCCGCCCGAAGTCCAGAAAGAAACGCGAAAGCCCGATCTTCTCGCGCCGCTTCCGATTGAAATCCCGGCTGAATATCGCGAGGCGCAAGCCGTCCATCTTTGTCCGCTGGATTTCACGAGTCAGAATCAGTTGATGACGGCATTCAAAGCGGGCTCAGCCACCACGCTCACACTGGACCCGTCGCCGGGATACATGTCCGCCTCTTTTTACCGCGACCTGCGCGTGATCATCTCCGGCCTGACGGCGTTCCTGCCGTCCGAGGAAGAATTGCGCGGGCTTTTCTGGGGCAAGACCTACGATCTATGGGAAATGGCCGCCGCGCTGGGCGAATATGGATGCGAGGTCATCGTGATAAAACGCGGCGCACTCGGACAATCGGTGTATGATGTCCCCGGCAAACACAAATGGGAAATCCCCGCCTATCCAGCACGCCTCGCCGATTTGACCGGTGCAGGCGACGCCTTCTGCGGCGGCTTCCTCGCCGGATATAGAAAAACATACGATCCACTGCAAGCCGCGCTGTACGGGAATGTATCAGCCTCATTGAAAGTGGAAGGCTGTGGCGCGTTCTACCCGCTGGATGTGTTGCCCGGCCTGGCGGAGGCGCGGTTGAATGCGTTGAAGGATTTGGTTAGAACGGTGTAGGGACAAAACGTAAAAAAGCAGGACGCAGGAAGTGGAGAGCAAAAGGTAAAATTGTCATCATGACAAATCTCATTGATCGCCTTCTCGAGCTTGCGATTCAAATCCAGCAAATTCCCGCGCCGACATTTGAAGAAAAGAAACGCGCCGGGTTTGTGCGCGATTTGTTCGTCAAAGAAAAACTTCAGGACGCCTCGATTGATTCCGTGAATAATGTCTTCGCGCGCCTGCCTGCCGCAGAAAAAGGCGGCAATAAACAATCGAGGAAAGCGCCGTTGGTTATTACCGCGCATCTCGATACGGTCTTTCCGGCGGATACAAGTTTGCATATGACGCGCCAGCCGGATCGCATTTACGGTCCGGCCATTGGCGATAATTCGATGGGCGTCGCGGCGCTGTTCGGATTATTGTGGCTATTGCGCGAACGGAACATCGAATCGCCGGGCGATATCTGGTTTGCGGCAAATGCCTGCGAAGAGGGTCTGGGCGATTTACGCGGCATGAAGGCTATCGTAGACCGTTTCGGCGCGGACGTCACCGCTTATCTCGTTATCGAGGGCGCGGCGCTCGGCCACGTATATCACCGCGCCATTGGCGTGCGGCGTTACCGCGTCACCGCGCACACCGCGGGCGGGCACTCGTGGGCGGATTATGGTCAGCCATCCGCCATCCACGAGTTGATGCGGCTTGCGAATCAAATTACTTCACTTCCGGTTCCGTTCACGCCGCGCACCTCGCTGAACATTGGCCGGATTTCCGGCGGCACCGGCGTCAATGTGCTGGCATCCGAAGCGACATTTGAACTGGATTTGCGTTCGGAAAACACGGATACCCTGAACGGCCTGGTCAAACAAGTCGAAGATTTAATTCACGCCGCGAGCCGCGCCGGTGTGACCATCGAATCCGAAATCATCGGAGAGCGCCCGGCGGGAGAAATCCCATCCGATCATCCGCTCGTCAAACTGGGCGAGGAATGTCTGCACGCGCAGGGCTTGACGGCTGAGTTGACCGCTGGTTCGACGGACGCGAATATTCCCTTAAGCCGCGGCTATCCCGCTGTGGTGTTGGGAATCACAACCGGCGGCGGGGCGCACACCGTGCATGAATATATCGAAACCGCGCCGGTGGAAAAAGGGATGGAACAATTGGTGAGGTTTGTAAGCAGGGTGTGGAATTATAGATGACGAGGCGCCTGCATTTGACCTGCTTGCCATGAGCTTATGAAAGGACGGTGCATAGGGAGCTTATTCTGCTTGTAGGGTCGATCTTCTCTCCCGCGTTAACAGGCATACTGGCGCGTCTCGTACTCGTGCTAGGTCCCGGCATGGCAATCGCGTTCATCATTCGCAGGCAAGCGCAAGCTTATCGTGCGGGCAAGATTGACACCGCCGCGATGCTCCATCACATCTTCTTTGAAGTGTTGGGATTGCTGTTGGCGATGGCCTTGGCGATCCTGCTGTCACAGGTCGCGGTGGGAGTGGCTGTTCCCCTGTTGGGAAGCGGGCTGGTGAGCACCGTCATCCTAATGATCGCAGTCGTGCCGGTTGTTGGCTTGGGCGCGGCATGGCTGGTCAAAGCCACGCGGGGAAGACTCACCCCAAAATGTAAACGCATCGCGGAATAAGCAGTCGCGATGCGTCCACTGCCTTCTGCTTACTGATGGTCTTGACATGTCCTCCGGCCTGCTCTCACGACCATTCGACCATCGAGCTGCCGAACTAACTCACTTCAATCCCATCACCTCATACACATCCAAGGGCTGTGTCTTGCCTTTGACCGATAACGGCGTGTATGGTTTGGCGTCCACTTGCATTTGGACGCGTTCATACGCATGGTAACTCATCAAGATCTGCCCCCTGGCTGAGTTCTCTTGAATCCGTTTTGCGGTGTTGACGCTATCGCCGATGGCGGTATATTCGAGCCGCTTCTCGGTACCGATCCAACCTAACACGGCTTCGCCGTAATGAATGCCAATACCAAAACTCAGATGCGCCTCTTTGGGCAGTTCTTCATGCAATTTCTCAATGGCATCGCGGATCGCCAGCGCAGTCTTGACGGCGCGCAAAGTGTGATCGGGTTGAGGGAGCGGCGCGTTATACCATGCCATCACCGCATCGCCGAGAAATTTATCCACAGTGCCTTCATGAGCAAGCACGGCTTCGGCGGCCGCGGCCAGATAACGATTCAGCACAGCGACCAATTCTTCCGGCGTGTGTTTTTCGCTGTAACTGGTAAAGCCGCGGATGTCGGCGAACAAACATGTGATGTCCACTTTCTCGCCGCCGATCTGCAAACTGTTCGGGTTGATCTGATCGAGCACCGCGGGCGAAACCATCCGCTCCAACAACCGGCGCTGCGCCTCGAGTTTCTTGCGCTCGGTCATATCATCGAACACAATGGCCACGCCTTGAGTCTTTTGGCCTGCATCTTTGAGCGGCGATAGGTTAAAGCGCCAGTCCACGTTGCCGCGTTCGGGCATGTTGTGGCTGATCTCAATATCAATCACGGGCTTGTCAGTTTGGCGGACTTCCGTCAGATGCGGCTGAATCTCTTTGGAAACGGAGGCCAGCACTTCGTCCAAAGGATGACCGACGATATCCGATGCAGCATGCCCCAAAATGGCTTCCGCGGCGCGGTTCGCCAGCGTAATTTGATCCTGAATATCCGCCGTAATCACGCCGCTGGCAATGGACGCGAACACGTTGTCCATCAAATTTTTGAGTTCGGTGACCTCGGCGAGCGTTTGCTTCAGCGATGAAAACAAGCGCGCATTATCAATCGCAACCGCGGCCTGATTCGAAAAAGCAACCAGCAGGTCCCGCTCGGCCTCTGTAAAGATGCCGGAGCGGATGCGGTTATCGGCATAAATGACGCCGATCAAATCATTCTTGACTTTGAGCGGCACGCACAAAATCGAGCGCAGATTCAAAGCGACAATGCTTTCCTGTCCGCTGAAACGCTGGTCTTCCTGCGCGTTGGTTGTGACAACCGGCTCGCCCGTTTCGATGACGCGCTGGACAATGGTACGGCTGGTGGCGGCCTCGCCCGACTTGATGGATTCCTGCTCCCAGTTGCGCGCGATGCGCGTGACCATTTCGCCTTTTTCGTTGCGAAGCATCAGAAAGCCGCGCTCGGCATGCGTCAGACGCACAATGTTATCCATTACGATGCGCAGGACTTCATCAAGTTCGAGGGATGAATTGATGACCTGTCCGATGCCGGCCAGCGCGGTCAAGTTTCTATGCTCCGCTTCGAAGGCTTCCATTTGCAGACCAAGCCTGCCAAGTTTCGAACCCAGCGTATTCAATTCGTCTGCAAAATGAGGGGGCAGGTCGCGAATCTTTTTCTGTTCGAGCATCTCGCGCAATTTCCCGGCCTGGAGGACAAGACCTTTGAGTTCTTCATGAAGCGAGGCGGGGCGCGTTTTGTCAGTGAACATAGGGTAATTACCCTGAGTATACATCACTCCCGGCAATCATGTCCCAGAATCGCAAAAGGAGGGCGCGGAACGTATGGAGGAGGATGAACAAACTGGCGCGGCGGGCGCGGGACACGTTGGCGGGGCGCGGCGTAAACAGGGCGGATTCCAATTCAGCCTTCAACGCTTCAATGTATCCCGCGGCAGATGGAATCATTTTTTCAAGAAGCGCGGCGCGCTGTGCGGCGGTCACATCTATGGATTGCGGCTGGCCAAGCCAGCCCAGGCTTAAATTGACGCTGGCAAAAAGTTTTTCGACCGGTCCAAGTTGATTCCATCGCCGCCAATTCTCGATCCACCCGGGCACATTCATTCCGCGGCGCTCCAAGGCGTTCGACAAACGCAGCGGCGCATTTTCAAACGGGCGGTAAAACCGGAAAAGAAAAA
>JBHORD010000124.1:0-9812 GCA_042408355.1 Anaerolineales bacterium
GCCAGACGCGCCCCATGTGCAGGAACACGCTGATGCCGGCTTGCACCAATCCGAACGTGGTCATCAATTCTGCGGCGCGCGTGAACGGACGGCGGCCTTCCACTTTCAGAACGCGCAAGATGGCAGAAATAAACGTGCCAGCGTGACTGATGCCAATCCAGAACACCACCTCAACCAGGAAAATTCCCCAGTACACCGGGCGGTTCACACCGGCAACACCGAGACCTTGCATGATCAGGTAATACCACGCGTAAAACAGACATGTCGCCACGATAGCCGCAAGAACAATCGTCACTGTCCAATACTTCCATGTTGTGCTGTGCATCGAATCCAGCATCATGGAATTCATCTCGCCGCGCGGCATGCGGTCATGCATCAAATGTTCTTTTGGATCCTCGACCTCTTCCGCTTTGGAACCGACAAACAAAGGTTTGGTTAGTGCACTCATCTACGCGCCTCCCGCCAGGTAAGTTACATGGGGTATCGTGCCAAGTTCTTCCAACAGATGACTGCCGCGGCTGGTATCTGCGGCCTGGCTGACTTTGGTGGTCGGATCATCAATGCGGCCAAAGGTGATGGCGTTCGCCGGGCAGGCCTGCGCGCACGCCGGGACCACTTCGCCGTCGCGAATCTCGCGATTCTCGGATGCCGCCGTGTCTTCCGCATGGCGGATGCGCTGGATGCAGAATGTGCATTTTTCCATCACGCCGCGCCGCCGCACGGTCACGTCGGGATTCCAGTGATTCGAAAGCGTCACCAGTTCGGGCCGCTGTCGAGGATCCATGTAGTCGCGCCAGTTGAATACGCGTGCCTGATATGGACAGTTATTTGCGCAATAACGCGTGCCAACACAGCGGTTATAAACCTGCAAATTCAAATCTTCAGATGCGCTGTGCACCGAGGCAAACACCGGGCAGACTGGTTCGCATGGCGCATTATGGCAGTTCTGGCACATCACTGGTTGATAAGGCGTGGCTTTGATATTTGGATAGCTTCCCTGCCAGAAACGTTCGATGCGGATCCATTGCATCGAGCGGCCATAACCAGCGTCCGCTTCACCAACAAACGGGACGTTGTTTTCCATGGAACATGCCGCAACACAGGCCTGACATCCAGTGCATAAATCCTGGTCAACGACCATGCCCCAAATGCCTTGAACATCCTGAGCTGTGTTTGCGCTATCTATGGGAGACCGTAAATCCTTCGGCATAAATTCTCTCCTACTTCAAATAATTTCCATAAACGCCAAGGGTGCTTTCCATTCGAGACAACTGTCGCTTCTTTCCAGTCTTCTTTACGCTGACCTTCATCGAAGCAAAAGCCAGATCGCCTGCCTCATTGGTCGAGTTGCTCAACAGATCAGCCGGATTGACTCCGCGCCCTTGAGCGAATTGACCGTAGGCAGTGTGCCCCTGACCGAACGGCATGGCGATCGTATCGGGACGAATGGCCGGATACACATAAACCGAGGCCTCCACCGTCCCCGCGCTGGATGTGATGGAGACCACATCATCGTCCTGAATGCCCAATTGCTTGGCGGTATCAGGATTGATCTCCACCCACGTATTCCACATCACGGTCGTGGTCGGGTCAGCGGTTTCCTGCAAGTGCGGTTTATTCGCGCCTGCCTCAGCCATCACCGGCGCAACGAACGGCAGGAAGAAGAAATTGCCGTCACCGTTGAACTGCGCGGCAGACGCGTTTAACGTTTTATTCAGCGCATCGCCAGCCGCCGGTGCAACGCGATTGTCGGTTGTCTTCCACCAGCCGCCATATTGCTGGAAAGAAGCCGTAAAGGTGTTGATCTCCGGCGCGGTGAAGAAGGCGTCCGGCTCCGAAATCAAAGCGCTGAGCTTGCTTTGAATGTAGGCGAGTTCATCCGTAAATTTCAAAGTCGAAGCCAGCGTACCGCCGATCTTTTGTACGGCGGCTAATAAAACATCCGCGGTGGCTTTTGTGTTGAAGAATGGAACCACCACCGGCTGTGCGCCCGAAAGCACCGACGAACTTGCGCCGGTCGCGACTTTTTGATACCCCCACGATTCAAGCCCGTGATGATCGGGAAAAACATAGTCGGATTGCAGGGCGGTTTCATCCGGAAAACTCGAAAATGAAATCACTTGTAATACTTTCGACATGGCGTCTTCAAGCCCAAGCGACTTGGGCAGTTCAAAAACGGGATTGACGCCATGCACGAATAAAACTTTGATCTTGCCCGATTTCAATAAGTCAACGAAATCGGACATCTCCTTGAGATTCGCCGGACGATGATAAGCATCCGTGAGCGGCGCAACCGGCGAAAGGAAAACGCCGCCGTCTTTGCCGATATTTCCAACCAGCGCATTGAGCGCCAGCACGGCATCTGCAACTTGCAGGCCATTGCTTTGTCCCAGCGCCGCGCCGCCGGGGATTGCCAGCGGACGTTTGGCGCTCGCGAACAAACCCGCCAGATGCTTAAGCGTATCCACGCTCACGTCCGCCGCGGCGGCCGCGGCATTCACATCTGCATTGGAGAAGGCGGTGGGCAGTGTGAGATTGTTTGTTTCTGCAACGAGACGGCCAATCGCCAACACAACCATCGCTTCGCTCCCTGGCTTGAGCGGAATCCACTCGTCGGCTTTAGCGCCCGTCTGTGATATGCGCGGCTCGAACTGCACAAAATAACCGCGCCTGTTTGGGTTGCCGCGCCGCAATTGGGAATATGCGCGCGTCTGAGCCACAGGCGAGAGCCACGTCTCGAGGAAATTCGCGCCGAAGGAAAAAACCAAATCGGCGTTGCCAATATCGAAAAACGGCAGACCTTCCTGACCAAACATGTCGCTGGCGGCTTGCACCAGCGTTGCACGCGCCTCGAACATCCCCAGCGCGCCGAAACGAACCGGGGCCGCCGCACCCATGGCTTTGGTCAGATCCGTTACGAGGTCGAAGAGATGATCGGGAGCCAGTCCCATAAGGAATGCAATTTCATCGGGCTTATTCTTGCTCAACGCGTCGGCTACAACCTGGATGGCCGAATCCCATTCCATCTTTTTGACAATTGTTGAACCGCGGCTGTCGCGTTGAATCGGATCGGTTATGCGGTCGGGGTTATATAAACCTTCCAATGTCGCCTGCCCGCGTGCGCAGGTTTTTCCGAGATTGACCGGATTGTTTTGATTGCCTTCTGTCTTGATGGCGCGCCCCTGAAATGTGCGGACAATCAACCCACAACCCGCCGAACATTCGCGGCAGGTTGTGGCGTAATAAGTGCTCAAGCCGTTATAGGTATATTCCGGCATCTTGGTGTAAGGCTGGCGCGTGACCAGCCGCGAAGCCGGACCACAGCCGGTCAATACCGCGGAAGTCGCCGCGCCCACACCAGCTATTTTCAAAAAGTCACGCCGGGAAATCTTTTTATCCATGTGCTCTCTCTTCCTTTCGCCCGGTCTAATAATGACATGTACTGCAATCGGTCAGCTTGGTTCGCAAAGCTTCAAGCTTGGCCGCGACTGCCGGATCGTTGGTTGGATTATTCTGCGGATTGTTCTCGGTCTTTGCCCGATGGCAATTGAGACACCAACCCATGTTCATCACTTGCGGATTCTGATACACGGTCATGTTGCTCACATTGCCGTGGCAGTCTTCGCAGTTCAAGCCCGCCGCGATGTGCGGACGGTGAACGAAATGCACAAAGTCCGGAACGAGCGCGACCGGCACCCAGTCAATCGGCTGATTATTTTTTACGTACGCCGCGAGCTTTGGCAATTCCGTTCCCTGGACTGCGATCTGCTGATGACATCCCCAGCATTTTGTTTCAGTAGGGATGCCCGGCGATGGCCCCCGCAATGCGCCCGGGTGACAATACAAACATTGAATACCTAATCGAACATGCAAATTATGTGGGAATTGGATCGGCTGTTCCGGCGGCTTCTGTGCCTGGACGATGCCCCAGACCGCGCCGCTAAGCACCACCAGCGCAACAATGAATATGCCGATCCGACCAAGCGGCTGGTTCAGCACATTGAACAACTTTTTGATCATGGATGCTCCTCAAATGAATTTTTCCACAACACTAAAAATCACATCCAAGAATAAGGAACCCACTCCCTCCGAAAACTTAACGGCGGCATTATACTGCAAAAGAGCCTTGAAGTACATATAAGGGATGATATTTGTATGGTTTGATGTCATGATATACTTGCCCGGAGTTATGCCGAAAAGGATTCTGAAACGTTCAGCGCCTGTGTTTATTGCCGCCGCGGGAATCGCATTTGCATTCGCGATGATTGCGATGAACCCCCTCGCATCCCACGCGGACGTTCTGGCGGCGCCCGTTTCCCAGGCCGGACTCGCCGCTCCCTATCAGATCACGCCCACTCCAACGCCCGAGGGAATTTCGCATCCCGGTTCGACCGATGGAATTATGTTGATGGGCGTCGTCATTGTGATCATTATTTTGCTTCCGATTGTTTTCCATCGCAACACGTGGACAAAATAAGGCGGCTCCCTCAATGCCCTTGCCGACTTGTAAAAGTGCAGGCCGCGTTTCAAACGCGGCCTGTTTTGTTATTGTTTCCAATTCTTCGCCATTTCGATGCGCTCTGCCAGCGGCGGGTGCGAATAAAACATGAACACTACCCATTTCTCCGGATCAACCTCGCCTAAATTTTGATTTGCCAATCGCACGAACGCCGAACCAAACGCTTCATTCTTTCCGGTGGATTGCAGGGCGTATTCATCTGCCATGCGCTCGCGCCAGCGCGAAACTGCGTTGGCGAGCGGAGATGTGACAAGACCATAGATGCCGAGAATCAAGCCAAGCGCGGGGAAAGCCGCGATATCCCAAACGCCGGAGAATCCAAAAAACGATACCGCCCAGTTCATTGCCACGGAGGCAAGAAAGAATCCGATCAAGGTCATCAGAGTTCCGAACGCGATCAAAATCGGGATGTCGTTATGAACCTGATGCCCCAATTCATGAGCCAGCACCGCTTCGATTTCGTCCGGCGTGAACTCGTTGATCAATGTATCGCCCAATACGATGCGGCGCGTGTTGCCGATGCCGGTCAACGCCGCGTTTGCAGATTTTGTCCGGCGCGACATGTCGAACTTATAAACGCCTTTGACTTTGGTATTGGCCTTCTCAGCCAGCTTCATCAAACGGTCTGCCAAATCTTTATGCTCATCGCCGAGCGGAACGAATTTGTTGAAAATGGGCATGATCAAAATCGGAGCGAGGTTCGATAACAAAACATTGAAGACCAGCAATCCGCCCGCGGCCCACAGCCACCAGAAATTTCCAGCGGTTCGCAATGCCAGATAAAACAGTTCGATCAGAATCAACCCCATTGGCAAACCAATTGCCAATCCTTTGATTTCGTCCACGATCCAATCTTTGAGCGATTGCGTGGATTGATCGAAACGATGCGGCAGAACAAAACCGGAATAGTAACTCAACGGCAAATCAATCACAAAATAAATTCCGCCAAACGCAAAAAGAAAGAGCGGAACGAGAAACCATTGATTCGTTGTGAAGCCGGTCAGCCAGTTACGGAGGGAAAGGCTCCAGCCGAAGACGAGCCAGGCCAGAGCGTAGAATCCGCCCAGGGTGATGTCGGCCAGCCAAAGTCGGCGCGAGAGGCGGGCGTATTCCTTCGCTTTCTTTTGCCGTTCAGGATCGAGAGTCGTCATGATGAAATCTTTCCGCGCGCCTTCAATTCCATTGGCAGCAACGCGGCGTAAATAAAATCGTTGACGGGCGTCGGGACGTTTAATTCGCGCCCCATGCGAATCGCCGCGCCGGTTTGATTATCGAGTTCAGACGGTTTGCCCTCCATGATGGCTTTCTGCATCGAAGCAATAACGCCCGCGCCTTTTGTGTCAATTTCATTGACGAGAATTCTCTGCGCCGCGTTTTCATCGAGGGCCACGCCGCGCGCCCGCGCGACTTGAACGACTTCTTCCAGCACTTTGAGGAGCATGGCGCGCGTTTCGGGCACGGAACGATACACGCCCATCGGCTGACGCGTCACCGCGCCGACGCCGCTGGTCCCGACGATGAAAATAAATTTCTCCCACATCGCAGCGCGGATGTCGTCCGGCACATCGGCTTTGATTTCCGGGATGCGTGCAAAGATCTGAAGCAGGCGATTCACGCGCTCCGAGTGCGAACGATCCAATTCGCCAATTGCAATGTGCGGTTGAATGCCCACGTGTTGAATACGGCCCGGCTCTGCGATGAAGGCGCTGATGTGAGTCAGGCCGCCGATCACGCGTTTTTGTCCGAAGGCGTTCACCAGTTGATCGGTCGGCTCGATGCCGTTGCCAAGCCAGACGGCAAATGAGTTCTCTCCCATCAGCGGCTTCATTTGCTCGATGGCCTCGGGAACACTGTAGGCTTTGGTGCAGACGAGCACCGCATCCACCGCGCCGACTTCAGCCGGATCATCCGTGGCCTTTGCAGGCCGGACGACGAAATTGCCGAGGATGCTATCAACGCGCAATCCGTTTTGACGAATGGCTTTGAGATGTTCGCCGCGCGCGATGAAGACAACATCTTCGCCCGCCTGCGCGAGCTTGCCTCCGAAATATCCGCCGACGCCGCCGGCTCCGAAAACAGCAAATTTCATATAACCTCTTTTATCCGTAGATTGGCGCGCGCTGAGGCGCAATGTAGAAAAATGAACGCAAAGGACGTAAAGTACGCAAAGATGGAAATTAACTGTGCCTGCATTTTCGCTTCGAGTCCCTTGTGTCTGTGATGTTTAAATTATTTTGTTTTCTCCTGCTCCGCGGCCAGCCGCGCGATGACTTGATCTGCGGGCATCACTTCGCCATACGATTTCAACGCGGCGAGAAATGCTTTATGCACGTGATCCGCAGGGATCACCGTATCGCCGTATTTTAAATCGCGCGTGGCGCATGCATCTTCCGCCACGATGACCTGAAAACCGAGATCCGCCGCGGCGCGGGCGGTGGCGTCCACGCACATGTGCGTCATCATGCCGGCGATGACGACGCGCTCGGTGCCCCAGCCCCTGAGCAGTTCAAGCAGATTCGTTTCGCGGAATGAGTTGGGATAATGTTTGACGACCAGCGGCTCACCCTCGAAGTGCGCGACGGAATCGTGAATATCCGTGCCATCGGTGCCGGGGATGAAGAACGTGGCAGTCGGCTTGAGCGCGACATGCTGGATGTGAACGTGGTTGCCGCCATGCTCGCGGAAGCATTGGAGCAGTTCGTAGGCTTTTTTCGCCGCCTCCAGCGGCTTGACCAGTTCCATCCGCCCGCCGGCGAAGTAATCTTTTTGAATATCAATGAGGAGGAGAGCGGTTTTCATAGGGAGGTCCTTGAGACGATGTGATCTATCAAGTCTGATAAGCCGGGACAGGGATATTTTACTTCCTCCCAAAATCTGCGGGGTTCTCGCCCCAGGCTTGCGTATCCCATTTCAAAACTTTGAATGTCTTCGGTGAACGAAGATTTTCTTCTGCGCGCGCAATCAACTCAAACAATATTTTGTTGGACGGCAATCGCGCCAACCTGGTATTACACTTCCCGGCTTTGATCCATGCAATTGCATTTTCTGAATCGGAATAAACCGGCCAATCAAGTTTATTCTTTGAAAGCCAGTCAAAAGCGAGAACGATGGCAAGGAATTCGCCGATGTTGTTCGTCCCGTCCGCAAATGGACCGGCGTGAAAAATCTCTTCGCCGCTTTCGGTTTTGACGCCGCGATATTCGAGGCGGCCGGGAGAACCGTCGCAAGCCGCGTCCACACACAGGCTGGGGATGATCGGCGGATTGGGCGCGAAGAGCCATTTCTGCGTCGAGGCCGGTCTGCCTTTGTAATCCGCATACGATGCGGCCAAAGCGCGTTCAGCCTCGGGGCGCGAATCAAAAGCTTTGAACTGCGCGTCCACGAATCCCTTGACCTGCGCTTCGCATTCCGGCCAGGAGGTAAAGATTCCGGTTTTGCGTCCCTTCCACACAACGTAATACTTTGGCTTTGTCATAATCCATCTTTGAGCCGCAAGGCGCGCAGAGATCGCGAAGGAAAATCTTTATTTCTTTGTACCCTTGGCGTCCTCGGCGGTTTATTTTCTAAAACCCGGCATAACCGCCCCTGCTACTCTTCCATCCAACCCTGTTCCTCGACCGCTTCGAAAATGTCGGTGGCGGAAATCATGCCAATCAACGAACCGTGTTTGTCGGCCACCGGCATGTGATGAAAATGATTCTTCTGCATGATGATCGAACATTCCTTCAATGTCCAATCTGGATCGGCGGTGATGATCGGCCCGGACATGATTTCGCGCACGGTCGTCTCCGCAGGATTGCGATCCGCGGCAACGATTTTGTCGCGAATATCTGTGGTAGTCAGAATTCCATAGGCGGGATTCTTGTCGGAAATATCTACGATTACGCTGTGGATGTTGCGGCGGCGCATCAGCGTCATGGCGTGCGAGACGCTTGAATCGGGATCAACGACAACGACCGGACTGCTCATCCAGTCGCGGACAGTGTTTGGCATGGGTTCTCTCCTCGGCTGATAGTTTGTTTTTTTTAACGGATGTCTACCATCGTTCCGAAGGTTCTATCTTTCGATGAGGCCTTTTTGCAGCGGAGTCGCTGATGGTTTTCGTACCGTCACATTCATGTTGCTCCGAAATACGAGACGAATCTCGCGGCGCTGTGTAACGCCAGTTAATTATATGGCAATTTCATCGTGCCGCTTTTGCAGAGTTGACGCTGTTCAACAAAAAATCAAACGATAAGGCGCGTTTCGCTTTATTGTCCAAGCAGAGTCCAGTTGACGCCGCCGTTCGTCGTTTTATAAAGTTTGCTTGTGCCGGTGATGTCGTTGGTGATCACATAGCCCGTAGACGGACTGGTGAAATCCATTCCGGCAAAATTATCTCCAAACGCCACATCCGGCGTGACGGTTTTCCACGTTTGTGCGCCGTCATGCGTCACATAAAATGCAGTGCTATTCCAAACAAAGCCATCGGTCGGCGAGACGAAATTCATCGAGCCGCCCTGTGGAATCAGGGTCGGCGTGAGTACCCACGTTGACCCGCCGTCGTGTGAGACGTACACGGCGAGCATGACGCCAAATTGAGACGAAGCATGCACGGGCAGATACGCATCTTTGGCCGAGACGAACGTGGGACCGACGGTTTCAAATTGGGCCTGCTCATATCCAACCGGGACTTGAATCGAAATCTGATTCCATGTGCGGCCGCCATCTGACGTTTTATACAGATAAATAATCCCCGGTGTATACGTGACGCCGCCAATGAATGCTGTCTGCATGTCGAGCGGAGTCAGGCCGTCTTTGAGTCCGCCAAATGGAAGAATGCCGGGCTCATTCTGCTGGCTGTTGGGATCATTGGCAAATGATTTTGTCCAGGTTGCGCCGCCATCCGTTGTTTGATAGATCGCCACGGCCATCGAACCCGCTGCCGCGCCGAGACCCTCCATAATCCAGCCTTTGCTGGCATCCAGGAAATGCAAATCGCCGCTGCCAAATGGAACCGAAAACGAAGACCAGTTAGCGCCGCCGTCACTGGTGCGATAAAGCGTACCAGCCAGTGGATTTTTCGCGTCGGCCGCCAAAATCCATCCATGTTGTGCATCCAGAAAATTGGAGGTAGCGTTATATCCTAGCGACGCGATGCCAGACGGGCCAGCCTGATGCCAGGTCACACCGCCGTCATTGGTGCGCACAACGGTTGTATCTGTCACGCCCCAGCCGTTCTGATCGTCAATCATGTGAATCGCTGAGAGTCTTGGCGCCCCTCCCACCATCAGCGCGGCAGTGGTCGAGGCGC
>JBHORD010000126.1:0-21727 GCA_042408355.1 Anaerolineales bacterium
ACGCCGTCGCCTGAAATCACGTCAGTGGTTTAAAGGTTTGAAGGTTGGCAAGTTGGCAGGTTGGCAGGTTGGCAGGTTCAACCTTCAAACCTTTCAACCTTCAAACCTTCAAACCTTTAAACCACTGACGTGATTTCAGGCGACGGCGTTTCGCGGATCGCGGCGCCGGGGATGACTTCGTCGAGCAGAGAAATGATTTCGTCGGCGCGCCCGCTCCGGGTCAGCGATTCGAGGCGGGATAGCACCGAATGCAGATCGCCGCTCACGACAGTATCTTCATTATCCGAACGGAAGATGTCGGGATGCGGGGTCTTCTCGTAGGTCTTATCCTGTTCCCAAAGTTCCTCGCGCAGTTTTTCGCCGGGACGAATGCCCGTGAATTCGATCTCGATATCGCGTCCGGGTTCAAGCCCCGATAAACGAATCAGATCTTCGGCGAGATCGAGGATGCGAATTTGTTCGCCCATGTCGAGCAGAAACGCCTCGCCGCCCTGTCCCATCGAAGCGGCCTGCAAAACAAGATGCACGGCTTCGGGGATGGTCATGAAATACCGTTCCATGTCGGGATGCGTGACCTTGACCGGTCCGCCGCTGGCGATCTGGCGTTTGAAAATCGGAATGACGCTGCCGCGCGAGCCAAGCACATTTCCAAAGCGGACAACAGAATAAGCGCGCTTCGTGCGGCGCGCCGCATCAAGCACGACCATTTCGGCAAGACGTTTGGTCGCGCCGTAAACGCTCGCGGGACGAATCGCCTTGTCGGTGGAAATCAAAACCAATCGCTCGACGCTGGCCTCGACAGCCGCTTCAACCACATTGCGCGTGCCGATGACATTGTTCAAGACCGCTTCCTGAACATTGGCCTGCATCAACGGGACATGTTTGTGCGCCGCGGCGTGAAACAGGACTTCGATTTGATGTTTGCGAAAAACGTCAAGCAAACGCGATTTATCTTTAATGTCCGCGATGACCGGTTCTAGTTTTAACGATGGATAATCTTCTTTGAGTTCGAGCAATGTCTCAAAGATGCTGTTTTCGCCGTGACCGAGAATGACAAGTTCAGCCGGATTCCAGCGCGCGATCTGACGGGACAACTCGCGCCCAATCGAACCGCCGGCGCCCGTGACCAGGGCGCGCTTGCCGCTCAACGCTGTGCCGATCATTTCCTCGTGAATGCGGCGCGGTTCGCGGCGAAGCAAGTCGGTAATGTCCACTTCGCGCAGACGGCTGACGCTGATCCGGCCGCCGATGAGTTCATAAATACCCGGCATCGTGCGCGAGGGAATTCCTTTGATTCGACACGCGTCGTTGACAAGCCGCACCACGCGCCCCGGCGCCGACGGAATGGCGAAGATCACTTCATCCACGTTTTGATTATCGAGGACATCGGTAATTTCGCTGATGACTCCGATGACCGGCACGCCGTAAATTTCCTGCCGCTGTTTGATTGGATCATCGTCGAGGAAGCCGATGGGCGTCAAATTGAGTTGTGACGATTTTTGAAGTTCGCGCGCGACCAGCGCGCCCGCGTCGCCCGCGCCGACGATCAGCGCGCGGCGCGTTTTTCCGCTCTTCGGCGCGGCGGATTGTTCTGCCAGAATCCGCAAAGCAAAGCGCGAGCCGCCGATCAAAACCAGCGATAACAGCCAATCAATGCCCAGCGCCGAACGCGGCATGCCCGGCAATACAACATGCAGTGATAAAAAGATCAACATCACGCCCGATGTGATCACCGAGCCGGTTGTCACCGCGGCGGTGATCAAACGAAGTTCATGTGTGCTGGCATAAATCCAGATGCGGCGGTACAAACCAAAAAAATAAAAGGTCGGGATTTTGACAATCAGCGCCGCAACGCACATAAAAAGAATTGCCGGAAAATAAAACGGCAATTGACCAACGTCGAGTCGCAATGCGAAACTGCCCATCACCGAAACGAGGATGAGCGCCACATCGCCAATCAAAACATAGCGGTTGCGAAAATGCGGCCTCCGTTTTATTGCATCCATGCGACCGTTTCTCTCAATCCGTCTGCCAGCGGAGTTTGCGCCTTGAAGCCGATGACTTTTTCGGCTTTGGCCGGCGAGCCAAGCGATTTATAAATATCTCCAGCGCGCGGCGCGTCGAAAACCGGCGGCGGCGTTTTCGGGAAAAGTTCATACAACACATTGACCAAATCCAAAATGCGCGTCTCCGCGCCGGTGCAAATGTTAAAGATTTGTCCGGCCGCGGCGGGATGTTCGGAGGCGATCAAATTGGCGCGCACCACATCGCCGACAAAAATCAAATCACGCGTCTGCCCGCCGTCGCCGAAGATCGTGACCGGCTTGCCATCGCGCAATCGGCGGATAAAAATCGGAACCGCCGCGGCATACATCGAATCCGGGCGCTGGCGCGGGCCGTACACGTTGAAGTAGCGCAACGCAGCCACTTCAAGCCCGAACGATTGCGTGTACAGCGCGGCATACATTTCGTCCACGCGCTTCGACACCGCGTAAGGCGACTGCGGCCGGAGCGGCGCGTCTTCCGTCAACGGCAGTGCCTCCGAGTCGCCGTACACCGCCGCGCTCGACGCAATCACGGCGCGGCGCACCCCGGCTTTACGCGCCGCCTCGAACAAAATCGAAGTGCCGGTGACGTTCACATCGAAACAATCCTGCGGCTTCTCCATCGATTCAGGAACGGAGACGAAAGCGGCTTCGTGAAAAACGATTTCGATACCGCGCACCGCCTCCGCGACTTTGGAGGCGTCGCGCACGTCTCCTTCCAGAACTTCAAAGCGGCTACCGTTTTTTGAGTCGGCCAGCCCCTCGAGGTTTTCGCGCTTGCCGCTCGAAAAATTATCCAGCACGCGGACGAACGCGCCCTGCTCGAGCAATGCGCGCACGATGTGCGATCCAATAAATCCAGCCCCGCCTGTGACCAAATAACGTCTCATTATCTTCCCTTCCGGCTTAACACCGTTCCAATGGTACGCAGTACGATCATCAAATCCATCATGAACGAACGATGTTTGATGTAATAAAGATCATATTCCAGCTTGACGGCCGTCTCGGTGACATTCGCCACATAGCCATAATTGATCTGCGCCCAACCCGTCAACCCCGGTTTGACCAGCAGTCGGGCGCGGTAAAACGGAATCTCCCTTTGGAATTGCTTGACCAGCGCGGGGCGTTCCGCGCGCGGCCCCACCAGACTCATTTCCCCGCGCAGCACATTCCAAAATTGCGGCAATTCATCGAGACGCGTACGGCGCAGGAAATTTCCGACGCGCGTCACGCGCGGATCGTTTTCCTCGGCGAGTTTTGCCTCGCCATCCGCTTCGGCGTCCTGACACATGGTGCGGAATTTGTAAATGCGAAAGACGCGCCCGCCCTTGCCGAGGCGTGTCTGGGCATAGAGGATGGGCGTGCCGCTGTCTATCATTGTGGCAATGGCGATAAACGGAAAGGTCAGCACAAAAATCGAAAGCCCCGCCAGCCCGCCAACGATGTCTATCAAGCGTTTAAACACTTCATACGAAACGCTGACCCGCAATTGATCCACAAACGAGCGAATCAGCCAGTCGGATTCAAGATGATGGATGGGAACGCGCTGGGTAATCTCTTCATAAAGAATCGGCATACGCGTGACTTCCACGCCCTGCTCCTGCGCGTCGAGGATGGATTGGAAGGTAGCGCCCTGCACATCTCCGGTGATCGCCATCACCAGATCGGAAATACGATAGCGGTCTATGATCTCGAGCAAATGCCGGCTGGTGCCAAGCACGGCGATTCCCTCAAATGTGCGTTTTGATTTTTTGGGATCATCGTCAATAAAACCGACGATGCTGAACGGCGGCGGATTCAATGTTCGATACACGCGCACCAACGTCAAACCCGCTTTGCCCGCGCCGACAATCAGCACGCGCCGCTGGAGGCCGGTTGAGGTGTAAAGCCGGATATAAGCCGCGCGCCAGATCAACGTCAGGAAAGAGGCGAGCAGGATAAACGCGCCGACGACGATGCGCGGCAGATATCCGGGGTCCCGATTAAAAATAAAGACCAGAGCATAAATCACGATCCCCACAAAGGCCGCAATCGCAATTCCGCGCAAAGTCCTCCGCCAGTTGCTGGCGCTGTGCGGTTCATAGAGTTCGACCATCAAGAGAAGCCAGCCAAGCGGAAGCAAATAAAACCAAAACGGAACGCTGATTCTCACCAACAGTTCAGCGCGTTCCGGCCTCATGCCCAATTCGATCAAACGATAAAGCAAATATTCCTTCCAAACGTATAACGCCAGGAACGCCGCCGAGATGGAAGCGGCCAGATCGCCCAGCAAAAGAAGGAAGCGGTGTTCGTTGGGCCGTAATCGCAGGCCGGGACGCAGTATATCAGCCATGATCGCTAAACGGTGCGGAAACGAGACTCCATAAAAATCCGCTTCCCCAGGAAAGATGCATGGTCATGACCGCCAACATCAAACCCGGGATGAGAAACGGTTTGCGTTGACGAAGAAAAAGGACAGCGCCCGCCGCCGCCAACACAAGGAGATAAAAAACGATCTCGAGCAACAATATCCAGCCTGCCGGCGAAAAGAAAACCGAAAGCAAGGCGAGGAAAATCAGACTGGCCACAAAAAGAGGCGGCAATGCCTGACGCCAGCGCAACGTATGGGGATAACGCCTGAGCATTTTGAATTTCCAAAAGCCATAGCGCCAATATTGTTTTGCCAGATCCGTTAGCGATGAGCGCGCGAAGTAGATCGAACGAATTTGCGGATCAAGCCAGACTGTGCCGCCCGATTTGCGAATGCGCGCATTAAATTCATAATCCTCATTCGTCAACAGCGTTTCATCGAATCCGCCGATCTTTTGGATCAGCCCGCGGCGGAACGCGCCGAACGGAACCGTATCCACCGGACCGGCGCGCCCGGCAAGACGATACATTGCGTCGCCCACGCCCAGCGGATGCGCGGCCGCCGCCGCGATGGATTCAGCCATCCAGCCAGCGCCGCCGGGACGGATCATCCACACGCCGCCGACGTTATCGCCGCGGCCCGCCTCCAGTGCGGACACGCATCGCTCCACATATTCGGCAATCGGCATGGAATGCGCATCGAGACGAACGATAATTTCGCCGCGCGCTTTCGCAATTGCCATGTTCAAACCAGATGGAATCGTGCGTTTCGTATTATCCACGATATGCAGATGCAGATCCGGATGCTCCCGTTGGAATTCCATAATGACCTGGCGCGTTCCATCCTGCGAAAGCGCATCGGCAATCACCACTTCCATTTGTGCGCGCGGATAAGTTTGTTCAAGGAGGGCGTTCAACAGAAAACGGATGGTCGCCTGTTCATTGTAACATGGGATGATAACTGATACGAAAGGGGGCATGAAAACAAATATTTTCCCAAAAACGGAGGTTTAGTTCCCTTGCGAAAGTCAACGAATCCCTTGGGGCAAGGCGGCGGGAGCGCTTATGCAAGATGATCTATTTCGGATTCAAAGGCAGGTGAACAATAAAAGCCGTGCCCCGCCCCACGGAACTGCGGACGCTGATTCTACCACCGTGCGCGGCCACGAAATCATGCACAATGGCCAGCCCCAAACCCGCGCCATGTTTTTCACCGCCGGACCGCGCCGAATCCGCCTGATAGAAACGATCAAAGATGTGAGCAATGGCGTCCTCCGGAATTCCCTGGCCCGTATCGCTGACGGACACCTGCACTTCGCCGCGATCTTGCACAGCGCGGATGGAAACCGTCCCGCCGCGCGGCGTAAATTTTAACGCGTTGTCAACAAGGTTGGTAAAAACCTGCGACAAGCGATCGCCGTCGCCATTCAATAACGGCAAGTCATTTGCCAGTTCCAAATGCAAACTGACGCCAGCATTGGAAGCCATCGGCGAAAACTTTTCTATCACGCCATTTAACAGGGCGGCCATGTTCACAGGCGCGATCTTCAAGTCCGCAGTTCCGGAATCAAGCCGCGCCAAGTCGAGCAAATCAAGCGCCATGCGGTGCATCCGCCCGGCTTCGTTATAAATCACCTGTGCGGCCTGTTGCCGCGCTTCCGGCGTATCCGCCGTGCCGTCCAAAATGGCCTGAGCGAATCCCTGAATAGAGGTCAGCGGCGTTTTCAATTCATGCGAGACATTGGCAACGAAATCGCGCTGGGATTGCTGGGCCGACAAAACCCGCGCCAGCATGGCATTGAAAGCACGCGTCAATTCGCGGACCTCACGCGGGCCGCCCTCCGAAACGGGCTTTACACTCTGGACTGGAATCGTACGCGAGGCGGCAATTATCTGCTGTAACGGATCAGCCACCCAGCGCGCGATTGCAAAAGCGAGGATGAGGGAAAGCAACAATGCAATCAATCCGCCTTCAGCCAGCGGAACCAGAAGCTCGTCGGTCAAGACCGAGAGGATGGCAACTTTGGGACGCAGAGCCGCCACCATCAGCCAATTCCCATCCGGCAATTGCTTCAGCGAATACAACCAGACTTTTCCAGAAAGATCGCGCAGTGTGGGCACCAATCGCGGAATAAACGGCGCAATCGGCAGAGAAATCGCGGCATCGTTGTTTGCGCTGTCGCGCAGCAAGGCTCCATTCCGCGCGAAGACCAGCACACGCACATTGAGAATCTGCGCAATGGGCGTAAGGCGGTCTACGGGCTGTGTTTGAGTCAGGAGCGCAGGCTGGGCGGCTAATATTTCTTGCGCGGCGCGCAGGCGCGCTTCCGTCTGACGATACAAAACGGGATTGCTGACGATGTAGAAAATCAAAACAATCGCCACAACCGCAAGAGCTGTGACGATCAAAATCGCATAACTAAGCCAGAGACGGGAACGAAGAGAAGAAAACATTTTCGGATTACGCATTGCATGACATGCAATGCGTAATTAAACAACCAGCTTGTACCCAACTCCTGTGACAGTTTCGATCTTCACCTTGCCGCCGTCCAGTTTTTTGCGCAGATGAGCAATGTGAACATCCACCGTGCGCGTCTGGCCATAGAAGTCAAAGCCCCAGGCAAGCTGAAGCAATTGCTCGCGAGTAAAGACGCGTCCGGGCTGACTGGCAAGGGTGAAGAGCAAATCGAATTCCTGTGCGCGCAGGTCGAGGGTCCGGGCGCCGAGGCGGACCTCGCGGCTGGACGAATCAATGGTCAAATTATCCAGATGGATGGACTTGCCATTTGAATCGGGACGGGCCTCGGCGCGCCGCAAAATGGCTTTGACGCGCGCCACCAGTTCCCTCGGATTGAACGGTTTGGTCAGATAATCGTCGGCGCCCAGTTCGAGGCCAAGAATCTTATCAATATCCTCGTCGCGGGCGGTCAGCATCAAAACAGCCACATTATTGTTGGCGGAACGCAAACGCCGGCAGACCTCGAAGCCGTCCAATTTGGGAAGCATCACATCCAGCACAACCAGCGCGGGCCGCAAACGTGAAACGGCCTCCAGCGCGGTTTCGCCATCTCTTGCCTCGTGAACGTGAAATCCTTCGCGCTCGAGATACATGCGCGCCAATTGCAGGATGGGCGGCTCGTCATCCACAAGCAGGATTAGTTCAGACGGCATGGCAAACTCGATCAGTCATCGGGATCAGTCGCCGCGCGGCGGCTGCAACATGGCGATTGCTTCGATTTCCACCAGCGCGCCTTTTGGCAAAGCGGCGACCGCAACGGTGCTGCGCGCCGGCGGATTCTCGGGAAAGAATTCGCCATAAACGGAATTCATCGCCGCGAAGTCATTCATATCCTTCAAAAAAACCGTGGTCTTGACGACATAATTCAAGCCGGAGTCGGCGGCTTCCAAAACATTTTTGAGATTTGTCAGAACCCGGCGCGTCTGCGCTTCGATTCCGCCCTCCACCAATTCGCCGCTGGCGGGGTCCAATCCGACTTGCCCGGCAGTGAACACCATAAACTCGGTGCGAATGGCTTGCGAGTATGGGCCAATGGCTTTGGGCGCTTTTTCCGTCTGGATGATCTTTTTGCCTTCGGTCGTAAACATAGATTCTCCTTCTTGCTTTAAATTCCGTTTGGAATTTTTTAGTCAGTATACAACCGAGACGCAAGTCAGGCAAGCATGCAAACCAACGCGCCCATGGCATTCTCAACGTCGGGAGCGCCCGCGTGACATGGAAAAAATTAATCCCAAAGAGCGCCTTGTGAAAGCCATACAAACGCGCCGGGACACGGCTGTGCGCCGTGTCCCGTCATCGGTTCGAGCAAATTTATCCGCCGCTCGGCGTCGCAGACGGAGCCAGGTTGGGCGAGTTGGCCTCGCGGAATGCCCGGATTGCCTGGCGCAAAGCCTTCAACGGAGGAATGACTGTTTGCCGAATATCTTTCAAGTCACTGCGCAAATCTTTGACGGTTTGAAGAGCCGCGGCCGGATCAGTGACATTGCCCGACGCGTCAAAACCTGCATGGGAGGCAATGACGCCCTGAGCGCTTTGATAAGTAGACTGCGCCTGCGTCAGCGCCGCTTCGAGCGCATTCAAGGCGGATTGCAAAGCGGTGACATCTTTGCCTTCGGCTTTGGCTTTATCAATGAAATTTTCGAATCTCGTCAGACGCGGATTGGCGTTATCAAATAATTTGCCAAGCCGGTTATAAATTTTCTGTTCCCTCGCAAAGGCGCGCTGGAGGCGGTCCGCCGGTATCGTTGTCGTATTTGACGGAGTCGGCGTTCCAAGGTCGGATGGACCTGACGCATACGCGCTGGCAAGCGGAATCGAGACCAAACCCAGCGCGGCGATCAGCCCCGCCAACAAAGTCTTTTTGAACCACATTGTTATCGTTGACATTCGAACCTCCTTTGTTCGATTTACAGCGGCGATTCTAGGAGTATGCGGTTATAGCAGTATGGCGGGGATGTAAAATTTTTGTAAACTCAAAAATCATCGCCGGTTACAACGAACGGGCAAATTCGGTTTTCGAATCGGCGGGATGTTTTCGATGAACCACCAGCATCGTCAAATCGTCGGAGGCGGGTTCGGAGCCGACGAATTCATCCACCCGCGTTTCGACAGCATCGAGCAAAGATTCGGCCGAAGCCGCTTCGCATTGGAGGGCAGAGAGCAGGCGCGCTTCTCCAAACATTTCGCCGTCCGAGGAAAATGCCTCGGTCAATCCGTCGGTGTAAAGCAAAACGCTTTCCCCCGGCAAAAGTTGAATCGTCCGCTGGGTGATATTGTTGGGTACAAGCACCCCCAGCGCAATGCCCGTTCGCGTCAACTTTTCGATTTGTCCATCGGCGCGCACCCATAGCGGAGGATTGTGGCCGGCGTTGGCATAAGTGAACTCGCCGGTGGTTTCATCCAGCACCGCATAAACCGCCGTGACAAACATTCCCTGACGCGTATCGGGAATCAGCAATTCATTGACGCGCCGCAATGCGTCGGCGGGAGAGGGGTTCTCGATAACGGCGGCCCGCATCAAGGTCCGCGTGAGCGCCATGAACAAAGCGGCGGGCATGCCTTTATCGGCCACATCCGCGATGAAGAGTCCCAATTTGTGATTCGGCAATTCGATCACATCGTAAAAATCGCCGCCGACCTGGCGCGCGGTCTTCCAGCGCGCCGCCAGTTCCCATTCGGGATGCTGAGGCAAATTTTCCGGGATGAATGTCTGCTGGATTTGACGCGCCAGTTGCACTTCAGTTTCGAGATGCTCGCGTTCCACCATTTCTTTTTGCAGGCGATCATTTTGAATCGCCAGCGCGGCTTGTTGAGCAATACCGTTGATGATGTCCAGCCGCCGCCCCCGGAAGCGTCGCCCGCCCTCCGCTTCCTCGACCAGTAAGACGCCAAACAAGTCAGCTTTGATGAGGAGCGGAACCGCGATCAACAATTTTTGGTCGAGGCGCAGAACTTCATCCGCGTGAATTACGGGGCGCAAGCGCGGCCATTTTTCAGGCGTATCCTTTGGCTTGAGTCCATACGCCACAATTTGACCCTGTTTGCGCGCCGCATCGAGCATATGAAATTCATCCGGCGCAATTTCATGATTCCAAAGGGCTTCCTTTGCCGCGCCGCTCAAGCCATACTCTTTTTTCGGAATGAAAACGGCGCGGCTCGAATCCCAAAGATAAAGCGCGGCACGCTCCACGCCGACCAAAATCGGCATAATGCGGACGATCGTGCCGAGGATTTCATCCAAATCGCTCAGGCTCACGACCGCCTGTGCGACCTGCAGTAAAGCCGCCGAGGCGTATGCCTGTTCCTGCGCCGAATCATAAAGCCGCGCGTTTTCGATGGCGACCGCCGCATAACTTGCAAACGTGGCCGTCATAGCCTGCGCTTCATGACCATAACGCCCCGGCTGATGATGAGCGAGGGAAATCAATCCAACCGGCTGGTCGCTGACGCGCAACGGCGCGGCCAGCGCAGAACACGTATTGTCAAAACCGGCGGCTAAAGCCGAGGGGCCCATCGGATCGGATGGTTTGCGAATGACCGGCTCTTTCGCCAGCATGACCTGCCTCAGAGCAATATCGGCTTCCGGCGAGGAAAGCCGGATTTGCTCAATAGTTTCCGCATCGCCGCCATGCACTGCGGCAAGATACAGTTCGCCGTCGTTTAACAGCCAAATGGCGGAAACATCCACCGGCAGGTTTTTTTCCAATTCAGTCAAAATCATTTCAAGCGCTTCATCCACGCCGATGTGTTCGGAAAGCAAACCGGCCACTTCGCGCAGGCTGTCCGCCACCTGACGCCGCCACTGTTCGGAACGATAAAGGTCCGCATTGCGGATGGCGGCGGCGATCGTCCCGCCGACGGCTTCGAACAAAATCAAATCGTCTTCCGTGAATGCGTTCAAACGATCGGATTGAATGTCGAGCACGCCGAGGACGCGTTCGCCAAATAAAAGCGGAATGGTCAATTCGGAGCGCGTGTTCTTGGGCGGCAGGGGCGAAGGACGATAACGCGCGTCCCTGGTCACATCATTGGCGAGAACAGCCTTGCCTTCGCGCGCCACCCACGGAATGATGCCCTCGGAATCGTCCAGCGGAATGGTGTACCCTTCGAGCGCCTGACTCTTTTGGCCGCTGCCTGCCTCATATTCGATCAAACGGCGGTTCGGGTGAACGGTGAACAGATGAACATAGGAATAATTGAATTTGCGGTGAATGAGCTCCGCCGCCTCAGCCATCAATTCATCGAGGTCAAGCGTTGACGTAACGCTTCTGCTGACCTCCGCCACAAGCGCCAGCTGTTCGGCGCGGCGATGGACATCGTTATACAGGCGCGCGCTTTCCACGGCGCGGGCGATATTATCCGCAAGCGCCTGCAGCAAGATCAAGTCGTTGGGATGAAAGGCATTAAAGCGGTCCGATTGAATATCCAAAACGCCGAGCACGCGGTCTTCCAGCTTGAGCGGGATGACGGCTTCGGAACGGGTTTCGGGCAGGCGTTCGATATAACGATAACGCGGATCCGCCCGAACGTCCGCGGTGACGATGCGCTCGCCGGTTGCCGCGACCTCGCCGATCAGCCCCTGTCCCACTTCCACTTCAAAGCCAAGCAAATTTTTTTGGCGCCCCCTGGGCGCGGCGCTGGAACTGGCGCGGAACCGCAAATGGGTGGCGCCGGGTCTCAACGTAAAAATGCCGACATAATAATAGTGAAATGTCCGTTGAATAAGTTCAGTGACGCGGCGGGCCAGTTCGTTAATGTCCAATACATTGGCAATCTGTTTGCTGACTTCGCCGACAAGATTCAATTGTCCCAGCCGGAAGCGCTCCACTTCGACGCGGTGCGAAGCGTACAATCCCACCGCAACGACGCTGGCAATGCTCTCCAGCAATTCGAGTTCCTCCTTCGTGAAGTCGGGCCCCCGCGGGCGCGTGACCTGCAAAGCGCCGAGGATAAAACCCTGATCTTCAATCGGAATCGCGGCAAAGGTCTTTCTCGAATTCGATTTTTTCGGGGCGCGCCGGACAAACGGCTTGCGCGTTTTAATCACGCGCTGCATTCCCTCGAGCGGAGGGCGCGGCGGAAATTGCCTTTTTGAATCCCAATCCGGAAGACGGAACAGATTCTCGTGGAGCCAAACATCGACGCGGCCCGCGATCAACCGGCTCGTCATCGAAACGATCCGATCGCGCTGGGCAATCAAGGAAGCCGTACTGACCAGTTGTTCCCCCAAACTGGCTATTTCACGCCAGTCCGAAAAATCGGGAGAACGATTCTCGGCGCGCATGTTAAACCTTTCGCTTGATAAGAGTCAGGCGATTCCCCGCCTCTGTGACTTCATATCGAACTTCATCCATCAACTTCCGCATCAAATAAATACCAAGGCCGCCTATTTTGCGATCCGAAAGGTCGGCCTTCAAATCGGGCAGCGGCACCTTGGACGGATCAAACGGTTCGCCGTGATCAAGAACAGTAATGATCAGGCGGTCCTTTTCGAAATCACAGCTCAGTTCAAACGTCGCGTTGGAATAACCTGCATACGCGTGTTCGATGACGTTCGACGCCGCCTCGTCGGCGGCAAGCTGGATGGAATAAATGTCCTTCTCCGAGAATCCGGCGCGGCGCGCAATTTCTCCGACAAATTCACGAATCTCATCGAGATAATTGAAATCGGCTGGAAACGTCAATAATGGCATGACAATTGAAAGCCGCCTCACCCGCGATCTGAGGCGGCCTCCCTTCAATAAGCAACCTGACCCATGTTGTTAAAAACTGCCCACCGCCTCGAGCGGATCCTTGAACGTTTTGAACAACTCTGTAAAACCGGCGAGATCGAGGGCTTCCCGAATCCGTTCCGGCACCGAGGCCAGAAAGACCTCGCCGCGGTTGTAACGTTTGCAATTGCGTTGGGCCGCCAGCAAAGCGCGAAAACCAGCACTGGACATGTATTCCAGGGCGCTCATATCAATCACCAGCTTGTAAACGCCTTTATCGAAATTGGATTCCAGAGCCTGGGTGAATTGCGGCGCCGTGGAACTATCCACCCGGCCGCTGACCTTGATGAGATTGCAGTGCTTGAATTCCTTGGTGCTGATATCCATGCTCATCCTCCTGTAAATGATCTGGCGTACCTGACGAGGCGAAATTATATCATGAGACTTTCCATCAACGACAAAATGCTATACTTGCTTTATGGAGCGTGGAGGCGTGTTGTGAAGATCAGAGATGTAAATACGCGGCTTGAGGAGGCGCTGCGGAGAATGATTGATATATGGGTCGGGCCGTTTGCCGAGGTTAAAGATCCAATCGTATTCCGCAAAATACAATTCCTGGCGGCTCTGACATGGCTGGTCGCATTCTTCTCTTTGGCGGGCATTTTTTTCGGTCCGCTGGTGCAACCCGAAGCCACGCCGGCGTTCTATCGGTTTTTGGGCGGCTTATTCTTCGTTTCGCTTTGCATGTATTTTCTGAGCCGCACCCGCTGGTTCCGTGTCTCATTGGGTTTGGCAATCGCAGGGACGGTCGTCATTCCGTTTGTTGTGTTATTCAGCCAGAGGAGATATGAACCGGCAAATACATTCTCCATTTTGATATGGCTGATTTTGAGTTTCCTCCTGGCGGTCTCGCTGTTGACCCTGCGTTCAGCCATTCTCTTGATCGCCTGTGTCATCGGCGGCGTCCTTCTCCTGCCGCTTGCGATTTCACAAATTACATACACAGATCTTTTACCATTGGCGGGCTTCCTCTCGACCGCTGCGACGCTGATCATCAGCAACATTATCTATCGCGAAAAAGTCGAAGCAGACCGACAGCGGGAAATTCTTGCTGAGAAAGAAGCGTCCGAGGCGATGAAAGCCGAACAGGCGCGCTTAATCCACGAGTTGGAAGCCAAAAACGAGGAATTGGAACGATTCACATATACCGTTTCGCACGATCTGAAATCGCCGCTGATTACGATTCGCGGCTTCCTTGGGTTCCTCGAACGGGATATAGCAGCGAACAATAAGGCCCGCCTCACAGCCGATTTACAACGCATCACCGATGCGACCGAAAAAATGCGGCGTTTGCTCGAAGATCTGCTGAACCTTTCGCGCGTTGGACGCATCATCATGCCCGCCGAGGACGTTCCGTTCGATTTAATTGTGAACGACGCGGCGGAACGGGCGGGAGGGCGAATCCGTCAGCGGGGAGTTTATGTCAAGATAGCGGAAAGCCTGCCGGTGGTCCGCGTGGATCGTGAACGCATTATCGAAGTGGTTCAAAATCTATTGGATAACGCCGTCAAGTTTATGGGAGATCAGCCCAATCCAGTCGTTGAGATTGGCACGCGCGGGTTTGACAAATCAGGCATGGCGGTGTTGTATGTGCGCGATAACGGCATCGGTATAGACCCGCAATATCATGAGCGCATCTTCGGTCTGTTCGATAAACTCGACCCCGGCAGTGAAGGAACGGGCATTGGGCTGGCGCTGGTTAAACGCATCATCGAAGTTCATGGCGGGAAAATCTGGGTCGAGTCGGACGGCTCGAAAAGCGGTTCCGTTTTTGTATTCACTCTGCCGGTGGCGGCAAAACAAAAAAAGGAAAATAAATAAATGCTCCACTCCATTTGCAGATTCTTTTCTCCGCCGGTATTTGAAAACGATGAAGAGAGTCTCAAAACAAGGCATTTGACCCTTATTGCCAACATAATTCTCCTCGCCGCGCTCTTCTATACGATCCTGATACCGGTTTTTGCGCCGCGGTTGACGCCGCGCATAAGACTGGCCATCCCCATCTATCCGGTCATTCTGGCAGTGTACTGGCTTATCTATAAACAAAAGACTCGAGCCGCCAGCCTTCTGCTGGTAACCGGAACATGGCTGGTTCTGTTCATGGCAGATGCGTGGAACGGAGGCACACAGGCGCCCGCTTTTGCAGGCAATGTAATCATCATCTTATCTGCGGCAGTGCTGATTGATTATTCGACCGCCATGGTGTTTGCGGCGCTAAGCGCCGTCAGCGGTCTTTTGATAATTTGGGCGCAATCGCTGGGATATGTGCCTTATGCCTCCCAGCCGCCCAACACGCCGTTTTTAAATTGGCTGGCGGAGGTCATCTATTTTGCGGTCGCCGCCGCGCTGATGTACATGGCAACCGAGCAAGTCCGCTTTGCGCTTCAGCGCGCCCAGTCCGAACTGAGGGTGCGTCGTAAAATCGAGATTGAGCTCAAAGAGCAAAGAGATTCTGCAATTCAAGTGATGAACGAATTGGGCCAGGGCCTTGCCCTTACAGACAGGAATTCAAAATATCAGTATGTGAATTCCGCGTTTGCTCGAATTCTCCATTACGATCCATCGTTTTTGATTGGCAAGTCGCTGCACGATTTTGTCCTGGCGGAGGATCTTCCAATTTTAGACCGCGCACTCCAGCCGCGCAGGCAGGGACAAACCGCCGCGTACGAAGTGCGCCACATTACATCCACCGGCGACATTGTTCACGTGTCAATCACGGGGGTGCCGCGCATACAAAACGGTCAACAGGAGGGAACCGTAATCGTCGCCACCGATTTAACGGAACGGAAGCGAATCGAAAACGAGCAAAATGAATTGCTGAAAAAAATGAATCGCAGGAACACCCAACTCCATACTGCGGCGGAGGTTTCCCGCGCCGCCTCCTCAATCCTGGATTTGGATACGCTCATGCCCGCCGTGGTCGAATTGATCCGCGAGCGTTTCAATTACTATTACGTGGGTCTATTCCTGGTGGACAGCAACAACACCGCCGTCCTGCGCGCCGCAACCGGAGAAATGGGGAAAAAGATGCTGGCGCTGGGACATGTCCTCGACGTCAGCGAATCATCCATGATCGGATGGTGCATTGTACACGGCGAACCCCGCATCGCACTCGATGTTGGGAAGGATGCCGTTCGATTCAAGAATCCTTTTCTTCCGCTGACGCGTTCCGAGGCGGCGCTTCCGCTGATCTCACGCGGCAACGTAATCGGAGCCATGACCATTCAGTCCTCGGAGCCAGCCGCTTTTTCGGACGACGACATCACCGTTCTTCAAACCATGATGGAACAGGTGGCAAACGCCATCGAAAACGCGCGTCTGCTTACAGAGCGCGCCGCGTTGATCAAGGAGCTCGAATCGCGCAATCTGGAACTCGAACGATTTACATACACGGTTTCACACGATCTGCGGTCGCCCTTGATCACAATGCGCGGCTTCGCCGGCTTCTTAACCAGGGACGCCGAATCTGGCAACACGGAACTTCTGCAAAAGGATGTAAACCGCATTATTGACGCCACAGAAAAAATGCAGCGGCTCCTCAACGAATTGCTTGAGCTGTCGCGCGTGGGCCGGATCATGAATCCAACCCAGGATATTCCCTTCCATTCCATTGTGGAGGAAGCGCTTGAGCGCGTGCGCGGCCAATTGGAGAAATACGGCGTCCGCGTAAAAGTTCAGGAAAATCTGCCGGTTGTCCGCGGCGACCCGACCCGTTTGATCGAGGTCGTCCAGAATCTGGTTGACAACGCCGCAAAATTCATGGGCGATCAGCCGCAGCCCGTGATCGAAATTGGAATATCCGGCACAGAACCGGACGGGTTTGCGGTATTTTTCGTGCGCGACAACGGGATTGGCATCGAGCCAAAATTCCATGAGCGCATATTCGGCCTGTTTAATAAGCTCAACCCCGATAGCGAGGGAACCGGCGTGGGGCTGGCGCTTGTAAAACGAATCGTCGAAGTTCATGGCGGAAAAATCCGAGTCGAGTCTACAGGTAAAGGAGGCACGACTTTTTATTTCTCATTGCCGTTGAAAACCTAAAAAGTTTGGCCTCATTCGCACTTTGGGATTACAATGAATTTATGACTTTATTGAGGGAGCGGCGTATGAATGGCGAACCTGTTCTTGTAATGCTTGTGGAAGATAACCTCGATCATGCCGAACTGGTCATGCGCACGCTTGAAGACCATCGCATTGCAAACAAAATCAAACACTTCACCGACGGACAAACTGCGCTCGATTACCTTTTCCAGCGCGGCGAATTTGCGCCCCCCGAATCCAGCCCGCGCCCGCACGTGATCCTGCTGGATTTGCGTCTGCCGCGCGTAGATGGACTCGAGGTGCTGAAAATCATCAAGGAAGATGAAAAATTAAAGAGCATCCCCGTCGTTGTTTTGACAACGTCGGAGGCTGAAAAAGATGTTGCCCGCGCCTATTACAATCATGCCAACAGTTATCTTGTGAAACCATTGGGCTATGAAGAGTTCCAAAAATTGATGGAGGACCTGGGGTTTTACTGGCTGGGATGGAATACACAGCCCCAGATTTAAAAACTGATGTTACGCAGTTTCCTGCAATGCGGCATTCATGCCGTCTGAAAATGCGAGAGAAATCTCATGTTACTGCGTAAGGCGAGTTAAAAAATCCCCCCACCATTTTCTCCCATTGCAAATGACAGATCAACCTGTTTTGATCCTTCTCGTCGAAGATGAAATTGCCCATGCCGAACTGATCCAGCGCTCATTCGAAAGCCGCGGCAAGAATGTCCGCCTGCATCACGTCCAAACACTGGCGGAAGCGAAAAACTTCCTGAACGCGAACGCGCCGGACTTAATCATCGCAGACTGGCGCCTGCCGGACGGCGACAGCATGGAATTGCTTTCTTCTGTTGGCAACTTGAACGAAATCCCCGTCATCTTTATGACCAGTTACGGCAATGAACACATCGCCGTCGAGGCGCTGAAACAAGGCGCTCTCGATTATGTAGTGAAATCGTCCGAGTCCATGATGGACATGCCTCACCTCGCGGAGCGCGCAATCGCGCAAGGCATGGCGCGCGCCGAGAAAGTCAGGATGCAGAAAGCGCTTGCAGAAAGCGAAGCGCAATTTCGCCTGCTAGCGGAAAATTCAAGCGATATGATTTCGCGGAACGACACCAAAGGCTTTTTCCTCTACGTGTCGCCTGCGGTGGAGGCGATTCTCGGATACAGCCAAAAAGAAATGGAAGGAACGCGCGCCTTCGACTTCGTTCATCCGGAAGACCTTCCGAAGGTCGAGGCCGTTCTGTCTGTCAAGCCGAGGAAGAATTCGGTTTACACCATTTCCTACCGCGCCCAGCGCAAGGACGGCGCTTATGTCTGGCTGGAAACTTCTGCGCGCGCCATCCTCGACGAAAGAACGGGCGAGGTTCTCGAAATCCAGGCCGCGTCGCGGAATATCACCGAACGCAAGCGCGCCGAGGAGGCTTTGCAGATCGCTCACCGGGAACTGCAGAAAGCCTACGACCAGACCATCGAAGGCTGGATTCGCGCCCTCGATTTGCGCGATCGCGAGATCGAAGGTCACACCAAACGCGTCACTGAAATGACGGTCAGAGTCGCCCGCGCCCTCGGCCTGCCGGAATCAGAAATCGTCCATATCCGCCGGGGCGCACTGCTCCATGACATTGGCAAAATTGCCATCCCCGATGAAATCACCAGAAAAACAGGCCCGTTGAACGAAAAGGAATGGAACGAAATGCGCAGGCATCCGGATTATGCCTACGAATTGATCGCCCCCATCGCATATCTCCGACCTGCCCTCGACATCCCTTACTCTCATCACGAACGCTGGGACGGAAGCGGATATCCGCGCGGATTGAAAGGCGAAGACATCCCGCTCACCGCCCGCATGTTTGCGATCATTGACGTGTGGGACGCGTTGATAACTGATCGCCCATATCGAAAGGCGCTGTCAAAAGACGAAGTCCGCGCCTATCTAAAAAAAGAAGCAGGACGCCTTTTCGATCCTCGCCTCGTCAAATTATTCCTGGAATTGCTTGACCGGGACGGAGAACTCTGAGCAGACTCAAAAACAAAATGGTTCTACCGTTTTTAACAGGAAGACCATTTTCAAAAACAAAGGCTTGCACTGACTGGCAAGCCGCGTCAATGTGACACGAAGGCCCGGAAGGAAAACCGCCATAAAATTGGGGCGCGCAGAAGAGAGTCAAACGTTCGGCGTCGAACGCCGGGCCGCTTACAACACTGTTATCACAAGATAACAGAAACGTAAATAGCAAAAGGGGAAAAACGTTATAAAATGCAACCGGAAAGAAACATCCGAAAAGGCAAACCCGGTGAAAACCGGTGACGCAAAGCCAATGGGTCTAACGTGACGCCAAAACGCCACCATGATCGCCAGGCCGCCGAAGACAGAGACATTCTTCTTTAAGCGAGCCTGAGATTCCCGGGCTCGCTGTTTCTTTCAAATTCAACCTTTCGATGATTCGATAAGGGCAAACCCGGTGAAAACCGGCGACGCAAAGCCAACGGGTCTAACATGACGCTCACGCGCCATCATGATTGCCAGGCTGCCGAACACATATGAACACTCCACACTCACAAAACAAAACTCGTGTTAGCAGTATTTGCGCTGTTGCGGATGCCCTTATCAGGGAGAGCTTTCCATGGCATCCAAAACAGCTTCGCACCCCCACGCGATAATTTTCAGCCTGCTTCTGCTGATCACTGCGACGCTCCTTCCAACGCCGGCGGCCGCCGCATCCGCCATCCCAGATCTGGCCACCTTCATCTCGTCGGTTGAAAATGGAAACGCAGACAATCTGACCGGCGTTTACGTTGAGGGAGTCTTCGCCCTGCCCGTTGTTCAACAGCCGGCATCGAACCCGGCTTACGTTTCATCCATTGCCAGCACATTGACACAGTTCAGTCTCGCGGCTCAATATGGCAACATCGGTCTGCTGGCACACAATTATTTAAGCGGACAGTACTTTTCGCAATTGAGCATCGGAAAACAAATCATTTTGGTGTACGGCGACGGCCACACGGAAGCATTCCGGGTTGCCGGCATATATCGGTATCAGGCCACAAACCCTTCCAGCACAAACAGCAATTTTATTGACCTTGATACCGGACAATATCTGACAAACAGCCAATTATTCAACAAAATCTATGCAGGTTCGCGGCATGTGGCATTTCAAACCTGTATTACCGAAAACGGCGACCTCAACTGGGGAAGGCTATTTGTCGTCGGCGAGCGGGATGCCGCTCCGGCGTCATCGGCGCATTGGAATCAATAACGGACAAAGAAAACCTCAATCAATCGTTTACGGCTTCGATTGACATCCTCGATTAACTCGTGTATCCTGTGAGCCGTCCGGGCAGGCCCGGCGCGGCAGAACCTTTCGAACCCCGCCAGGATCGAGAGATAGCAACGGTAAGGAAGTGTTTCTGGGCGCCGCCGGTTTCCTGCCCGGATATCTGATTACATAGGCTAAGGTTTCGCGCCCCGATAAATCTCTCCTTCCCGCCCTGTCGAGATTTGCATTCCTATGGCAAAATAAATCCATGCCGCGTTGGCTTCCGCCTCTCGTCGCAATCGTCCTCGGCGTTACACTTGGATTGTTTTACGGATGGGTGATCAATCCCGTTCAATTTGTGGATACGACGCCCGCATCTCTGCGAGCCGATTACCGCGCCGATTATGTGTTGATGGTCGCCGAAGCCTATCATGCAGATCAAAACGCGCAGCTGGCCGCACAGCGGCTGGCGATCTTCGGAAGTGACCCGCCGGCCCTCATCGCCTCACAGGCGCTTCAAACCGGACGAGCCGCCGGATACGCCCCAAACGATATTGCCCTCCTCCAAGATTTGACGCGCGCCATGCAGGCTTATCAGCCTGCTCCAACAGCCGCGGGGAGCGCGCCATGATAAAACGCGACGGGTGGATGTGGTCATTGGCTTTGCTGGTTGGCTTCGGGATCGGCCTGGCATATGCATGGGTCATCGCGCCGGTTCGTTATATCAATACGGTTCCCAATACGTTGCGTTCGGATTTCAAAGATCAGTTCCGCGTTGCGATTGCGGCGGCATATTCGGCCACACATAATCTTGACCGCGCAAAAGCGCGCCTTGCCCTGCTCGGCGACGCAGATCCCGTTCAGGCGTTGACGGCGCAGGCCCAACGGATGCTGGCATCGGGCGCGTCTTTTGACGCCGTTCAACAGGTCGCCGCGCTTGCCAGCGACTTGAAATCGGGAGTCGCCAGTTTATTGCCAACCGCGACGAATACGCCGCCAGCCGTCACACCAACTGTCAGCGCCGCGGCAGTCTTTGAAACGGAAGCCGCCGCAACGTCCGCGAATGATACGCCGACTGCGCCAATTGAATCGCCAACGGCGGCTGAGTCCGCTGGCGCGCCGCAGATCTTCGACACGCCGACGCCGCGTCCAACTTACACGCCGACTCCAACGCCCGGCGCGCCCTATAAACTCGTCAGCCAGGAATCCATTTGCAATCCCGATCTAACTGACGGCCTGATGCAAATTACAGTTCTGGACAGCCATCGCCATCAAGCGCCCGGTGTGGAGATCATCATTACCTGGAGCGGCGGCGAGGAGCATATCTTCACGGGCTTCAAGCCGGAAATTGCCAACGGCTATGCAGATTACATCATGCAATCGGGCGTAAGTTATACGGTGCGCGTGGCCAATTCCGATTCGCCGGTTCCAAATCTGACTGCGCCCACCTGCCCCGGCGCGAATAATCAAAGTTATTTGGGCGGATTGCATCTCACATTCCAACAGCAATAAAAAAGAACGCCGTTGTTGAAATGCGGCGTTCTTCATTCCCCGGTTTTTCAAACCTCAATAACCGGCAGGCAGTTTTCCAACCCAATTGCTTCCCAGCATTACGGCAATATCCACGTTGGAAGACGGATCGTTCTTAAAAATGATTTGATTAGGGCTGGAGATACCAAAGGTTGTAATCAGATAACGAAGCGTATAAAGTTTTGGCTTATAAATTACGATGGTTGTCTGGTTG
>JBHORD010000132.1:0-26676 GCA_042408355.1 Anaerolineales bacterium
GCAATCAGATCGCTTATACCGTCAAGCGCCTTGGCGTTTATCAGATTTGGACGATGACAGATACGGGTCAGGGCCAGCAACAGGTAGTGCGAAGCGGTCAATCTTATTGGGATTACTCGCCTGTATGGTCGAAAGATGGAAAAACCATCTACTTCAATGAACGCAACGCCAGCGGTCCGATTTTCCCATGGGTGATGAGCCTTCTCTACGAAAACCGCAATACGGGCCAGGCAGATCGAGTAAAGAAGCTGAGTCCATTGCCGGTTGCAAATCTTCATCTCTCCCCCGATGGTCTGTGGTGTGTATTCGAAGGAATCAGCCAGAATAATAATCAGGATATCTTCTATTCTCTGATCACCGGCGACCAACGCGTCCGGCTCACCACCGACCCGGGCGATGATTTTGATCCGGCATGGCGTCCGCTCTCCCAACCTTGATGCTGCATCATGGAAAAAAGCGGCAGAATCTGCCGCTTTTTTTATTCTTATATTCCTCTTATTGACGCTCTTCTCGCCCGCATGTTATGATTTATCCACTTTCATGGCACTCTCCGAGGAGAGTGCCAACTTATGAAATCCATGTCCGAACTCACCAAACGCCAGGAAGCGCTTCTGCTGTTAATCGTGCGCGACTACATAGACGCCGCCCAGCCGGTCGGGTCCAAGTGGCTTGCCGAACACTACCACCTTGGATATTCCCCCGCGACCATCCGCAACGAAATGGCCGTCTTGACCGAAATGGGTTATCTGCGCCAGCCTCATACTTCGGCGGGACGCGTGCCGACGGAGGAAGGCTATCGTTTCTTTGTTTCGCAAATGATGAACGAGGCGGAATTGCCCGTCGCTGTGCGGCATACCATATCGCATCAATTCCTCCAAGTGCAACCGGACCTCGAACAGTGGATGCATCTTGCGGCATCCGTTCTTGCCCACCAGTCGCAGGGTATTTCTGTGGTTATCGCACCGAGGTCGGAGAAGATGCGTTTTCAACACCTGGAATTGATTTCCACGCAAGGACGTCAGGTGCTGATGGTGCTGGTCCTTGCCGGCGGCGAGGTGCTGCAACAAATCCTGACGCTGACCAGCCCGGTTGGTCAGGAACGACTCAGCCAGACCGCGGCGGCTCTGAACAAACTTTTAGCGGGTCTGACAGCCGATGACATCGCGGCTCTGACCACTCGTCCCGATGCGCTGGAGCAGGATATCCTGATCTTGATCTTGCAAGAAATGCGGCGCGCCTCAGAAGGTATTTCTGGTGAAATCTATACCGATGGTCTGACCTATGTTTTATCGGAGCCGGAGTTCAACGAATCGGATGAAGCAAGACGCACGCTAAGATTTTTCGCCGAGCCATCGGCTTTACAGGATGTGCTTCAAAGCGCACTGGCAAACAGCGCTGTGGGCCGATTACAGGTGTTGATCGGCGACGAAGGCGGCTGGGAAGAACTTCGTCAGTGTTCGATGGTGCTGGCGCGTTACGGCGTCCCCGGACTTGCAACCGGCTCGCTCGGCGTCGTCGGGCCGATGCGAATGCCATATACAAAAGCCATTCCGACAGTCCGCTATGTGGCCGGGCTGTTGAGCGATTTTGTGAACGACCGGATTGCCGGCGAATAAATAATAACGGATTCGATGATTCGATACTTGCAATCGAACATCGAATTATCAAATTTCGAATCGTGAGAGTGCAAGTATGACAGAGAAAGAGCAAGACAAAAATCAAGAAAAGGAAAAAGAAATCAGCGAAGCTGGAGCTGAAGCGGTGGAGGAAAAAACCGTAGAGAGCGGACAGCCCAGGGCCGATTTGGAAGAATTGATGAAACGTCTCGAAGAAGCCGAGGCCAAGGTCGCCGAACATTTGGATGGCTGGCAGCGCGCCCAGGCGGAATTCATCAATTACAAGAACCGCGTCCAGCGCGATCAGGAGACAATGAAGGTCTTGATGAAAGGGGACATTATCAAAAAAATCCTGCCCGTGTTGGATGATCTGGATCGCGCCCTTCAAAATCGCCCGTCCGATTCGGGGGCATGGGTCAGTGGAATTGAGTTGATCCACAAGAAACTGCAATCCATCCTTGAATCCGAAGGCGTGACGCGCATCGAAGCCGAGGGTCAATTATTCGATCCGAATTTCCACGAGGCGATTTCGCACGAACCCGCCGAGGGCGTCGAAAGCGGACATGTGATCGCAGTCGTGCAGAACGGTTACATGCTGGGCGACCGCGTCCTTCGCCCCGCAATGGTGAGGGTGGCGCGGTAGTTAACAATAAGTTTGAAGGTTGGCAGGTTGAAGGTTGGCAGGTTTAAAGGTTGACAGGTTTGAAGGTTGGCAGGTTTGAAGGTTTTAAGGTAGACCGGCAACATTCAAACCCGCCAACCCACAAACTTTCAAATGAGGAAATCATGGCAAAAATCATTGGTATTGATCTGGGCACGACAAACTCAGTCGCCGCGGTGATGCAGGGCGGCGAACCGATTGTGATTCCATCGTCCGAGGGCGAACGACTCGTGCCATCTGTTGTAGCAGTCAATAAAAATCACGAACGCCTCGTGGGGCGCGTGGCGCGCAACCAGGCCATCATCAACGCGCAAAATACGATCTTTTCGATCAAGCGTTTTATGGGACGCAAGTTCGATGATCCCGAAGTGGAGCGCACGAAAAAACGCGTGCCTTACGAGGTGAACGAGGCGGCGAATGGCGATGTGCGCGTCAAACTCGACGGCAAAGATTACAGCCCGCCCGAAATCTCTGCCATGATCCTCGCCAAAATCAAAGCCGACTGCGAGGCATATCTTGGCGAGCCGGTCACGCAGGCGGTCATCACCGTTCCAGCATATTTCAATGACGCACAACGCAACGCGACCAAAGACGCGGGCAAGATCGCAGGACTTGAAGTGCTGCGCATCATCAACGAGCCGACCGCTTCGTCGCTGGCTTATGGACTCGATAAAAAGAAAAATGAAATCATTGCCGTTTATGATTTGGGCGGCGGCACCTTCGATATTTCCATTCTCGATGTGGGCGACGGCGTTTTTCAAGTCCGTTCGACCAGCGGCGATACCTTCCTCGGCGGCGATGATTTCGATCAGCGCATCATGGATTATCTTGCCGATCAATTCCAAAAAGATAACGGCGTTGATCTGCGCGGCGACCGTCAGGCGCTTCAGCGTTTGAAGGAGGCCTCCGAGAAAGCCAAGATCGAACTCTCGACCATGATGCAGACTGAAATCAATCTGCCCTACATCACAGCCGACGCCAGCGGTCCGAAACATTTGGTGACAACCTTGACGCGTTCGAAGCTCGAACAGCTCACGGCTGATTTGGTGGACCGCACCATTGCGCCCGTCAAGCAGGCGCTTGCAGACGCGGGACTCACCGCGAGTCAGATCAACGAGGTGGTAATGGTCGGCGGCATGACGCGCATGCCTGCAGTGCAGGAACGCGTGCGCGCCTTCTTCGGCAAGGAACCGCATAAAGGCGTCAATCCCGATGAAGTGGTCGCGGTCGGCGCGGCGATTCAAGCGGGCGTGCTCGGCGGCGAAGTCAAAGATATTCTTCTGCTGGATGTGACGCCCCTCACGCTCTCCGTCGAGACGATGGGCGGGGTCGCCACGCCGCAAATCGAACGCAACACAACCATCCCCACACGCCGCAGTCAAATCTTTTCAACGGCATCCGATAATCAGACTCAAGTCGAAATCCACGTTTTGCAGGGCGAACGTCCGATGGCCGCGGATAATAAATCGCTCGGCAAATTTATTTTGGATGGAATTCCGCCCGCGCCGCGCGGCGTCCCGCAGATCGAAGTCACATTCGATATTGACGCAAATGGGATTCTCAAAGTCACCGCGCAGGATAAGGCTACCGGGCGCAGTCAGCACATCACGATCACAGCCTCATCGGGTTTGTCGGATGCGGAAATCGAGAAGATGCGCAAAGACGCGGAAGCTCACGCAGAAGAAGACCGCAAACGTAAGGGGCTCATCGAAGCGCGCAACCATGCGGATAATACCGTGTATGCGTCCGAAAAAGCATTGAAGGAATTTGGGGATAAAATCCCAGCCGAGGTCAAATCCGAAGTCGAGGCGAAGGCGGCTGAAGTCAGGAAGGCCGCGCAGGGCGAGGATGTGGCCGCCATCCAGTCCGCGGCGGAGGCATTGGGGCAAGCCATCCAAAAGATCGGCGCGTCTGTCTATCAACAACCGAATGCCGCGGGCGAGGGTCAAACTGGTCAATCAGGCCAGGGCCCATCTAACGCCGGGCCGGACGTTGTGGACGGCGAAGTTAAGGAATAGTTTCCAATCGAAAGGCTGGCAAGTTCAAAAGTTGAAACCTGCCAACCTGTCAAAATGTAACCTGCAAACTCATGAGCGATCGCGATTACTACGATATTCTCGGCGTTGGACGAAACGCAAGCGATGATGAAATCAAATCGGCGTTTCGCAAATTGGCGCGCCAGTATCATCCCGATGTGAACAAGGAACCGGACGCCGAGGAAAAATTCAAGGAGATCAACGAGGCGTACGGGGTTCTATCGGACGCCGAGAAGCGCGCCCGTTACGACCGCTTCGGCAAGGAAGGCCTGGGCAACATGAACGGCGGTTTCCATGATTACACCATGGACTTCGCCGATCTCTTTGACGATCTCTTCGCCCAATTTGGATTCTCGACCGGAAACCGTCGTTCACGCCGGACGCCGAGGCGGGGACGCGATCTACAAATGCAGGTCACGTTGACGTTTGAAGAGGCGGTCTTTGGCGTCGAGAAGGAAATCGAATTCGAACGCGAGGAAACTTGTTCGCGCTGTAACGGCTCGGGCGCGGAACCGGGCACGTCACCCATTCGTTGTTCGACCTGCGGCGGACGCGGCGAAGTTCAACAAGTGCGGCAGAGTTTCTTTGGTCAGGTATTGCAGACCACAACGTGTCCAACTTGCAATGGACGCGGAGAAATCATTTCATCGCCCTGTAAAACCTGTCACGGCAGCGGCCTTGAACGCAAGCGCGTTACGAAGAAAGTTCAAATTCCAGCAGGTGTGGATAGCGGCACGCAGATTCGATTGGCGGGCGAGGGCGGGCCGGGTATTTACGGCGGACCGAACGGAAGTTTGTTTCTGGTTTTGGATGTCAGGCCGCATAAATTTTTCAAACGCCGGGAGAACGATATCATCTTGAATCTCGATATCAATATCGCGCAGGCAACGCTTGGCGCGGAAATCCAGGTGCCGACGCTGGACGGTGAAGAGAAATTGAAAATCCCTGCCGGGACACAGCCGGGCAAGGTCTTTCACATTAAAGGCAAGGGCGTGCCGTATCTGCGCCGTAATGGCCGCGGCGATCAGCTGGTGATTGTCAACATCGAAGTCCCAACCAAATTGACAAAGGAACAACGCGAATTGTTCGAAAAATTGGCCAAGACAATGGGAACCAGCGTCACGCCGAAGGAAAAAGGCTTCCTGGATTGGTTGAATGAAGCGCTGGGAGGCTGATGCGGCAATCGGCTTTTCAGTGAACGGTCGCCGGGCGGGCATAAGTCCGCCTTTTGTTTTATAATCGTTCCACTGTGTCTCAACAAATTCATACCCATTCTCATCTCAACGATGTTGCCAGACAAACCACTTCCCGTCTGGCGCTTTCACTTGGCCTAACAGCGTTATTTGTGGTTGTCGAAGCCTCGGCTGGATTTTTTGCCAACAGCCTCGCTTTGCTCACGGATGCCGCGCATAATCTCACGGATGTGATTGCGCTTGGAATCAGCTGGTATGCGGTCCGACTCGCAACGCGGCCTTCCAATTCGCAAAAAACATATGGGTATCATCGCGCCGGCATTTTGGCGGCGCTGGTCAACTCGACGACGCTGGTGTTGATTTCGCTGAGCGTCTTCTACGAAGCATATCGGCGTTTTCTCTCACCGCCCGAAGTCAAGTCGCAGGTGTTGATTGCAGTCGGGTTGATTGCGGTGGTCATCAATCTGGTCACGGCGCTTCTGGTCCACCGCGGCAGCGACCGTGATTTGAATCTGCGCTCGATATTCATTCACCTGATGAGCGACGTTCTCTCCACTGTCGGCGCGGTTGTTGCCGGCATCATCATCTATTTCACTCATGCCGACTGGCTCGATCCATTCGTCAGTGTCCTGATCGGCTTCCTGATCCTGTGGAACGCGTGGGGCATTTTGCACGAGGCCATCAACATCCTGCTCGAGTCCACGCCGCGTGATGTGGATGCCAGCATGATGGTGCGCGACATTATGCGGGTCCAGGGTGTGTTAGGCGTTCACGACCTTCACATCTGGAGCTTAACGAAAAATCTGCGGACAATGTCCGCGCACATTTTGACAAACGATGTATCCATCAGCGCGGGCGCCGACATTCAGCGCCGGGTCAACGAACTGGTTTACCGCCGGTACAACATTGCACATGCCACGCTTCAACTCGAATGCGAGGACTGCGACCCCGATTCGCTGTATTGCGACTTGAACGAGTCAAATCGTCTGCATGCAAATGTGACGGGTCACAAATAAGCGCGGGAAAATATCAGATTGTCTTCCTCTTCGAGAAAAACCGCCTCCCCTGCCAAAAAACGGGCAGAGCCGAGCCGCCCAGCAACACCGCCGCTTCGCCCGCCAGATAAAGCCATCCATTCCTGCCATGCAAATAGACTTTGAAGGTGCGGACGATTTTTCCTTCCTGCTCATAGTAAAACACATACGGATTCCATTGGGCGTTTTTGTATTTTATAAATCCGATGAATCCACCGGCGCCGGTTTGTTCCTGGAGAAAGGCATCCACGGCTTTCGACGCAGCAGATTGATCCAGATTCCGGGATACTTCAAACGTGCTGATATTCTTGGCGCGGAAGAGGGAATATTCCACATAATGAAAGGTCAAGAAAATCATCAGGCCCATCAAGAGTCCGCAGAATGCGTTGAAGAGCCAGTTGGACGTCCGCAGGAATTTCGACAACGGGAAATACAGGATCGCGCCAATAATCAGAAGAACAAACGGAAAGACAAAAAGCGCATAAAAATACTGCCCGATCCAATAACCGAGGAAGCCTGCCAGCGCGCCGACCAGAACGGAAGCGGCGAACAGCGCAACGTACTTTATTGGGAACGATGACTTTACCAAACCTGTGGTTGCCACGATTACCTCACAAAAAATTATTTTGTCTTATTTTATCCGACTATTGGATGTTTCAGGTTTTATAATGATCCGAAAGGAGAAAGACGACATGAAATGGGTAACCCGCTCGCATGTCCACGTGGACCGCGTGGCCTGTCCCTGGCTGATCACCCGCTTCATTGACAACGAAGCGGAATTTCTATTTGTGCCCGCCAGCCAGATCGAAAAAGTTGCCAAAGAAACCGGAGCGATTCCCTTCGACGCGCCCGGCGTGGAATTGGGTCATGGCTCGGATGGACGTTGTTCGTTTGAGGCCATCATTCTAAAATACGGACTCAAAGAGCCTGGACTTTTGCGCCTCGCCAAAATTGTCCATGCCGCGGATGTCAGCGAAGATATTGCCGACGATCCAATCGCGCCCGGCCTGGAAGCGATTGCCAGCGGCTACAGCCTGCGCTTTCCAGAGGATATGGAGAACCTCGAACACCAGCTTGATGTTTACGACGCGTTGTACGCCTGGTGCCGATTAGAAGTTGCCAAAGAACAAAAATGATTTTGAACCGCAAAGACGCCGCGCAGAAAATTAAAGATTCTTCGCGTGCTCCGCGCTCAATATGAATTCGCCAATGAAAACCAACCGTAATATCTTCACACTTTTCTCCACGCGCATCATCCGTCTGTTTTGTTACGGATTCCTCTCCGTCATCCTCGCGCTTTACCTCGCCCAGGTCGGCTTGCCCGAACAGCAAATCGGTCTGCTTTTCACGCTCACCCTCGCGGGCGACGCGGGCATCTCGCTTTGGCTCACCACCTCGGCGGATCGCTTTGGCCGCAAGCGCACCTTGATTCTCGGCGCACTGCTGATGATCGGCGCGGGCATCGTTTTCATCGTCACGCGCAACGTTGTTATCCTCATGGCCGCCGCGATCATCGGCGTCATCAGCCCAAGCGGCAACGAGATCGGCCCGTTCCTTTCCGTCGAACAGGCCTCGCTTTCGCATCTTCTTCCCAACGAAAAGCGCACGCAAGTTTTTGCGTGGTACAACCTTGTCGGGTCGTTCGCGACCGCAACCGGCGCGCTCTCGGGCGGATGGCTTGCTCAAGTTTTGCAATCCGGCGGGATGCCGGCGCTGGACGCGTATCGCGTGGTCTTGATGGGATACGCCCTCGGCGGACTCATCATCGCTATTCTTTTTCTCTCGCTCACGCGGGACATTGAGGTGGACGCGGCCTCCCCGGCCGAATCCACGCCGCGGGTGCTCGGCCTCCACAAATCACGCCATGTAGTCATCCGACTCAGCGCATTATTTTCGATGGACGCGTTCGCAGGCGGATTCGTCGTCCAATCCCTGATTGCATATTGGTTTCACGTGAAGTTCGGGGTGGATGCCGGTGTCATTGGCTCGATCTTTTTCGGCGCGAATGTGCTGGCGGGAATCTCGGCTTTGCTGGCGGTGAGAATTGCAAACAAGATTGGATTGATCAACACGATGGTTTTCACACACATTCCATCGAACATTTTGTTGATCCTTGTCCCCCTGATGCCGACGCTTCCGCTGGCGATCACTGTCCTGCTTTTGCGTTTCAGCATCTCGCAAATGGATGTGCCGACGCGCCAGTCCTACACGATGGCAGTTGTCGCGCCCGATGAACGCTCCGCCGCTTCGGGCGTGACAAACATCGCGCGTTCGGTTGGCGCGGCCCTCTCGCCCTCGCTGACCGGAATCTTTCTGGCGTCGCCCGCCCTGTTGAGCCTGCCGTTTTTTCTTTCAGGCGGATTGAAAATCGTTTATGATGTTTTGTTGTATCAAAGTTTCCGCTCGATGAAACCGCCCGAGGAGAGTTAATTGCTGATGGCGGGCAGTTTTCCCGCGGCGCGACATTCATGTCGTCTGAAAAGGCAGGATAAATCTCGCGCTGCGTAAGGTAAATTATGAACTGGCTTGAAGTTTCCCTAACTGTAAACGGCGAACTGGCCGAAGCCGTCGCGGATGTCTTTGCGCGTTTTGCGCCCAACGGCGTGATGACCGAGCAGGGCGTGAAATTCGTCAACGATGAAGACGAAGGCACTGCGGCGGGACCCATCACCGTCCGCGCGTATTTGCCGATGGATGAAAAGATCGAAGAGACGCGGCGGAGACTCGAAGAGGCGCTTTATTATCTCGGCGCCATCCAGCCATTGCCCGCCCCCGCCTTCACTCCCATTGCCGATCAAAACTGGATGGAAGCATGGAAACAACATTACAAACCGATCCCGATTGGCAAACGATTGATCGTTATTCCTGCGTGGCTTGATTCGCCTGAGCCGGATCGAATCGCAATCAAAATTGATCCCGGCATGGCCTTCGGGACGGGGACGCATCCGACGACACAATTGTGTTTGGAGTTGATGGAAAAGGTATTCATGGATCATGGGAAATGGAAAACGGAAAATGGTTCTCCCATTAACCATGAACCATTAACCATCATTGATGTTGGCTGTGGTTCTGGAATTTTGTCCATCGCCGCATTGAAATTGGGCGCGGCGACTGCATTGGGCGTGGATATAGATCTCGAATCAATCAAGAACTCGCGCGAAAATGCAAACACAAACGGCATCGGTGACGAATTGATTCTTGGTCAGGGTTCGGTAAAGGAAATTCTGGAAGGAAGGTTCGCCTTCAAATCTGCGTCCCTGGTCGTTGCCAATATTCTCGCCCCAATTATTATTCGTTTGTTGGATGCGGGGCTTGCGGATTTAATGGAACCGGACGGCGCGCTCATTTTGAGCGGGATTCTCTCCGAGCAGAGTCAAAGCGTCCTCGAAGCCGCGCAAGCCAAAGGTCTAAGGCTGAACAAAAGAAGTCAAATGGGAGATTGGGTCGCCCTCGCAATGAGTCGGGATGTCAACGTAAACCTTCCCTAAAAGGAGAGCGGCGCGGAAACATCCGTCATAGCCAGGCTGGCAAATCTGTAAATACCATTTTATCAACTTTGTGTTATCGTCTGCACATTTAGAGGAGATTATGCACACCAACCTGCTTTATAAGTTATCCGTTCAAGTTGTTCGATTATATGCGCGCCTCATGTTCAAACTCGATGTGCGTTTTAAGGGCGAATTGCCGTTGGGGCCGAAACTCTTTATTGCCAATCATCCCAGCGCCACCGACCCGTTTCTCATCCACCTTCTTTCATCGAAACAACTGAGCGTATTGGTCACCCGCAATGCCTTTGCGATGCCTCTCTTTGGATATTATCTTCGTTACTGCGGGCAAATTTCAGTGACGCCGGGTCAGGGCTGGGAAGCGCTGAACGAGGCCAAACAGCGCATCCAATCCGGATATTCGGTTGGCATCTTTCCCGAGGGTCTGGTCAGCCCTCAAAGCGGAGGCAGTCATCCGCCGCGCACCGGCGCGGCGCGCCTCGCCTTGAGTACGGGCGTACCCGTCATTCCGGTCGGAATCTATTTGCCGCGCGAACGCAATGTGTATCTTTCGTCAACCCTGAGCGGCAAGCGGACAGCCGCTTATTGGTATTTTCGCGGCCCATATGGAATCACGGTCGGCGAACCGATGCAATTTTCCGGCAGTATTGAAGATCAAAACCTCGTTCAATCGGTGGCGGTGAAAATGATGGAAGAGATTCATAAACTGGCCGAAGAAAGCGAACAGCGTGTGCGCTTTGCGCCGGCCGGCGCACGTCTGCCGGCCCTGTAAAAGACTGCAGGTTTCCAGATTGCACGATAAAAATCTGCGAATGGATCTTTTGATGCTGGTAATCAAATAGCAAGAGCGGCCAAATTGGCCGCTCTTGCTTGTAACTTATGAGGCGGGCGGCAGCGGCTCGCCCGGCGGCATGGGTGGAGTCGTGGACACAGCCGCGGGCTTATTGCGAAGCATGAGGAACCCCACCACGACTGGAATCGCAATGAATATGAGCGACAGGCAAAGCATGGCAAATCCATAGCTGGCAGGCACAGTACCTGTGCTTGTCACGTCATTAAGAGTAGTACTGTAAGGCATCGAACCAGTAGCGCTTATTGCGCCAAAGATGCACAGGAAGATGCCCGGACATCCGCATAAGACAACAGAGGCGATGGTTGCAACGATCCCGGCCGTTTTCTTGTCCATGTTATGCATTCTCCTCGTTAAGATGATTTGATTTCAGTATACAGATAAAAGAAACTGGATGCAAGTAGATCCTGCATCCAGTTTCACATTAACTTCGGAGTTTTGCTCCGATTTCCTGTTCCAATCGCTTGACAATTTTATTTCGGATCGCGGCGGCTTCGGCATCGGTCATGGTTTTATCCGGCGCTTGATACGTGAGGCTATACGCCAGCGACTTTTTACCCGCGCCGATTTGTTCGCCGCGATAGACATCGAACAAGCGGACGTTCGTCACGTTCTTTCCGCCCGTTTGGCGGATCAGCGCTTCGACGCGTGAGGCGGCAACCGATTCATCCACAATCACGGCGATGTCTTCGAGAATCGGCGGGAATTCGGGAACCGGTTTGATTTCATAATTTGCATTCAACGTGCGCAGCGCGTCGAGATCGAATTCCGCAACCAATACCGGCGAATCGCCCAAATCATATTTCTCTTTGACAAGCGGATGCAGTTCGCCGAACGCACCAACAAGCCGGCCGCTGACTCTAACATCCGCAGCCTTGCCCGGATGCAGATATTTAACGGAATCATTTGCAGAGTAGACAATGTCTGTAAGACGGAGTCCGCTCAAAAGGAGTTCGATGCGGCCCTTCATGTCGAAGAAATCCAACGCGGGCGAGTCTTTCACATCCCAGGCGGACGATTCGCGGCGGCCGGTCATCGCAATGGCAAGTTTGCGCGGCTCATTGGGAAGATCGTTCTCAACCGGTTCAAAGACAGGACCAATTTCGAAGAAGGCCAGCGACTCGCTCCAACGGATGTTGCGTTCAAGCGCGTCGAGCACCGAAGCCAGCAAACTGCGGCGCATGACACTTCGTTCGGGCGCGATGGGGTTGGCAATGCGAACGTATTCGTCATATGACATTAAGCGCGATTCATCTTCGATAGAGGTCAGGCGGTAACTGACGATTTCATCGAGACCAAGCGCAACGAGAATATCGCGCAAGCGCTCTTCCCATTCATGAACGGGGTTGCCGATTTGCGGTGGAAGCGCATCCGCCATCAGCGTGGACGGAATGCGGTCATATCCATAAATACGCGCCACTTCTTCGAGTACATCGGCAACGCCCACAACGCCCTCGCCGATGTCGAGGCGATGAGGAGGGGCGGTTACAATAATTGGCATTTCGTAATTGGTCATCGGTCTCGTTTTCTTTGGTGACTTTCTATTCTCTATTCTCGGTTCTTTTATCTTGCATTTGAATTCGAGTCTTTCGAGCAGGGCAACAATTTCTTGTGCGCTTAAATCAATGCCGAGCAAACGCTTGACATCTTTCGGCGTGATCGTCACCGTTGATGCTTTTGGCTTGAGCGGATATTCGTCCACCAGTCCCGGCGCGATGGCTCCGCCAGACCATTCCGCCATGTATTGCAGTCCGCGTTTGACGCCGGTCTCTGCCAGGGAGGGATGAACGCCGCGCGAGAATCGGAACGACGCTTCGGACGGCAGGTTATGCTGTTTCGCGGTGCGGCGGATGTTGATGAAATTCCACGCCGCGCCTTCGAGCAAAATATTTTTGGTTTTATCGGTCACTTCACTTTCGAGTCCGCCCATCACGCCCGCAATCGAGAGCGGACCTTTCTCATCGCAGACCAGAACGTTTGTCGAAGTCAACGTCCGCTCGATGTTATCGAGCGTGGTGAGCTTCTCGCCGTCTTTGGCGGGGCGCGTGATGATTTTGATATTTTTCTTTCCAGCGCGTTTCTTCAAAACGTCGTAATCGAACGCGTGCAGCGGTTCGCCAAGTTCGAGCATGGCGTAATTGGTCGCGTCCACGATGTTGTTGATGGGGCGCATTCCAGCCAGTTTGAGCCGCCGCTGGATTTGATATGGACTGGGCTTGATCTCGACGTTGCGAATCAATCCAAGCACAAAGCGCGGGTTCAATTCGGGATCGGTAATTTCAATCGAAACCAATTCCTCAACCGATTCGCCGCTCGTTTTGAATTTGATGCCCGGCTTTTTGAGTTCGCGTCCGGTCAATGCGGCGAGTTCGCGCGCCACGCCGATGACGTTTGCATTGCGCGCCATGTTCGGCAAAATGGAAATATCCAGCACTGCATCGCCCATGTAATCCGCGAGCGGCATTCCGACCGGCGCATCGTCGTCGAGCAGGATGATGCCTTCGTGCTCTTCGGTGATGCCCAATTCTTTTTCCGAGCAGACCATCGAATACGAATCCACGCCGCGGATTTTGGCGCGCTTGAGCGTGGTCAACACCAGTCCCTCGGCGTGACCATCGTACAGCGTCGCGCCTTCTTTGGCATAGGCGACTTTAATCGGTCTGGCTAATTTGCCCGTGCCTTTCAAATGAAAGATATTTGGCGCGCCGGTCAAAACCACTTGTGTTTGCTGACCGTCATAAAGATCGAGCAGAGTCAATCGGTCGGCGTTGGGATGCGGTTTGACTTCGAGAATCTCAGCCACGACGATTTTGTCGCGGTCCCACGCAATGCCGCTGGTTTTGAATTCATGCTTTTCGCCTCCGCCATAAGCGGGCATCGGCAAGCCAACGTATCGAATCTCGTCCACCTCGAGGCCGGCGAGAGTCAATTTGCGGGCGATGTCTTCAACGGACAGACCGTCGAGGTCAATGAAATCTTTTAACCAGGATAGAGGGATTTTCATAATTGCTCCTTCGTCATTCGATTTCGTTATTCGATACTCGAGTTTGAGGGCGATGATAAATTGTCTTCGGCGATGTAATCTGATGCAGATTCATGAACTGCAAAATTCGCGCCGGGTTCATTGGCGCCTCGCCCGCTTTTCTTGAGAAAGCTGATATAACCGTTGATTAAACGGTTTAAATTATCTCCGTCAACCGCCAAACTTTTGTATATTGATTCGGAGATATAACCGACTTTATTGGCGGAAACAATATGGCTCAATGTTTCTTCCAGAGAGCCGCGGGCGATGTAACAAAACCAGACATTATCTTGAAAATAAAATCGTCCATGACCTTCGGCAATATTGGCAGGGATGCATTGCGAAGAACGATGGAGTTGTTGAGTCAGCGGCCATTTCTCCTCAGGCGGAAGCAATGGCAGAATCTCTTTGTTGATACGCACTGCAAAGTCCATCGCTTTGCACCAAACATCCAACTTCTCCAACCCGCTAACGCTCATGTCATTCGCTCCAACCTATCGAATATCCAATATCGAATATCCAATATCTAATATCTAATATCTAATATCCAATATCGAATATCGAACATCGAACATCTTTTATCTGATCCAACATTCGCAGACCTAAAACTGCTCCAGGAATCGAATATCGTTTCCCCAGAAATAACGAATGTCTTCGATCTTGTAGCGCAGCATGGCTTGTCGCTCAGGTCCCATGCCCCACGCGAAACCGGAATAAATCTTCGGATCGTATCCGCCGTTTTGCAGGACGACCGGATGCACCATGCCCGATCCGAGAATTTCAAGCCATCCGGAATATTTGCAAACGACACAGCCTTTGCCTCCGCATACGAAACATTCCACATCCATTTGAGCGCTTGGCTCGGTAAATGGAAAATAGGTTGCGATAAATCGAGTTCGAACATCTTGCCCAAACATCCGGCGTGCAAACTCAATGAGCGTGCCTTTCAAGTCGGTGAAGGTAATGCCTTTGCCAACCGCCAATCCTTCCACTTGATTGAATTGCACTTCGGAGCGCGCCGTGATCTGTTCGGCGCGAAAACACATGCCGGGCAATGCAATGCGAATCGGCGGCGGGTCTTTCGGATTCATCGCCGCAAATTGACGCATGGCATGAATTTGTCCCGGCGAAGTATGCGTGCGCAATAAAATCGGATTATCGCCGCGCTCGCCCGCTTCAACGTATAACGTGTCCTGCATGTCGCGGGCGGGATGATGCGGCGGGAAGTTGAGCAATTGAAAATTCATTTCATCCGTCTCGACTTCGCGCGAGGTATAAACCTGGAATCCCATCTCAGCCAGAATGGCGAGCACGCGCCGCAGTTGCTGGGTGGATGGATGCAAGCGTCCGCGTTGGATGGGACGGCCCGGCAAAGTTACATCCAATTTTTCTTCATTCAGCGAGCGCTCCAACGCGGACCGTTTGACGGCTTCCGTTTTTTCGGCGAAAGCCGCCTCGAGCACGGCTTTGACGCGGTTCGCGGCCTGCCCGACCGTCGGGCGCTCCTCCTTTGACAGTTTTCCCAGTTCGGAGAAAACCGTCATCAGCGGCGAATTGCGCCCAAGATGCGCGACCCGCCACGCGTCGAGGGAGGATGCGTCCTGGGCCGATTCCAACGCCTCCCGCGCGGACTTTTCGATCTCACTTAATTTATCCAGCATTTCAACCTCCATTTATTCGATATCCGGTATTCGAACATCGAACATCGAATATCGAACACCGAATATCGTTTTTTCGAAAACAAAAACCTCCCATCCACAATGGGACGGGAGGCGCGTATGCGTCCCGCGGTACCACCCAAATTAGCCACACGTGTGACTCCCTTCAGCCGACCAGCATCGGCCTCTCAGATAACGTTGAGAGAACGGCTCGAACTATTTGTCGGACACAACATATTGTGCCGCGACGTTCACCCGAACGGCTCGAGAGGGAACTTCAACTGATTTCTGCCGAGCGCAAGTTTCAGCGTTGCGCCTGCGCCTCTCTGCCGGCCTACGTCAGCCTACTTTCCTCTGTCATTGCCTTTATCATGGTTGCTGTAATTATCTGCAAAAAGAATTGAATGTCAAGTGCCGTTTAGATGACTTTGTTGCCGCCGGTCTGCTTGGCGCGATAGAGGGCAATATCGGCTTTGTAAAGCAAGTCGTCCAGTGTGCTGTTGATTGCGTTGAAAGTAAACAGCCCAATGCTGACGCGCGGATGGTACTTAACGGCGCTGCCGATCTCGGCGTTTTCCAGCCCGCAGAGGATTCTTTGGAGACAATGACGCGCCTGCATTTCATCCGTTTCGGGAAATAAAAAGACGAATTCGTCGCCGCCGTATCTGGCAAAGATATCCGTTTCACGGATATTGGCGCGGCATATCCTGCTGACCAGGGCCAATGCCTGGTCCCCCATCAAATGCCCATATTGATCATTTATCATTTTGAAATTGTCGAAATCGAGGATGGCGAGTGAAAGTTTACCGCCATACCGCCCGACGCGGGCAATCTCCGCGTTGGCCAGTTCAATGAAGTGCCGGCGGTTATAAGCGCCGGTTAGATCGTCTGTAGTTGCCAGCACCCTGAGTTTTTGTTCAGCTTCATCCAGTTCACCCAGCAACTTGAGACAGCGATATTCAAAGATCGGCGCCAGGACAAGAGGAATGCCTATGGATAAGACGGTGGCATAGGCTGAAACTCCGCGTTCGATAAAAAAATCCAGGACGGTTGTGATGACAAGGGAGCACAATACGGCGATCAGCGTAATGCCGATCGTCATTTTGACCGCCCCATGCCGGCGCAACATTCTACGGATCAGTGTGGGGTCTGTTCCCGAAGCGATACTATCCATCAAGGATTTAGTTGTTGCGATCTCGCGAAAAGGTTTGAGGGTTATCGGATTCCACTGTCGTAGCTGACATTCACCTGAATGAATTCATGCGGCGGCACCGTAATGATCTGGTCAGCGGCGCGCGGCAGAACATTCGGCGATTCGGGATGTAGAACATACTCTCCGGCAGCCAGGGCGACGCGGAAGTTTCCATTGGAATCGCTTTGGAATTGTATGACTTTTCGGCGATCTGTGGTTGTCAAAACGGTAAGGGTGGCTTGATACGGTTTATCGGGGCACAGATTGTCAATTTGCTCAAGCGGGCAGGTCGGACCAATAGTCACCTGTCCATAGATGCCGCTGTCTGGGGGCGCGTACGCGGGAGTGCACGCGTTCAACAACATGACAAATAAAACGAAAAGAAGTTTTGTGCGCATGGCAGACTCCATTTCGTTATTAGACTTTCGATGTGATAACTTTGTTCCGGAAAGACGCTAAGGCGCCGGCGTTTCCGCCGTTTTCCACGATGTGCTGGTTGGATACATCGTCCATGTTGGGATGGGGGTGCGCGAAGGCGTCGTTGTGGGCGTAGGAGTATCCGTCGGCAGGAAGGACGAATCTCCCAGCCAGGGCAGAAAGCGAATAAACGTCTTCGCATCTTCCGTGCCTCGAATCTCGGAGCGCTGTAACATGAATAAATTTCCCAAACCCTGATTCGCGGCGAAACCATTGGCGCCCATGGCGGCAATGTATCCCGCGTAATGAACGTAATCCGCGGCGGCGCTGCCTGCATATCCAAATGGATAGGCAAACGTCAGCACCGGAACGCCAAACATATTTTGCAAATCTTTGCGGGATTGGAGAATCTCGTATCGCAGATTGCTCAAGTCCATGTTGGGAAGAGGATTATGCGTTTCGCTGTGGCTTCCGATTTCCCAGCCGGCCGCGATCATTTCCTTGACCTGCGCAACGGTCAAATAGTTTGGCTGATTCAAATATTGCACCACAAGATACAGCACACCGGTAAAGCCGTATTTTTTCATGATGGGAAACGCATTGGTGTAATTGTCCTCGTTGGCGTCATCGAACGTGATGATGACAGGGCGCGGCGGAAGCGATGCGCCTTTCGTAATGGCATCCACCAGCATGGAAGTTGTGATCGGCGTGTAATTCCAATCATGAAGCAGCCGGATTTCGTCTTCGAAGCGATCGGGAGGAACATAGTAGATGCTGTCCACAGGCGAGACCGCAATGTGGTGATACATGAGGATCGGGACAAGCACATGATCGGGACCCTGCACCACCCATGTCGGCGTGGGCGTTGGCGAAGGAGTCGCGGTATCGGGAATGACGGCAAAAGTCGGTAAAGCGGTGGACGTTTCGGTCGGGGAAAGAGGCGCACTCGTCTGCGTGGCGGTTGGCACGGGCGCGGCAAAAACATTGACGCCGCACCCGGCAACGAGCGCCGACATCCATAAAACAAAAATCAAAATGCGATGATTCATTCAACTCCTGAAGACACGAATGGCGATTGTATCCCCAATCCGCGTGTCGAAGAAATTTGCTTATCGAATTCTAACGGTTGAGTTCCCAGATGAACCGCAGGCCGTCAAGCGTGAGCCACGGCGCGAGGATGTTGATGACTTTGGTTTCCTGCGCGACGATTTCCGCGAGGCCGCCGGTGGCGACGACTTTCATCTCGCTTCCCAACTCGGACCGGAAGCGGGCAACCATTCCCTCGACCATGCTCACATATCCGAAGAGGAGTCCCGATTGCATGGCGTGGACAGTGTTCCGCCCGATGACAGACGGCGGGCGCTGTAAATCAATACGTTGAAGTTTCGCGGCGTGCGTGAAGAGCGCGTCTGCGGCCAGATTGATTCCTGCGGTGATCGCGCCGCCGAGATAATCGCCGTCTTTGGTTAACGCGTTGAACGTGGTGGCCGTGCCAAAGTCCACGATGCAGGCCGGGCCGCCGTAAAGACGCATGACCGCCACCGCGTCCGCCACGCGGTCCGCGCCGACCGCTTTTGGATCTTCGTAACGAATCCGAATGCCGGTCTTGACGCCGGTATCCACAACCAGCGGCTCCTGTTTCAAATATTCGCGGCAGGCCTGGATGACTCGTTGAGTTAATTGTGGCACGACCGAGGCGAGACAGACGCCGGTTAAATCTCGATTTGACCTGCCAACGTGTTCGAGCAATCCAAGAAATTGCAAACCATATTCGTCCGGCATGCGGTCATGATCGGTGGCGAGCCGCCAGTGCGGGCCGAGTTGATCGGCTTCGTAAAGGCCGAGCGTCAGATTTGTATTTCCAACATCAATGGTGAGCAACATGATTTGCTCCGTTTCAATGGGTTGACTTCGCGCCGAATACGGCTTCGGGCGTTTGTACCGCTGAAAGAATCAAGAATACGATCAGAGGGAATACCTGCAAAACGATTCGCCCGATGGAATACGAAAGATGCCAGGTCAGGTCATAAGGCGAAATCAAGTAAACGCCGTAATCGCCAAGCCATTGAACTGCCAGTATTGTAATCCCGGCAATATACGCGGGGCGTTGTTCTTTGTTGATGGGCCGACGAAAAAGCAAAAAATAAACAACCAGAATCGGAAGGATGCCCATCAAACTCGTCCATTCGCCGAAGGTCCACAGCGCGCGGCTGAAAAACTGGATAATCTCCACATGACGCGGCGCTTCGAGAATCTGCCGGATCGAACGCGCCGGTCCATTGCTCAACACATCGCTGGGCGGCGCGAGGAAAAGTTTGAAACCCATCACGATTGCAAATGGAAATGCGAGTCCGAGAACAAAGCGAAGCAAAACAGGTAAGACACCGTTCCGAAATTTCATCACGAAACCGCCGAGGCTCGAAGTCGCCGTATTTTCTTTTTTTGTGGCAAGTTCAGGGTTATTTCCAAACAGAAACGCGACAGCAATTGCAATCGCCGCGGAGACTACGAACAGACTGCCCTCGTTTTTCGTCCATGCCGCGAGGCCGGCAGTCAAGCCGGCCAAAACCATCAAAGCGGGTTTCTTATGGATCACATAAAAATAAATCAAGATGCCGGTTGCCAAAATGAAAAATGCCAGCGGCAGATCCGCCATTTCGCGCGCGCCTTCGTTGACCACCGACGGCGTGCCCCACAGAACGATCAATCCCAGCGCGGCTTGGGCGGGCGATTTGGCTGAAGCCAGCGCGCTGACCAAAACGCCCGCGCAGGCGACTGCGAACAGCGCGCTTTGCGTCATCGGGATGCGCGGCGTTTCACTGCCGACAATCTCCCACCCCCAGGCGGTATTCATGGCAAGCAGCAAAGGATAATCGGGGTGAAAGATCGGGTCCATCTGGCGCGAGAAGGACGCGGCCACCCAGTTCGATTGACCGCGATAAACAAAAAGGGCGGAACGGTTGTACATCATCCACGCGTCCCAGTCGCCCTGTTTTCTTCGCAAGAGATAACTGATTGTGCTTGATAATGAGACGACAAAAATGACGAGGGCGATTCCAAGGAAGATATTTTGCGTGCGGGTCAAATTCCAGCGCGGGAGGGAAAATCCGCCGCGTTTGCGTTCGACCCAAAGAACAGCAATTAGCAGACCCACGACAGCGGTAATCTGGACAAAAATAAACCAGTGTTGTCCCGCGAACAAAAGCATGTAGAGAAAATATAAAAGAGATGAAATCCCAAGTCCAATCCCAATCCCCAAAAATGCTTTGAAAAATAAAAGCGATAATTTTCTTTCAGGCCAGATCAAATGCAGGAGCGATGCGCCTGTCAGAATTGGCAAAATGAAAACAGCCGGACTCAACAGGCTCATTTGCTCAACCACTTTTCACATGTCGTTGCCAGCGTTTTTCGCGAAGCCATCTCCTCGATCAACCATGAGATTGCTTCGCGCTGCCAAAGCGCCGCCTGCAATGACGCAATGTCGTTTCGTGTCATTTGCTTAACCTGTGCAGAAGATATAAATTCCCTTTGAACGCAAACACTTCGAATTGGCCGTTGTTCGATTCGCTCCAAACCTTATAAGCAGTTGGCGTCAGCAAGGCAATATTCCATTCCTGATTTGTGCCTTTGACGATCACAATCGGCGACATCACATATTGCGTCAGCGTATATTCCCCCTCATCGTTGGCGGCGTTGTATTGAATTCCGGGAATACTCGAATCGGAAATATATCCAACCGCGCCGACTTTGAACGGGAGTTTCGCTTTCAGCGGATCGAAGCGTTTGGAAAAATCCGCCACCGGATCGTCGGTCAAACTGCCCAGGTCTTTCGTGGCGATCAAATTCCGGACGCCTGCATAAAGGCTCACGGCGACAATCAAGGCGAGCAAGCCACGCTGCAACCATTTAATAATCATGCGGCGCTCTCTGGCTGTTTCACTTTCTCGATGATCTCCGCGATCAAGTCGAAGCGGCTGAATTGCGGCATGATGTAAACGCCCTGCGCCCACGGCTTGACCTGCTCGATCAATTCTACCGCGATCCGCACGCCTTCCTGCGCGGCATGATCGCCTGCCTTTTCCATGCGCTCGATGATTGAATCGGGGATGGAAATGCCCGGCACCTCATGATTCAAAAAGTTGGCGTGTTTCAAACTGACCAGCGGAAGAATGCCGACCAATACCGGACGTTCGAGCGGGCCGTTTTTCAATTCGTATTCCGCCAGGAATTTTTCTCCATCTTCGGCGCGATAGATCGGCTGTGTGATGAAGAAATCGGCCCCGGCCCGGACTTTGCGGCGGAGATTCTTGATCTCGTTTTCTGGATCAGGCGGACAGAGATTCAGCGCCGCGCCGACGAAGAAATTCGTCGGCTGACCGATGCTCGTCCCGGAATGATCCACACCGACGTTGAATCCCTGTTTGATGAGTTTGATCAAGCCCGATGGCACAAGATCGTAATTATCGGTCGCTTCGGGATAATCGCCGATGGCCGTCGGGTCGCCCATGATGACGAATACATTTCGGATGCCGAGGGCGTGAGCCGCAAGCAGATCGCCCTGCACTCGCAGCAGATTCCGGCCGCGGGTCGGGAAGTGAAGCGTCGTTTCGACATGGACGCGGCGCTGGACCACATCGCATACCGCCCACGCCGACATTCTCATACGCGCCATCGGGCTATCGGCAATGTTGATCACGTCCGCGCCGGCTTCGGTCACGAGCGACGCGCCCGCGAGCAATTTATGCGTCGAGAGTCCGCGCGGCGGATCCATCTCGACCGAAATGACAAATTTTCCATCCGCCAGTTTTTGCGCCAGTTGAGTTGGCTGTTCCTGCGCCGTTTCGATGATTTCATCGGCAGGCATCATGGTAATGTGCGATGGATTGATCTGCGGCGCGGTATCGAGCGCTTTCCTCATCGCCGCGATGTGCTGCGGGGTTGTGCCGCAGCATCCGCCGACAATGTGCGCGCCTGCCTCGCGAAACGAGAGCGCGTAATCGCCGAAGTAATCGGCATCCGCCGGATACATGATTCGTCCGCCAACCTGTTCGGGCCAGCCCGCGTTCGGTTTAACCCAAAACTTACCATCCGGCACGGCATGAACCATTTGCTTGAGCAAACGCAAAAGTTGTGCGGGGCCGCCGGAGCAATTGACGCCGATCACATCCGCGCCGACCTCATGAAGGGCGCGCGCCACTTTTGCCGGATCATCTCCCAGAACAGTCCGGTCATCGCGCGTGAAGGTCATCGAAGCCACGACGGTTAAGGGTGCACTGTATTGCCTCCCAACCTGGCGCGCCGCTTTGACGGCTTCCTGTATCTCATAAAGATCCGTCATCGTTTCGATCAAAATCAAATCCGCGCCCGCCTCAGCCAATGCCTCGATCTGTTCAGCGAACGCGGCGCGCGCCTGTTCCGGCTGGACGCGTCCGAACGGCGCAAGCCGCACGCCCAGCGGGCCGACATCGCCCGCGATCAAAACATCTTTGAACGAGGCCGCGACCACGCGTTTGGCGAGTTCCACGCCGGCTTTGTTGATCTCGACGGTTTGTTTATCCAGCCCGTGCTTGCTCAGTTTGAATCGATTCGCGCCGAATGTGTTCGTCAAAATGATTTGCGCGCCCGCTTCGATGTAGGCGCGGTGAACGTCGGCGACCGCCGCGGGATTGGTAAGGTTGAGTTCATCGAAGCACTTGTCAAAGCCGATGCCGCGGCTGTGAAGCATGGTTCCCATTGCGCCGTCGGCGAGGACGGTTCCTTTTGTAAGTCGTTCCAGTAAGCTGTTCATTGTTTTCCTTATCCATTAATCCTTGCCTGCTTTGAAGCGGGTCTCGATACGCGAAGAAACTGCCCGACGCCAGCCTCGCAGTGAAAGAACAATCACGGTTGTTTGATCGCGGTCAGGATCGCGCCATCGCGGGAGATCGTATAAATCACTTTCGCATTTGGATACGAGGTCAGATCGAGGTTATAGCGGCTGGTCGCAACAACATAATCGTAATGGTCGGCGCGCGTTGCTTCATAGGTCGAATAGATTTTCAAATCGGGCCGGACGTACAAAGCCAAAATGTGTGTTGGGCCTTCGACCCAGATCGGCGCGTTGGCCGGAGCATTTTTGTTCAGCCATTCCGCGGCTTGGCGGTAGGAAGTTCCCCAATAATCCAGTTCAAATTTTCGGTACGCGCCCTGCACGCCGCCGATGAAACTGTTGTAATAAATATATTCGTACGGATGCAGATTGATGCCGCCGATGATTCCCGGCAAAACCAACAGTCCGATCAACGCATATTGCAAAACGGGCCGTTTGATTTTTTCGAATACAACGCCGGCCATCATGAATACGGGCGGCAGGATAAAAAAGATTTGGCGAAAGTTATCGTAGAGCGGGGAACGCGTGACGATGAATCCGATAAGCGGGATGATGAACCAGACGAGGGTCAGAATCAACAACATGCGGCTCTCGATGCGCTTCTTCACGGAACCGTAAACGGTCGCCGCCAAACCGGCCGCAAACAAAAACCAGACCGGTTCCGTTAATTGAATCCCAAGCAGGACGGGCAGATAGGAACGGGGAATTTCTGTGGACAGATAGAATTTCCCGTTGAATAAAACCTGTCCGCGCCATGGATATTCGGACATGACGCGCACGCTCTCAATGAAATGTCCGATTGGATCAGGCCAGAGATACGGCCACGCGAGATACATCGCAATGAGCGCGACAATGCCATACGCGATCAACGCCGGGACGGATTTCCATCTCCATTTCCACAACGCGTATGCGATGACCATCAATCCGGCAAACGGACCGAGCACGCGGATGGATGTGGCAAGACCAAGAAAAATCGCGGCGGGCAAAACGGAAAGCAGAACGCGGAACGCGGAAGGGACTCTGCGCCAGAACCATGCAATCAAGAACGAGGAAACAAGAAAGAAGAAAGAGCGAATCCACAAAAATAGAACGAAAATTTTTTGGGTGTACACTTCGGGTTTGACTTTGTGAATCCCCGAAGCGAGGCGCGCGATCAAAGACGGCAGAAACGATGTATTTCCCGCGGCTGCGGCGCGGACGAGGCTGTCAATCCACGCCGAGAAGACCGGAGCGGCGAGGAAAAGTCCGAAGACGGAAGCCAGCCAGAGGGCGGTCAGAACGAGGAGAGTCTGCCTGAAGCGCGGAGAGAGCCCATCGAACGAAACGATCACCAGCGAATCAAAAGCCCTCAATCCAAAAAGAAGGGCGAGAAGAAAAAAAGTGAGGAATGGAATATCTTTCGGACTGATGAAGGCGTGGCCCCAAAAAAGCGGCTGTGCCGCAAAAAGAAGAGTCGCGCCAAAGCTCGCAATTTGATTCAGCCAGCGTTTGCAGAGTTCGTAGAACGCCCAAATGCAAACGAGATATGTGATGAAGTAAATCAAATGACGCAGATCGGAAATGCTAAACGGGAGGAAAAGATTGAGGAAGCGCGCGCCCAATGCAACCAGCATCACATACGCGGGACCGTAATTATCGTACGTATTGCCTGTGAGCTGGATCGTGCCGGTCAAAGGCCATGTGGAGTAAGACTTCAAGGCGTTGTCGGCGTACTTAAAAAATTGAAGTTCATCCCATGATTCGCCATATTGTGTGAGGGTGAGGATGGCGATCAAAAAAGCAATGGCCAGTAAAACAACGATCGGCAAATGGCCGGAACGAAGAAATTTTTTCATGGACAAAATAAAATGAGACCCGATGTTGTGCAGTTTTCCCTGTAGCGCGGCATTCATGCCGCCTGAAAGTGCGAGATAAATCCCGCGCTACTGCATAAGGTGAGATGAGACTTTCAGCCCGTGGAGAGGCGAAAGACTCGGATTCTACTTCATCAATTGTTCCACACGGCTCTCACCCACCGAATAGTATTTCGCGTCCTTGTGATGGACGATGATCGCGGCGGTGGATTCCTCGGGCATCAGTTGATACGCGGCGGTGAGGTCCATGCCAAGTTCGCTCCGGGCGGCGGGCAGCAACTCGAAGACCTTTTTATGATCTTCGAGTTCGGGAATGGCGGGATAGCCCCACGAATAACGCTTGCCTTGATCATCGCCAAGGCCGAGTTCGCGGCGGATGTGATTGTGCAAATAATCGGCGGTCGCTTCGGCGGCTTGAACGGCGAGGCCGTGGACAAAGTATGCTTCGGAGTAATCGTTTTTCGCCTGCAATTCCTCGAAGCGTTTCGTGGCTTCATATCCAACCGTCACCACCTGGAAGGCGACGACATCAATCTTTCCCGATTCGACTGAAGCAAAGTAATCCGATAAGGCAAGATGATCGTCATACGGTTGGCGCGGGAAGGAGAAGCGCGTCCATTCATCGGGCGAAGCGGAGTTGATTGTTTCGGGATCGTAAACGATCAAATCGTCGCCGTCCGATTGGCACGGAAAGTATCCATAAACGCCTTGCGGTTTGAGCCATTTGAATCGCAAGGCATCTTTGGTCATCTTTTCAAGGCGCGCCTCGAATTCTTTTTTCAACCTCTCCCATTCTTCGCCGTGCGCGTTCTTTGCGCCCCACGAAAGACGATACAACTCGTTGAGGCTCAAATGCTTCAGCACGATTTCCAGGGGCATGTCTTTGACCACGCGCTGACCCCACCTGAGCGGAGGCTTGATCGGCTCGGCCTGGATCGTGGAGCGGGTTTCCGTTTTTCGATAGGCAGGCACCTGTGAGGCGCGTCCCATTTCCATATCCGCTTCGCGGCGGATTTGAGCCAGAAGCTCCTCGCGTTTCTCCGGCACAATGAGCTGGTCCATCGTTTCGAGTCCCTCGAAAGCGTCCTTGCAATAGAAGACTCCCGGCTCGTGCGGCTGACCGTCCTCGGCGAATAAGATTCTCCTGCCAAAGCGGCGGTTGATCGCCGCGCCGCCCACCAGCACCGGGAATTTCAAATTGCGGCGATGGAGTTCGTTGACGATGAGCGGCATTTGCCTGGAAGTTGAAACCAGCAGGGCGGAAAGTCCAATCGCGGTGGCATTGACTTCGACGGCTTTGGAAATAATTGTTTCCGCGGGAACCTGTTTGCCCAAGTCAATGACATCATATCCGTTGTTGGACAGAATCGTCTTGACCAGATTCTTTCCAATGTCATGCACGTCGCCGTAAACGGTTGCCAGCACAACCAGTCCTTTGCTCACGCCTTCTTTCTTTTCCAAATAATTTTCAAGATGCGCGACGGCTTTCTTCATCACTTCGGCAGATTGAAGCACGAACGGCAAAATCAATTCGCCCGCGCCGAATTTGTCGCCGACTTCTTTCATGGCGGGGAGAAGAACGGTGTTGAGGATGACGACGGCGGTTTCGTGGGTGGAGATTGGGGATCGGCCATTGGTAATCGGACGATTGATGATTTCATCAATATCCGCTTCCACGCCGTCCTTCTTGCGGTGCAGAATTTTCCAGTGCAGGCGCTGTTCGGGGGTCATGCCTTCGGTGGGATCGGCAAGCGCGGAGTCGGCGGCGG
>JBHORD010000134.1:0-3220 GCA_042408355.1 Anaerolineales bacterium
CGCTGGAATATTGTTTGAGTTCGGAGGAGTAATAGATCAATGGATACGAAATGGCGAGCGCTCCGACGGCGAATAATCCGGCTGTTCCGAAATATTCTTTTGTAATACGATATATCATGTAAAGTGAAAGCAAGCCCGTAATGAGCGGGAATAACCGCAGGATGTAATCCTTGTTACCCAGGATAATCAGGAAAAACTTTTCGATGAATAGAAATCCGATCGGCGCGCCCTGTTCGTAATCCAATGGCTGTGTCAGGCCGGCAAAGGAGCGGTTGACGAGATTCAACGCCAGATTGGCCTCGTCGTGCCAGAGTGAACGGTCGGCCAGATACTGGCGCAGACGCAAGGCGGCTCCTAAAATGATAAGCGTCCAGCCAGCGACTTCTGACCGCGTCCAATGTTTTGTTCGTTTCTGCATTGTTTTATCCGTATTGTTTGACGACAACATTACCCTCCGCCGCTAAATGCTTACTTAATGGAATGTGAATAAAATATTTGTATGTTTGCCGCGCGTCATCCGATTATCTTATTCTCGCGGTAAGTGATCGCCAACAGGCGCGATAATTTGACAACCTGCCGCCCCCATGATAGACTCCCGCAACAATTCAATATAAGCTGTACTCATCCAGAGAGGCTGAGGGACCGACCCGATGACGCCTCGGCAACCAGTCAGTGATCAGCTTTCAGCGATCAATGAGGAAGGTGCCAATTTCGGCGGACGAATGTCCGGCAGATGAGAGATGATGATATGATTACGTCGCCTCTCATGCGAGAGGCGTTTTTGTTGTAATTGGTTAAAAAGTTGGAAAGTTTGAAGGTTGTAGAAATGAATTGTCCCGAATGCGGCGCGGTTGATTCTTTATGCAGAACCCGTTTCGATGAATGGATGGCGCTGGAATTCTCAGACCCAACCTGCTTCGGCGCGGTACATAATTTAACTGTGGCAACGTTCACGCTTCAACATTCCAGCAAGCTGACAAAAGAAGGCTGGCTTTACGAGCGAGAGCTATCGAGAGAATTTCTCGTGGAAAATAAATCACCCGAATTCGTCAGAAAGCAAAACAAGGATTTGGTTGACAGCGGTAAGAGAAAGTTCAAAGTCACATCTAAAGATGACAGACGCATCATCAACAAATCCACATGGACGAAAACGATTCTGGATGTGCACACGGAGAATGCGGAAGTGTATTGCGAAGATATAAAAGCATGGGCAAGGTCGGCGCTGGAAGAACTGAGAATTTGAAAATCGAAAAAACAAGTAATCCAGGTGCATCCGCGAAATCTGCGAAAAATTGCATTTGTGTTTATCTGTGGCGAGTTAACTTGCGAAGGAGCTGATATGACTGAAAGGAAATATACCAACCGTAAATATCTTGATGCCCTCGACGAGAAGGTCCTCGTCTTCGACGGGGCGATGGGCACGAGTTTACAAAAAATGAATCTCACTGCCGAGCATTTCGGCGGCGAACAATACAACGGATGTAATGACTATCTCGTTATCTCCTATCCCGAAGCCGTGGAAAAAGTCCATCGCTCGTTTCTTGAAGTCGGCGTGGATGTGATCGAAACAAACACCTTCCGCTCGAACCGCATCACGATGAAGGAATACGGTTTGCAGGACCGCGTCATCGAGATCAACGAAACCGCGGCACGCTTGGCGCGTCGTTTGGCAGACGAATATTCGATACTCGATGCTCGATCTTCGACGACCGAATCCCGATTATCGCATCCCCGCTTCGTCGCCGGATCCATTGGACCTTCGGGAAAACTCCCCTCCGCCAACGATCCGCAACTTTCCGATGTCACCTTCGACGATCTCGTGGACGTTTTCCGTGAGCAGGCAGTTGGTCTGATTCGCGGCGGCGTGGACGTTCTGCTCATCGAAACCTCGCAGGACATTCTCGAAGTCAAGGCCGCCATCACGGGCTGTCACAAAGCCATGGAGGAGACTCAGGTCTGGCTGCCGATTCAGGCTCAAGTCACGCTCGATACGAACGGACGCATGTTGCTCGGCACGGACGTCAACGCCGCGCTTGCCATCCTTGAAGGCATGAGCATTGACGTCATCGGCCTCAACTGCTCCACCGGCCCCGAACACATGCGCGAGCCGATTCGCATCCTCGGCGAAAATTCCATGCTTCCGGTTTCGTGCATCCCCAACGCCGGGCTTCCATTGAACGTTGATGGACAAGCCGTTTATCCCCTTGAACCCGAACCGTTCGCGAATGATCTTTATGAATTTGTAACCAAACATAATGTCCGCATCGTCGGCGGCTGTTGCGGGACGACGCCTGCCCATCTCAAACTTCTGGTTGACAAGTTGCGGCATTCCAGCGTTCCGGCGTTCCAACGTCCAAACCCGTCAACGCCCAAACTTGCCTCCGCTATGTCGGCCATTGCCATGCGGCAGGACCCTCCGCCAACGCTCATCGGCGAACGCTGCAACGCGCAAGGCTCGCGCAAATTCAAAAAGATGCTGCTCGAAGAGGACTACGACGGGATTCTCGAACTCGCCCGCGAACAGGTAGACGGCGGGGCGCACGCCATTGACATCTCCTGCGCGGTGACCGAACGCCCCGATGAAGTTGAACTCATGCGCAAGGTCGTCAAGAAACTCGAGATGGGCGTGGATGTGCCGCTGGTGATTGATACAACCGAACTCGATGTTCTTGAAGTTGCGCTCAAGACCGCGCCGGGACGCTGTTTGATTAACTCGACCCATCTCGAAGCAGGCCGCACAAAAGCCGATAAAGTTTTCAAGTTGGCGAAAGAACATAACGCGGCCGTGATTTGTTTGACCATTGACGAAAGCGGCATGGCAAAGACGCGCGAACGCAAACTCGAAGTTGCCAAACGCATTTACGACATTGCCGTCAACGACCACGGACTCAAGCCCGAAGATTTGGTCTTCGATACATTGACCTTCACGCTGGCAACCGGCGACCCCGAATTTGCCAATTCCGCGATTGAAACTATCGAAGGCATCCGGCTCATCAAGCAGAATCTGCCCGGCGTGATGGCATCGCTTGGCGTGAGTAATTTATCCTTTGGACTTGCGCCGCAGGCGCGCCCCGTTTTGAACTCGGTTATGTTATATCACTGCATGCAGGCGGGGCTCGATATGGCGATTGTGAATCCGGTTCATGTCAAACCCTATGCCGAAATTGACGAGAAGGAACGCGAACTCGCCGAAGACCTGATCTTCAACCGCCGCCCCGAC
>JBHORD010000137.1:0-18832 GCA_042408355.1 Anaerolineales bacterium
CCGCCGAATCAGGCCCAACCAAGATGTGGGTAATCACCCGCGTCCGTCCCTTGACGCACTGAACATCTGTGCTTTACTCTGGTCGAGATTTAAACTCGTGGAGCGGGTGCAAGGCCTCCCCGCTTTACGCTGAAGCCGGAAACTTCGGACACCTTTGTAAATTTGTATATTTGGAGAATAGATTATGTCCCCACGCAGATCATCCGCCGCAAAAGCGGCCGAAGAACAAGCCGCTCCTAAAATAGACAGCGGCAAACAAGCCGTGCTCGATAAAGCCGTTGACGATATCCTCAAACGATATGGCGAGGGTTCCATTATGAAACTGGGCGAAGCGCAAAATATGGTGACCGACGTGATTTCCACCGGTTCGCTTTCGCTCGATATCGCGCTTGGCGTCGGCGGTGTTCCACGTGGACGCATCACGGAAATATTTGGTCCGGAGTCCTCCGGCAAGACCACGTTGTGCCAGCACATCGTTGCGGAAGCCCAACGCAATGGCGGCGTCGCCGCGTACATTGACATGGAACACGCGCTCGATCCGGGTTACGCGGCAAAATGCGGCGTGGATATTGACAACCTGCTTGTTTCACAACCGGATACTGGCGAGCAAGCGCTCGAAATCGCGGAGACCCTCGTCCGCTCCGGCGGCGTGGATGTGGTTGTCATCGACTCGGTGGCGGCGCTTGTCCCCCGCGCAGAAATCGAAGGCGATATGGGCGATCCAACGATGGGCGTGCAGGCGCGCTTGATGTCGCAGGCGTTGCGAAAATTGTCCGGCGCCATCAATCAGACAAAGACAACGGTCGTTTTCACAAATCAACTGCGCCAAAAAATCGGCGTCATGTTTGGCAACCCCGAGACCACCACGGGCGGACACGCGCTCAAATTTTATGCATCCATTCGTCTCGACGTGCGGCGCATTCAAGCCATCAAAGTCGGCGCAGAAATCATCGGCAATCGTACACGCGTCAAAGTAGTCAAGAACAAGGTTGCGCCGCCGTTTCGTACCGCCGAGTTCGACATCATGTATAACGAGGGCATTTCAAAAGCAGGCGATGTGCTCGACCTTGCAACACAATTCGATATCGTTCAAAAGCGCGGCGCGTTCTTCTCGTATGGCGATGCCCGTCTCGGTCAGGGCCGCGAGAACGCCAAAGAATATATCCGCCAGAACCCTGAATTGATGGCGGAAATCGAAAACGTCATCCGCCAAAAGGCGCTCAGCGGCGAAGTCGCTCTCCCGCTCGATATGGGAGCCGACGGCGCGGAAGAATCAGCAGAAGAATAATGATTCCTTGCAGGGACAAAGCGATGCTTTGTCCCTGCGTTATTTTTGGGGACATGGGACTCCGCTTCTTTCCCCGCTCGATCCGGTTCGCCGTTATATTTGTTTTGATTCTAGCGTTGAGTTCGTGCACGCCGACCTCCACGCCGACGCTTTTCGTCCCCCCTACGGAAGCGCCTCAGATGATTCAAGTGATACAGCCAACCGCTGTTTCGACACCGACAACTGCTCCAACTTCGCCTCTTCCCACTCCAACTTCCGCTCTTCCCTGCACCAATAATTTGACTTTCGTCAAAGATGTTACCATTCCGGATGGAACGACTGTCATGCCGAATCAATCCCTTGACAAGCAATGGCTGGTGACCAACAGCGGAACTTGCGGCTGGGATTCACGTTATCACCTGAAATGGATTGGCGGTGATGCAATGGGGGCGGCAACTGAACAGGCTTTGTATCCCGCCCGCGCCGGCGCACAAGCCACGCTCCGAATCATTTTTACCGCGCCGTCTACTGCGGGCGATTATCAAAGCGCATGGCAAGCCGCCGCGCCGGATGGAACGATGTTTGGCGATCCCATAACCATCAAGATTACCGTATCGCCATAGCAGATTCAGAATCCCCTTTTGTTCCAGCCAGTTCATTGCCAGCGTTTGCTTTTGCACTTAAACTTGTGAAATAATCCACATGATTTTTGTAATACAATGATTGTGACATCCTGTACTTTATAATTTCCCAAATAACCTTTACAGTTCGAGTAATCGTTTACAGATTTAGTAAAGGTAACAAAATGCTTCGAATCAACCGCCAAACCGATTACGCAGTTCGCGTGGTTCTAGCCCTCGCAAAGCGCGGCGAGGGAGCCAAATTATCCACGAACGAGATTCAAAAGGAAATGCTGATCCCGCCTTCGTTCATGTTGCGAATCGTAGCCCAACTAGCGCGGACGGGCCTTCTTAACACCTTCCCCGGCCGCGAGGGCGGATTGACGTTATCGCGTCCCGCCGCACAAATCTCACTCCGGGACGTGGTCGAAGCGTTTGAGGGGCCAATCCTCCTTTCGGCGTGTCTGCAGGCAAAAGGCGAAAACGATTGTCCTTTCCGAACAAATTGCCCGGTCCGCACCAAATGGGGACGCGTGCAAGTTGCCATACTGCGCGAAATGGCGTCTGTTACCTTCGATGCTCTCGCAAAAGAATCTTTAACCGTTCCCCTCGTAGTGTCCGATCTGGTTTCGTGATCTCGTAATGCAACCGGAGGGCTGCATACAAATTTTTGGAAGGAGAAACTATGGATCCACTTACTCTATCGCGGTGGCAATTCGGTCTGACGACCGTTTACCACTTCCTCTTCGTTCCGCTCACCCTGGGTCTTGGGTGGTTCGTTGCTTACATGCAAACCCGTTACTACCAGACCAAAGATGAGACATTCCACAAGATGGCAAAGTTCTGGGGCAAATTATTCCTGATCAATTTTGCCATCGGCGTGGTGACGGGCATCGTTCAGGAATTCCAGTTCGGCATGAACTGGTCGGAATACAGCCGCTTCGTGGGCGATATCTTCGGCGCGCCGCTGGCGATCGAAGCGCTGCTGGCTTTTTTCCTCGAATCCACCTTCCTCGGGATTTGGATTTTTGGCGAGGGCAAAGTGCCCGAAAAAGTTCACCTGGCTTCGATCTGGCTGGTCGCCATCGGCTCGAATCTTTCTGCGCTTTGGATTCTGCTTGCCAACGGCTGGATGCAGCACCCGGTCGGCTATGTCATTGACCCGGCAACCGGACGCCCGATACTGAACGATTTCTTTGCGCTGGCCACCAATCCCAAAGGCTGGCTGTTTTTCGGACACACCATCGCGGCCGGTTTCGCAACCGCCAGTTTCCTCATCCTGGGCGTGAGCGCATATCACATAGCGCGAAAAAGCAATGTGGATTTATTCAAGCGTTCCTTCCAGATGGCGGCCATCGTCGGATTGATTGCGGCGGCGCTGGTCATCATTGACGGACATACCCAGGGCCAATACGTATATCAGACTCAACCGATGAAGATGGCGTCCATTGAAGCGCTTTGGAATACGGAGCAACCCGCCGCATTCTCCGTTCTGACCATCGGCGATCTGAGCGGCAAGAAAGAAGTCTGGTCTCTGCGTATTCCCGGCGTGACCAGCTTCCTCGCCTGCAATAATTTCAACTGCGCCGTCCAAGGCGTGAATAATATTCAAGCCGAGTATCAACAAAAATATGGACCCGGCGATTACGTCCCATTGATGGTCTTCATCTACTGGGGCTTTCGTTTCATGTTCCTAACGGGTTTCCTGATGGCCTTTCTTTGCATCTTCTTTCTGTTCGCCCTGCGAGGCGACCTTACGAAAACCAAATGGATGAAATGGACCCCATGGGTCATCGTCTTGCCCTACCTCGCAAATACCAGCGGATGGATCGTGACCGAAATGGGCCGCCAGCCGTGGATTGTTCAGGGACTGCTCAAAGTTCAAGATGCAGTTTCGCCGAATCTGACCACCGTTGACCTGCTGATCTCGTTGATTGGCTACGTGGTGGTGTATGGCGTACTGGCCGCCGCCGATTTCTACCTGATGAAGAAATACGCCCTCGCCGGGCCCGAGGCGACTTTGCAAGAATCGGTTGATATCGCCCCTGCGGCCATAGGCGCGCAGGACTAATCCCGGAGGATCAACATGTCGTACGAATTTCTCCAAACTCTTTGGTTCATTCTGATTGCCATTCTATGGATCGGATTCTATTTCCTTGAAGGTTTCGATTTCGGCGTGGGGATGCTCCTGCCATTCCTCGGCAGGAAAGATGAGGAGCGCCGCGCCATCATCAACGCCATCGGCACAACATGGGATGGCAACGAAGTTTGGCTGTTGACCGCTGGCGGCGCGACCTTCGCGGCATTCCCGCAATGGTACGCCACCATGTTCAGCGGATTCTATCTGGCGCTGTTTCTGCTTTTGATCGGACTGATCATCCGCGGCATCGCCTTTGAATATCGCTCAAAAGATCCTGATCCAAAATGGCGCAACACGTTCGACTGGATGATCGCGGTCGGTTCATTTCTGGCATCATTGCTCCTCGGCACCGCCTTTGCCAATCTTGCCCACGGCGTTCCGATCGACGCGAAGATGATGTACACCGGCAACCTCTTTACGCTGTTAAATCCTTATGGATTAATTGGCGGCCTGACCACCGTGTCGGTCTTCCTTCTGCACGGCGCGAATTTCCTCGGCCTGAAGCTCGACGGCGAATTGCGCGAACGTGTCCATGCGATGTCCAGGAAGCTTTACATCGCCGCCGCCATCACCACCACCCTGCTGCTGATCGGCACGTATTTCTACACCGACATTACAACCAAATTGGGCGTCGACCCCGGCGTCATCCCCGTTGCTTCCTATATCGCTTTGCTGACCACCATCTTCTTTATCAATCGCAAAAGCGAGGGCTGGGCATTTATCATGACGGCCCTCCACATTGTGCTGACTCAGGTGGCGTTCTTCCTGTTGATGTTCCCGCGCGTCATGATCTCAAGTCTTAACCCAGATTGGAGCCTGACCATCTACAACGCATCATCGTCTCAATACACGCTGACGGTGATGAGCATCGTGGCGTTGATCTTTGTCCCCATTGTGCTGGCTTATCAAGGCTGGACATACTACATGTTCCGCAAGCGCATCACAACGAAAAAAGAATCGCTGGTTTATTAAATCCCAAGTTCGCGGGCTGGAAGGTTGCGGGTTTGCATTTCGACCTTCCAGCCTTTTAACCCGGCACGTGACACCTGACATCTTCTCATGCACCGCAGACTTCTTGCCCTCGCCCGCGACTCACGCACCGCCCTTGCCTTCACAATTCTTTCCGGGCTTTTCATCGGACTGCTGGCAATCGGCCAGGCCTACCTCATCAGCACTACCGTTAATGACGTCTTTCTCGAGAAGCAGACTCTGCTCCAGGTTTCGCACTGGATGCAATTGCTGTTCATCGTCGTTGCCGCGCGCGGACTGCTGACCTGGCTCAACGAGGTTGCGGCAAGCGCCGTCGCCGTGCGCGTCAAAACAGATTTGCGCGAGCGGCTCTTCGCCCACATCCTCGCCCTCGGTCCCGCCTTCAGCCGAAGCGAACGCACCGGCGAGCTGACTACAGCCGCCGTCGAGGGAATCGAAGCGCTAGACGCGTACTTCAGCCAATATCTGCCGCAACTTGTCATCAGCACGCTTGTCCCCGTCAGCATTTTGATTCTGGTTTTTCCGCTCGATCCGTTGTCGGGTATCGTCCTTTTATTGACCGCGCCGTTGATTCCGTTTTTCATGTACATGATCGGGCGCGGCGCGGAGGCGGTAACCAGGCGGCAGTATGAAACATTGAGCCGGCTCTCCGCGCATTTTCTCGACAGCCTGCAGGGATTGACCACACTCAAGCTGTTCGGGCAATCAAAGGCGCAGGCAAAGAACATCGCGCGCATCAGCGATCAGTACCGCGATACCACGCTGAAAGTCCTGCAGGCCACTTTCCTTTCAGCCTTCGCCCTCGAATTGCTGGCGACCATCAGCACCGCCATCATTGCAGTCGAAGTCGGCTTGCGTTTGCTTTACGGACAGATGCAATTTCATGAAGCACTGTTTCTGCTGATCCTCGCGCCCGAATTTTATCTACCGCTTCGCATGTTGGGGCTGCGTTTTCACGCCGGCATGGCAGGGACGAGCGCGGCGCGGCGTATTTTCCAAATTCTCGACATCCCGGTTGTCAACAGCCAGCCTTCAGCAATCAGCAATCAGTCATTGCAAGAAATATCTTCCATTGAGTTTGAAAATGTTTCTTTCACGTATCCCTCTGAAAGCAAACCTGCCTTAAAAAACATCAACCTGACCATCGAAGGCGGCCAGCATATTGCGCTGGTCGGCAAAACCGGCGCGGGAAAATCAACATTGATAAATCTTCTACTTGGATTCATTCATCCAACAGAAGGCGCGATCATCATCAACCGATCTCCGCTTACCCATTACCACTTGCCAACTCACATCGCCTGGGTCCCGCAAAAACCTTATCTCTTTCACGATACGATTGCCGCGAACATTCGTCTCGGCAAATCAAACGCAACGGATGAAGAGGTCGCTTACGCCGCGCATACCGCACATTTGGACGAATTCATCGAATCGCTCCCGGAAAAATACGAGACGATCATCGGTGAAGGCGGCGCGCGCCTTTCCAGCGGACAGGCTCAACGACTCGCCCTTGCCCGCGCGTTTCTCAAAGACGCGCCGATTTTGATTCTCGACGAACCGACCTCGAGCCTCGATCCCGAAACAGAATCTCTGCTCGAAGAATCCGTACGCCGCTTAATGCAAAACCGCACCGTCATCACCATCGCTCATCGTTTGAACACAATTTTCAACGCCGACCAAATTATTGTACTTGACGAAGGCCGCATCGTCGAAGTTGGCAGGCACGCCGAACTGATGGCGCACAACGGCGCGTACGCAAAGATGGTCAAAGCCAATACGGCGAAAAGTGAAAGGCAGGAAGGAAAAAGTGAGAGCGAAAGTCGGGGCCTTTCTCAAGCCTCGCGCTCATCGCTTCTCGCTTCCAATGTTCAACTTCTCCGGCCTTCAAGCCTTCAAACCTTTAAACTTTCCAGCCCAAACGATCAACTGCCCGTCGCCTTCCGCCTTCTGCAATTTCTCAACGGCTCCTGGGGCTGGGTGGCGCTTTCGGTTTTTCTCGGCAGTCTCACCATCGGCAGCAGCGTGGCGCTGATGGGCACATCGGCGTGGCTCATCTCGGACGCGGCGCTTCATCCTTCCATCGCCGAGTTGGAAGTTGCCATCGTCGGTGTGCGTTTCTTCGGCATCGCCCGCGCCGTCTTTCGCTATCTCGAACGACTCGTTTCACACAACGTCACCTTCAAATTATTGGGACGATTGCGCGTCTGGTTTTATGAAAAGATCGAACCTCTCGCCCCGGCGCGTTTGATAGACTATCGCGCCGGCGATTTACTGGCGCGCATCATCGGCGATGTGGAGACATTGGAAAATTTCTACGTGCGCGTCGTGGCTCCGCCGTTGACCGCCATCCTCGTCGCAATTGGCGCGTCCACCTTTCTCGCTTCAGTGGACCCGCGGCTGGCGGCGCTCTTAATCGGCTTTTTCCTGCTCCTCGGCTTGATTCTGCCCTTCCTTGCGCAGACGGTGAGTCGGCGCCCCGGCGTGGAAGTCGTCACCCGCCGCGCCGATTTGCACGTTCAGCTGGTAGATGGCATTCAAGGCCTGGCGGACATTTTAGCTTTTGGACGCGGAAATGATCGCCTTGCACAGATCAAACGCACCGGCAAAGAGTACGGCGAATCGCAAAAGCACATGGCGCACATCAACGGCATATTTTCCGGGTTGACAATTTTTCTAACAAACCTGGCATTATGGCTGACTTTATTTCTGGCCGTCCCGCAGGTCAATGCAGGTCATGTTAACGGCGTGATGCTGGCCGCATTGGCGCTGGTCACACTATCTTCTTTTGAAGCTGTGACTCCCCTGCCCCTCGCCGCCCAAATGTGGACCAGCACGCGCGAGGCCGCGCGGCGTTTGTTTGAAGTGGTAGACGCGGAGCCCGCAGTAAAAGAAGATAGCCGATATTCGAAATTCGATAATCGAACATCGAATAATCGAACATCGAATATCGAATTCTCGGACTTGTCATTTACTTATCCGGGCCAATCCGCTCCCGCTCTCCAGCATATAACCTTCAACCTTCAAGCGGGGACTTTCGCCGCCATCGTCGGGCCAAGCGGCGCGGGAAAGAGTACGATTGCCAATTTGCTTCTGCGATTCTGGGATTACGAGTCGGGGGAAATCCGCCTGGGCGGGGAGCCGCTCAAAGCGTACGCGCCGGATGAAGTCCGCGAACGAATCGCTTACGTCTCGCAGAATACCTACTTCTTCAACACAACGGTTTATGAAAATTTGCGGATGGCGCGCCGAAAGGTCACGAAGGAAGAAATCGAATCTGCCGCACGCGCCGCGCAAATCCACGATTTCATCATGAGTCTGCCGAACGGCTACGACACATGGATCGGCGAGCAGGGACTGCGGCTGAGCGGCGGCGAACGCCAGCGGCTTGCCATTGCGCGCGCCATCATCAAGGACGCCCCGATTCTGCTTTTGGACGAACCCACCGCAAACCTCGACGCAGAGACGGAGCGGCAGATATTATCCATGCTGTTCAATCTGGCGCGCAGGAAAACGGCGTTGTTGATCACGCATCGTCTGATAGGATTGGAAAACGCAGATGAGATTCTGGCGATGGATCACGGCCAAATCATCGAACGCGGGACACATGCACAGCTCATCAATCAAGACGGCTTATACCGCCGCCTGCTCGAACTCCAAAATCGTGTCTTTACCGAAGCGGCGGTTTAACAAAACCTGAAACCAATGCTATACTTGCCTCCCAGCACGCATTCCATCGTATCGTCAGCGGAGGAAAATCCATGTCGAAGAAGCGCAACAGACTCGCCGCAACAGCCTCGAAAACGCTGGGAAGGCGCGGTTCGCCCGCCTGGCGGTTCAATTATTTTCGTTCGGTTATCCTGACCAAACTCCTGGACGATCTTTACAATCTCGAAGAGACCGGCATCGAGGATCGGCACTGCCGAAAAATTGCGGCGTCATTAAATTACTTCAGCAACGCGGCGACGAACATTCCATCCGCCGGTCCATTCGTGGGACCGCTTTACAAGGATATCGAAAAGTTCGCGGACTTGTATCAATCGTGGAACGGCGTCAAAGGTCAGGGTTCGGAAATGACTGCTTCGCGAAAAGAACTTCGCCTCAAGATGAAAGCCCAGCGTCAAGTCATTACGAACAAGGCGCGCAAACTTCAAGTTGCAATTCAGGAGAACGTGGACGCCGAATTGATGAAAGCCGGATTCGACGCGTTGAGCGAATTGATCACCGCCGTGCCTGCCTTGCTGGGCGGTGTGGGCAAGGCGTTGAATGAATTTGTCAAACGCGGCGGAATCCCATAGGCGCGGCCCGCGACTTTCGGCAGAACGCTTGGTACAGTCCGGGCGCAATCAAATCCAGCCCAAAAAGGAGTCCCCTTTTGCATGGGGACTCCTTTTTTGGGTCATAACCAGAAGCGATCCGCATTTCCGGTTATACGCCCGTGAGGCTATTGTTGATGGTGCTGAAAGTGTTGCCGATGATCGGGCCGAGGATCATCAAAGCCGCGATAACAACAATGGCAACTAAAACAAGGATCAGCGCATACTCAACCAAGCCCTGGCCTCTTTCTTTCGGTGCGAACAACATGGCATTATCCTCCTTTCTTAAAAACTCTCTGGATGAACCAGAGGCATCAACCGCATCTCCAAAGGGAGCCAGCCCGACGATGTGTCATCGGTCCGCCTGCATGGAAACTATACGCCCGTGAGGCTGTTGTTGATGGTGCTGAAAGTGTTTCCGATGATCGGGCCGAGGATCATCAAAGCCGCGATGACGACAATGGCCACCAAAACGAGAATCAACGCGTACTCGACCAAGCCCTGGCCTCTTTCTTTCGGTGCGAACAACATGGCAGTATCCTCCTTTCTTTTTGGATTCCTTCAAACGGCCAGCGGGTCATTCTTCCACGATTTGACACGGCTGGACAGGTCACGCTCATAGTTTAACATACAGCTTACAGAGCAAAATCCAGTTTACACGTTCGTAAGGCTGTTATTGATTGAGCTGAACGCGTTTCCGACGACCGGGCCGAGAATCATCAACGCCGCAAAAACGACGACAGCAACCAGCACCAGAATCAGGGAATACTCGACCAGGCCCTGGCCTTTTTGTTGGGAATAAAAAAGCATCATGACATCCTCCATCCAATGAAATTTATTTTCCGGCATTGCAGTCACGATAAAGACGGAAATGCTTTGCGGCCAAACCAACGATTTAGATCGCGGCCATTTTCAATAAACATAGCAATCTTTTTTCACGCAATAGATCTCAACGATAGATTCCGGTGTTATTTTGGGGCGGCGTCGAGGCTAATTGACTCGCATTGTAGGTGAAAGTAACCGTGGATGTCCCGTTGATGGTCAGCGAATATGCAATCAGCTGGGCGCTAAAGCCGGTGGGGGTGGAACCGCCATTGAGCGTAACGTTGCAGTATGGAGCATAAATCGTACCCGTGTAAGTGTTACCCGAACCGCCATTCACCGTGCAATTCTGAAGATTGCCGGACAAGCCGTCGTTGTAGATGAGGTAACCTTTATAAGTTCCGGAGCCGGGAGCCACAATGGTTGTTGTGCCGCCCGAAAAATTAAAACTGCCTCCCGGTTTTATGTATATAAATACACCCTGCCCATTCATGGTTCCGCCGGTCTGCTTTACTCCGCTGTCAACGCAGAAGTTGCCTGGATCAAGAACAATGTTTCCGATGGAACCGCCGTTGAGGAAGATGGACGAGTAATGCCCGGGTTTTAAGTGTTGTAATCCATCCGCGCCGATATAAGCCACTCCTGCTACGCCACATTCGGGCGGCGGCACCACCACCGGGCTTACAGGCGGATATTTATATTGATACGATGAAGAACCCACTGGAGGCGGATTCTGACACGAGGGCGCTTTCACGCCGCCTACAGACGTTAGCGTGGCGCCGTTGTTCAATTGAAAATTCGTACAGCCATTATTCCCCATCTTGAATGCGCAGGTGGAATCATTGGAATTGTCATATATTCCGCCGCCATTAAGCACGACCGTGGCCTGGCCCGACACATACACACCTGCATTATTTCCGCCACAGCCGCTTGGGCTGAGCGCTACCAGGGAATTTCCATCATATAAGGAACCGCCGGTCGCATATTGAGCCAGAGCAACCGCTTCAACCCGATTGTGCGTTTGTCCAACGCCAATCACCCTGGCAAACACAGTGTTCACGTTCGTATGGATAATCACCTGGATGTAATCCGTGCAATTGAAGCTGGCGCTGCTACAATTTGCATAAGGTCCATCAATCGGCGGAGAATGAACTTCCACCGTATTGTGGACAATGTCATTGGTGTAGCCGTTGCTGAAAGCGCGGTCCAAGGCCGACTTCACAACGGCCAACCAGCAGGATGAAGGAGGCTGGGATTCGATACAACTTTGATGAAGAGTATTTCTGGTTACCGCCGCCGCCAAAGCGGCTGTATCCGCCGCATTCTGCGCGGCGCGGCGATCTGCGAACGTATTACTGCCGTCAATGGCAAGGCCGGCGGCAGCCACCAGCCCCATTATGGCAAATGCAATGATAACAAGCGCTTGACCGCGTTGACGATTTTTTAGGGATTTCATAAAAACTCCTCGGACGATTACCTTCCTAACTCAATTTCCAAGATCCGCCTACGGAGGAGGAGTCGGCGTAAAAAGATTTACGTTGCCCATAATGGTTCGAGAAACGGTGGACGTAATCGAATGGGATGTTATCGGAAGAAAATTTATCATCGGGCTGTAGTTGTAGTTAACGGTAACAGTGACGCGATACCCTGTGTTTAGATTTATATTGGTCTGCGCTCCGGAAGCCGCAGTGCAATTAGGGATCGCAGGGTAATTCGGCGTCTGTGAGACAATCGGATTGCCATTGCTGTCCAACCCATAATCGTACGAGATCGTAATATTCGAATCCTGCAGATTTAGCAAGAAGCCAACGTTCTTTGCTGCGTTTCGGATAGCGGCGCAATCCTGGTAATGAGCGTATCCAGAATCGTCAATTCCCCAAGCCGAAGCAAACCTCACTGCCTCGCGGCTGGCCGTAAAAACCGTCGCATAAATGAATATCATCCGGCTTACCTCCAGCACGCCGATCAGAACCATCAATAAAATAGGCAAAGCCAGAGCAAATTCCGCCATTGCCTGAGCTTTAAATGTCCGGTGAAACATGATCCTGCCTGTGCCTCTTTCTGGAGCGAACCACCCGAATAAGCCGATTGAGTGCAAAAAACAAACAACAACCGAACGCCTACATAACGTTCTCTCAGGAACATGACGTGTTTAATATATAAAAGTTACAAATTTGTTAAGTGGTATGCCGGTGTCCCTCTAATCGCCAAGCGAACACTAATCTTTCGGCGCGGATTCTGCCCTGGCGCGAGCCGCCAGCGCTTGACGCGTCATGTCGACTGCGGCCTGTTTCAGCACCATACTGGCCGTATCGTTCGGAAATTTCAGCACAATCGGCATATTTTGATTGTTCGCCAGTGTGAAATTTCCCATCATATACGGCATCATTAACTTAATTTCGAGGCCGAGGATTTTCTCCGCCTCCGCTTTGGTCAACCCTTCCAACCCAACAGCGCGGTTCAAAATCGGGAAGACCCGATGCGGATCGGTTCCGTGACTCTGAAGATATCTCCAAAACTTTTGGGTCAGATTGACCGTGCTTAAGTCCGTGCTGAGGAGGAGGACCGTCAAATCAGCCTCCTCGATGATCGGCATCGTGATTCTGGACAACGACCGGCCAACATCCACCAAAACATAATCAAACGCCTGCCTTAGCGCCTCGATAATGGAACCGATATTGCTGACGTTTAATTCGTTCGCCACATCCGGATCAGGCGAACCGGGCAGGAGTCGAAACAGCCAGCGCTGAGGCGTGCAGAGATTCTCGCGAAAAAACGCCGGCGTAATCTGATCGGCGGATTTGCCGGAAACAGTCACCAAATTGAAATCGCTTTCCTCGCATCCAACCAGCGGAGCAATCGAACCAAAGGGAAGCACCATATCCACCACCGCAACTTTTGCCTGTGATATATATTGAGCCAGACTCATTCCAATGTTGGCGCACAGAGACGTTGTACCCGTCCCGCCTTTGGCGCTGGTAAATGCAAACAACAAACCTTTCCGCACCTCCGATTGAATCCGTTTTCCTTCGATCAACAATTTCGGGAGCGCATTTACCAAGGTGACCATCACCATGCCGGACTTGATGTAATACTCCGCACATCCGGCATCCAGACATTCCTGCATTTCCTCGGGGTCCGATTTACTGCTGAGAACAACGCATGGGATTTCAGAAACATGAGGATTTTGCTTGAGTCCCTGGATGAATTCACGGGCAGTCATGTCCGGAAGGTTTGTATCGAATACGATCAAATCCGTTTCCCCCTCTCCGGCAATCCGGATTCCCTCCGCGCCGGTGGCGGCGTGATGCACCACGTAATTTTTCTTTTGAAGCATCTGGGCCAGAAAATTACGATTTGCCTCGTCCTGATCCACAACGAGTATCTTGCTTTGATCCATGGCCATTCTCCTTGCTCAAACTATGATCCCGGGTCAAGGTGTTGCCGCGACAACCCACCTTGTGTCAGACTTATCATTTGCCAGAATGACAAGGAGACAGGGCGTTTGCGAATCAAGCTGGTTGACCTGATCCACAGGCACTTGTTGAATGGATTTCGTCTTGAAGACCAGATAATCGTAATTGCTCATGGTCAACCCGATTTGATCGTCCAATTTCAGCGTTCGTAAAACGGCTTCCAATTGAACGCTGTATGGAAGGGCGACCCAGCGGCACACATCTGTTCCCTGCAGCCATTCGGGCCCCAAAGGATTCCATTTACCGTTCACCACGTAACCTCTGTTGAGAGGAAACGTCCAGCCGCCGGGCAAACTGATGGACAACGGGAACGGTTCGTTGGAAGCCGTTGGCGTGGCGGTCGGCGCGGGTCTCGCGGGCAATGAACTGAATACAAAATACCCGCCGGCAAACATCAAAAATACAACTATCAGAATGGCTGCGCCGAGCAGGATTCGTTTCTCCAGCGGACGCAGATCGCGCCACGCGTGCCGCATGCTCTTTCGCAGAGAAAAAGGTTCCTCGGCAGTCGGTTCCACAGACGTTTCGCCATACTCTTGCAGCGCGACATCGCGAATCTCTGTATATTTACCCTCGGCTTCTTCGCCCTCACGCGCCTTGGATAGAAGTTCGCGGCTTGTGATTCTCGCCTCAGGGACATCTTCAGCTTTCGATTCTTCCTCGACTTTGAACGGCTCGCGTTCCTGGACGTTCTCCTGCGCTGAAGGAGGTTCGATCTTCTCCGCTGGAGCCGGCATCTCCTCTTTTTCTTTTTCAACCGCCAGGCTCGACAGCGACTCAAGCTCAGGAGGAATTGCGGGCATTGATTCGATCTCCGCACTTGCCGCGCCGACAGCAGAGCGCGATTCCGGAATTTCCAATGCGTCCGCCGTTTCAGTTACCAATACCTCAGCTTTCTTTTTGGACGATCTGCGAAACCATCCCTTCAGCCGCTCGCCAAATCCGGGCTTTTTCGCTTTTGTTTCATCCTCTTCTTTGAGAGATTGCCGTATCTCGGCAAACAATTCCTCGCGCGATGGCTTTGGCGCCCCCGTCTGCGATTCAGGCGCGCTGGTTTCAAGCGGTTCCTGAGGGACCGCCGGCTGATTTTCCTGATGAACAGAAGATTCTTCCTCTGAAATTTTCTTTAAACTTTTGGTCATTTCTCAACCTTTTCTAAGGGAGACTATTGGGCAATGTGGGCTTCGCGAACATAAACATTACTGGAACTGTTCCCTGAGGGGGAAGATAGATCGTACTACTGCGATACAACCCCGGCAAACGGATGACAACTTGTGTGCCGACAGGATAACCCGACAGATCGAATCGAACCTGTCCACCGGATGTCACGCCAGATAAAGCCGGCGCGCCTGCAATATTGACCTGCACTGGTACTCCATTCACCAATTCCGATGGCTGAGGCACGCCGTCACCATTGGAATCAATGAATACAACAATCGAAATGATCGCTTTGGAAATGGCGGTGGTGGGGGTTGGCTGGGGCGTATTGGTGGGTAAAAAGACGGGTGAGTATAAGGCGATTTGGGAAGCGCCCGGTATAAAACGGTAAGAATCGAACAACAACAAATTTTGCCAAAAACCGTTCACATATTTTTCGCCGTCTGAGCAAACGGTTTGATTCGACAAATGCGTCCAATCCATTGGCTGATCGTTCCGCCTGACGGCAATTACGGCGTTTTCAAAACAACTGATGCCGCTATGGTAAGTAAAGAGCGTGAACTTCCAATAATTTTCGTAATCTGTGGTCTCGCCATACTTGTCCAGGATGGTTTTCACTTCCTGACAATTGGCTTTCAACAACTGAGCCACAAACGTAATGCTTTGTTTGGCTTTCGTAAGATCAATACCGTTTGTGCAAGTTGAGCAAAGAGCATTCTGCGAACTGAGCAAGGCGCCGCGGACCTGCGCCTGCTGATCGGGAGCAAGGCTGGTATAGGGCATCAAACAGTTGGACAACACGCTGGAACACGCCTGTTGATAAAGATTGGGGTCGTTGCGCAATAAAACATCCACGCCCAATTGATTGATCTGGCCCAGGCCGTATTCGTCCACGTAAAAACGTTCATTCCCTGGCCAGAATTGCGACTCCACTTCGATCAGGGTTTTCAGTATCTTTGGCGGAATCCCGATTTCATTTCCTGCCGACCAGATCGCATCATCATACTGATTCTGCCATTCGATCATTTTGGGCGTAGCCTGTGTTAATCCACAACCATTGGGCCAATCCAGGTCCTGGCTCAATCCGCCGGCCGGGCAATTTTGCGTATTGACCAGGCCGCTAACGATGAGCCGGGCCGCAAGATGATGAAGCGTTATATCCGTATTCAGTTCATAGGGAAATTGCGGAAACTGCGCCCACGACGGGTTGTCATAATTCGTAACGCCCCACAACTTCAAACATACATCTGAAAATGAACCGAAATATTCACTGACGGATTCGATGGTCACATAATAACCGTCGCTCTTTTCATCCACTTGCACAGAGGCAATCACCGAATCGCTCGAAGCGCCGGTTGGGGAAACCGTCTTAAAGATGATTCTTGAGTTTCCCGGCGGCAAGGGAAGTTCGCATGGCGACCCGGAACAAGTGAATCCGGTCTCATTCACAATGCCGGTGATTTGCAAGGTGGTGGAGAATGAACCAGATTCAAAGCCGATCAAATTTACGTAGGGATTCGTGAGATGTCCCTGCGGCGCCTGAAGGAATGCATAAAGGGCGGGTAGCGGCGTGGCGGTCACAGCCAATGGCGCGGGGGTAAAAATATGCGTCGGCTCGACTTGCACTCCGGCAGTAGGCGTGAGCGTGGAGGCGGGCGTCGCCGTTGCGATGGACCCTTGAGCGTAGGCGTCCGCTCCCGAGCCGGAATACGAACTGCTCGAATCTCCCTTGGCCTGGACATCCCAAATAGTGCTGAGGCTGCCAAGTCGGGAAAGGAAGACCCACAGTATCAGGATCGAGTAGAAGAATACCTTACGAAAAGAAAGTTTCACAATATCAAATCGAATTTATTTATTCACCGTCAGGCGTTCGGTGACACGTTTCCAGGTCGGTGTAGGCACGGCGGGCGGCAGATTCTTAAAGAATTCATGGCTCAAGGTATATGCCATGTTTTCCAATTGAATGGAAATGGGAAGGTCCGTATTCTCCGTAATGAATGGGATTCCAAAATTGAGCGCCCGCATGACCTCCGTCGGCTCGTACGGGATGACAAAGTCGAACTGCCGCTCAAGCGCTTTTTCGAGTTTCGCCTGTTTAATTCCGGAGTTATTGGAGGTCTGATTCAAAACGACCTTAACCTTATCGGGTGTAAAGCCAAGTTTGTCGTAGATTTCAAGTGTACTGGCCGCAGCGCGAAGCGACGCGATCTCTGGCGCCAGAACCAGCAGGATCCAATCTGCCTGATTGAGGATCTGGATGGTCATATCTGAAAAATCATGAGCCAGGTCCACTACAATGAACTCATTGCGTTTTTTGAATTCAGCCAGCATAACCCGCCAGAATTCATCAGTAAACGCATCCACCGCCATTGGCGTCTTTGGACTCGCAATAAACGAAATTCCGCTTTTGTGCGGGTGTGACAACTGCTCAACATCTTCCCCCGCAATAGAATTCGGCGCGATGCCAAGATAATGTTCCCAAGTTATACGCGGGGTTGCGTCCAGCATCATCGCCACCTGGCCCGCCGTCAAGACGGCATCCACAAGCAGAGTCCGCTTTTGCCAGAGCTGGTAATAAGCAATCGCCAGGTTTACTGCCAGACTCGTGCATCCCACCCCGCCCCTCAAACTGTGAACAGCCACTATGGTGGAAATGTTTTCACTCTGCGTTTCCATCTGCTGGACAATCTTCAGGGCCTTGCCGCGGTTGGCGAGGATTCGCAGACGGGCTACCAGTTCCTCGGGTTGGAACGGCTTGACGAGGTAATCGTCCGCGCCGGCCTCAAAGGCTTTGAGCTTATCATCCAGCTTATTATTGGAAGTAATCACAACCACCGGGATATGGCCGAAGCGCTGGTCGCGGCGCAAACGTTCAAGAATATCAAAGCCGGACATATCCGGCAGCATCAAGTCAACGATAACAATATCCAGGTCCTGAGAGGCAATGACAGCCAGCGCCTCCTTTGCAGTTTTGGAATATTCCAACTCGTACCCCGCAGACTTCAAAGGCTTGTCAAGCAATTTGAAGTAATACAATTCATCGTCTATCAAAAGAACTCGCATCCTGTTGTTCTCCTAAAAGTTATGTCTTCGCAAAAAATCCGTGCACATCAAGATTGCAGAAAATCCACAATAGCAGATTGGAGCTGAAGCGCGTTTTCCTTGATGCTCAAAAGCGCGGCCTCTGCCGCCTGATTTTGTTTCTCCTTACAATATTTCTCAAGCTGTTTCGCTAATTTCGAAAGCCGCATTGCGCCAAGGTTGGCCGAGACCCCTTTTAAATTATGGGCTTTTCGCCCAAGATCTTCCAAATTGCCGGCACGCTGATACTCCTCCATTAATTCAATTCTTTGCGGAAGAGATTCCATAAAATCCCGCAAAAGTTCATGGAAAGCGTCGGGGTCATCTGAAAAGTTCAATAGAGCGCGCTGTGGATCGAAAACACGCACCTCATCTTGAGCCGGATTGGCAGGCAGATCGTGCGCGTCGTTCGAAGGCAAACCATCCCGATCTTCCGCATACAGCATGATGATGCGGGAAAGTTGTCCCAGATTGTATGGCTTATAAATATAATCGTCCATGCCTGCCTTCAGCCATTCATAAGCCTCGCCAGGGATATCATTGGCCGTCAGCGCGACGATGGGAAGATGCGTCTTTCCGGCTTCCCATTCCCGGATTCGTCTGGATACATCCACGCCGTCCATATCCGGCAAACGCAAATCCATAAAGATCAGATCGAATTCCTCCGACATGACCGCCTCCAACGCCTCTTGGCCATTCGATGCCGCTTTAACAAGACAGCCCTGTCTGGAGAGTAGGATGTCCATCATCTGCTGGTTGAGGTCATCATCGTCAACCACCAAAATTTTAATAGCTCGGCCAGACCGATTATCCATTGTGATTGGTTTACGTTCAACTATTGAGGTTTCTATTCCTTTATCTCCACGCATTGCAAAATCATCGCTAGTTCATGAACCACCTGGCGTCCATACGATACCCGGCGCCCTCCAGAGCGGGTGAAAACGACGGACGAAGGCCGGTTGACCTGA
>JBHORD010000071.1:0-11113 GCA_042408355.1 Anaerolineales bacterium
TTTTTCTGGCGGCGGCACGCCTGCGCGCGCGCGCGGCGTCAAATACAACGATTGCGAAAGCGCCAGGAGTAATTTGCGTTTGCCATCGAGCCGCGCATCCATGCCCTGAAAACGTTGAGCCAGCGCATTGACCATATCCCACATTTTGACGTACTCTTTTATCTCCTTGCTATTCGGCTTGAATTTTCGCGCCGCTTTGATTTGTATGTCATATTCGCGTTTGATCTCTTTGCGAATTTCAGCAAGTTCAACGACCTCCTCCTCGAGCAGACAATACTTTACCAATATATCGAGATCCCATGCCGTTGCAAGCGGCTGTTCAATTTCACTGTTGAGCTTGATCAGCCATTTCCACGCATTGATCGCTCGGGGATGACCTGTCAGCGCCGCAGGAGGCACAACAGGCAACGCAGTGCGCGGTGTCACCGCCGACTCAGCGCTCGCGCGTGCGGCCTTATCCGCAAGTGGATCGTGTCTCGTATTCAAAGTCGATGGTTTAAGTGCTGGCATAATCGGAAATTTCACACATTGGGGAGATTTTTCGTTTCGAGCTGCGACACACGGTTATGCACCCATACAGAAAACTTTTTTATGCCCTACTATTACCAAAACCACCGTCGAAGCGGCTAGTTTTACTGCTGTGGTGCTCATGCAACAACGGTTGCCAGTTGGACGGCAGCCAAAAGAGCGGATCATCAGGACCGGTAACAGGCACTTTGTGATCGAGATCGGCATTGTGTTTATTGACATGCTGACCACAACCACAAGCGCAACAGGCATCAGGATGAGCATCAAACCATGCGTCACGAATGATATGCCATTTGTGTCCATACCCGCGCCGGCTCGATGATGGACGCGCTTCGTTTACCCGCGGCGGACGTGGATGCCGCGGGCAAACTTGTCCATATTGCAATAACGCGCCACACGTCGGGCACGGATGCGGCGGTCGGCGTGGCATTATTTCGGCTGTTTGCCTTTGACGTTGACCGGTCGCGGTTTGGTAATTGCAACCAGAAAACCACGCGCCCGCAGTTCTGGATTGATCCCGAATAGACTGAGCACAAATAATACAACAGCCAGCAGAACAACATCAGTCAACGGGAATGCAGGTACGTAGAATTTGACAATGAAATATATAACACCAGTGAGCAAGAACCAAAATTCCTTATTGCGAATCAGGTCATTGATTGTCACTGGCGCGATTCCGCGGATAGCCGCTTTGACGCGCGGATAAATTCCAATGCCGCCGAGCGCAGCCAAAAGCAGGGCCAGCATTTGGTCTGGATTGAGCGGGAAGGCTGGAAAGAAAAACTTTGCGACAAAGTAAATCAATCCAATGACCAGCGTCCAGAAATTGAGACTATTGAATATCATTTCATTCTCCTTTTGTAAATAATAGCACCCGATGACTCATGCGGAGTCATCGGGTGCATCAACCGACATTATGTCCCAAGACCGGCCTGGGACTGCTCATTCATATTATACAACTGTTTTGACGCCGCGGATCGCTTTCTGTTGAACAATAGCATTCACTTGTTCCATTGACGTAATCCCAAAATGCGACATCAATGCCAAGAAGCCAGCTTGACCAATTTCCCAGCGCTGTACATTTCCGCATATCGTGCATCGGATATTACGCGCATCACCAATTACATCCAGACGAATACTAGGACGCTGGGGCGGGCATTGACCTGCCGGCACGCTGACATCGTAGACTGCTAATGCTGTGACGCGATGACCTTCGTCTTCGACATAGCGCAGTTCTCCGATAATATGCGAGCGTGAAGGCAATTCATGTTTTTTTACGACCTCTCCGGTACAGAGAAAAAACCGGCGTTTCTGTTGATGCAGATATGGGTCATCAGACATTTGTATTCTCCATAAATTTATTCATTGCCCAACGGTTTGCGTTACCTGCGCCTGGGAGAATCAGCCGGTTTGACGGGATCAGCCTCTCGCCCAGGATCGCCATTTTGGCGGGACGTACCAGGCGTCAGGTGCACGCGGTGTTCGGCGGCTTCTCATTTGAGCAATAAAACTTCATCTTGCAAATCTTCTTCGGGACGTTTCCACGACACAGTATCTTCAATAGCCCATCGCAAAGTTGTTTCTGCAAAATAAGCCATGCGCCGCGTTTCCACATCTTCTGTGCTATCAATTATCTCGCGCAGTTTTTTGATGGTGCGCTTTATGCTTGCTTGTGACTGTTTCACCTTTACCTACCTTCTCGGCGTGCCGCCGAACGGTTTGCGTTAGCGGCGGCGGCGTATTGCGCTCGACCTGCCCATTTTCGGCGGGCGTAGCCGCCTGTCCACTGCACGCATTGTTGGGCAACCTCACCGCCTTGACAATGAGATTGCCATTGACGGCTTGCCATAATTGCGCCTTGCCTATTCGAGCCATTCGATCAAACACATAGCCATTGATTGCGATTGCTCTGGTAGATGCGTCACTCCACAAGCGGAAATGTTCTTGCGATTCACCGTTTACGCCTACCTCATAACGTGCTAATACTGTTTTCATAAGACTCCTTATTTTGCAAGCGGTTGCCCAACGGTTTGCGTTAGCGGCGGCGCAAGAACAGTTCTGGTAAGCCCGTGGCGTTGCAGGATGGACAATGGCAATAAAACGCCTGCGCTAGTGCGCCGTCCGCCTGCACGCTTTGTTCTACAGCCTGCCTTTCATGCTCGGCTAAAAACTCTTCTTCTGTCATTCTTGACAAACGGAGAAAAGCATCAAAGGCTACTCCGCTTGCCCATTCCCGAATCTTATCCAAAAAAGATTGTTTACCCATTACCTATCCTTTCAAGTGGCTGTAGAACTATGATTTTGACTGCAACGTAATACAAACCAGCGGAGCGCTATCCAAAAATTTCTGAACACTGCCGTACATTGACATAATTTCTGCCATCCTGTATTCCGGCAACCTCCATGATCCGTGCCGCGTCTTCTTCGCCTTGGCTCTCACTTGATACGGCTCTGACGTTGCCTTTCCATGAAAATACCGAATCTGCCACAACTCCCCGCAACTCGGACATTCCGCCAGCGCTTCACTTTTGGCGGGTAATCGCTTCGACCATCCGCGAAACGTCAAAAAATTTCCACATTTCCTACAGATTGGTTTTTGATCCATCATCATGATTTCTCCTCTATCAACAATCTTCTACCACAGCCGCCACAAGATTTCGGCGAGCCGCTTCTCTACATTCCTCCGCACGGCGGACGCAATACGCATAATTCATATTAGCGCACACATCCAAATAACGCATTGCCAAATCCATCCAGACGTCAGGATCAGAGCAATTGCCATTCTTTGCCGCCAGAAAATCGGCCTTGAGTTGATTGAATTGATCTCTGTTCACGATTTCCTCCGCAACAACGGACGCATATCCGAATCGTTGTTTACGATAATTGGATCGCCGTCCCGCCGGTTACGTCCATCCCGCAGACGGGAATAAATTCGCGGTTCGAGTGATTCCGGCTCCTCATTCATCGCTAGCAGAGTAAATGACCGCCCATCCAAACCATCACGCCAACGGCGATCAATCAAATTCCGCAATTGCTCCAAACGCCAATCTGTGATTTTGACGGCTTGGAATTCATCAATTGCCAGCATCCGCACGGATTTGATGCGTTCCAGGCGAGCATACATGGATTCGCTCTTGACATCGCCATTACCATAAAACTCTTGCAGCCAATTTAGCAGGTCGTATGCCGGCAGATAAATCGCAGGAATGCCGCGGTCTAAAAACTCATTGACCGTGGCAATGAGCGCCGCGCTTTTGGCATTGCCATTCGTCCCCCAAATGGTCAACATAAATGCCTTCATCTCGACCATTTCCCGGCAGGCACTGATCATTGCCTGCGTATCCATTCGTCCCTTGGTGACAATAGTCGCCAGCCGATAACGCTTTTCATCATCAGTCAATTCTGAAATAGCCTGCAACTCTTCACGCTGACGGTCCATGCGCTGACGAATACAATGCTCGCATGGTACTGAAAACGAATAACCGGGGTTGTATCCCATCGCCAGCTTTTCGTCATGCGACAGCGGGCGGAATCCAGAATCTTGACAATACTCACACTGATATTGCTTGGGCATTGATTGCTTCTGCCGCGGCTCGGTCTGCATCGGTGTAGACGGTAGTATTCTGCTTGTGCCCTGAGACTTTGCAATTACCTGTGCTATTGTTGGCATTTTGTCGCTCCAATCTATTCAAACTCGGTCGGACATTCTTCGCCTTGCAACTTTTCAAAATCGCCTCGACATATTTCCAGTTGCGCGCGTTCGCTTTGACGGCAATCTGAATCGCCTCGATGATCCATTCAGATGGTATCTTCTCCACGTCCAGCCAGCTATTGATTGCATCTGAGATCATCGGCGTAATTGCCCCGATCTCAGATTCGTATATTTTGAAAATTTCGGCGGCGCTATTAACAACAACAAGATTAACTGATGGTTGGTTGATTCGGGTGACACTAGTGTCACCCGAATCCGTGTCACCCGAATCCGTGTCACCGGTGGCAGTCTGACGGGGTGGCACACTGCCACCCCTGCTTTTTATATCCAATCTGAACGAACCATCCGCCGACAGCAGCGGAAATTTATATTGATTTGTTCCATGCGGACCCTTTCCGTCAGGTATCAAAATCCCCAAATTTTCCAATCCCCGAACATAACGTTGTACCGAACGCTCATGATATCCGGTCTTTTTTGCGACTGTGGCAATGGCTGGGTGAGCGTGAGTGCCATCCTGCCAGGCATGATCGGCATAGATCACCGCGGTGAATTTCATCTCGCTGGTGAATTCATCGGTGATTGGCAATTCGATGACAAGACCAACGATGAGTCCGCTCATGGCTGTGGCTCCACTTTCGATGGTAATTCAACCGGAATCACTTTTTCTTTGGCGGTTTTATGCGTAGAACAAATGCGCGTATGACCGCTGTACTTGAATCTATCAGCGAAAGTTTCGCCGCATTCGCAGCGATAGAGCGTCGCTGATTTTTTCGCTGAGCGACCCTTGAGCGTTGTTGAGTTTCGCTGAGTGTCGCTCCCATCGTCGCTGGATTGTCGCTGAGCGTCGCTGAGCGTCGCTCCGAGCGTTATAAGCGAACCATCAGCGAACGCTACCAGCGAAATGGCAACGTCCACCAGCGACGCTCCAATGATTGCCAATGTCCAACGCAGGATAGGTGCGGAAGCCCATAAATCTCCCATCGTTACGTAATTGATTGGCGCAAGAAACACCGGCGTCATCAAAACCAAAATACCAAATGCAATATATGCGAGTCGTTGTGCCTTTTTTGCTTTGATGCGCGGCAGGCGGCTCGCCGAATATGCCAAACCAACATTGACGACAACCCCGGCCAGGATACCGCCTGCCTGTGCCCATCCGCTGGTTGCATCGAGCGCATGAAACGCCCTGGCAAATTGCGTCGCTTGGAATGCCGCTGCGCCATAGAGCAACATGGTTCCCACCGTAGGCGCTTTGATTGGTTTCATTGTCATTGATTCACTCCTGTTTTTCTTCTACTACTACCCGGTCGCCAGCCCATTTTCGGGCAGGGAAACGTCAAAACCAGTAGAAGTAGTAGAAGAAGATTTCAAATATTTGACCACTTCGTTGACCTTGGCGTACCACGATCCGCCATACGGCTTTCCGAGCAGTGATGCCACTTTATTGCCGCTCATCTCCGGCGACCATTTCGAGCGGATGGACTCAGCCAGCATTGCGATCTCATCCGCTGGTCCCGATTGCGGAACAGCCTTCACCGGCGTCTCTGCCAATTCGCGCAGCGCCTGTTCTGACGGCTTCGGAAAATCCACCGTGAACGACTGGAACTCGATCAGTCTTCCTTTCCAGTCAATCAAGCCGCGCCCGCGTTGCGAGAGCAATTCCGCGCCCTTCGCGCCCAGCATCGTGATGCTGTCATTGAACGACGGCACACGGAAACAGATGCGCGTCGAGAGATTGGTTTTGACCAGAACCGCCGCCTGTGTCGGTCGGTTCGTTGCCAATACCGGATGCAAACCCGCCGCGCGGTAAATCTCGATCAACCGTTGCAGCGCTACTTTCTCGGCATCGGGCAGGTCAGCAATCTCATCCACAAACAGCGCCACCGGCTCGATGAAATCATGCCCGGCCTCGTTATACATTTGGATATTCGGATATCCGCTTCTGCGAAGCGCATCCATGCGCGCATCGAGCAATGCCGCCACTTCACGCAGGCATTTACCCGCGTCCATGATGAAATGAAAATTCGGATGTCCGATATAACGGCCAAACTCCGCGCCGCGCTTCCCGTCCCATCCATAGACCAGCGTCCGCGCGCCATGCAGGAGTGCTTGAATTCCAGCATGTTCTTCGCCGGTCTTTCCGGTGCCGCGGCTTCCGCCGATCAAAATGGAATCCGCTTCGAGCAGGCTGATCCATAGCGGACCATTCGCAGTCATCCCAATCGGCATGTGCCAGGGCGACGGTTGAAGCGTGAGATCGAGCGGACGGGATTCCAGCGGAACCGGCGCGCTCGGGATCTCGAAACCGACCTGCAAAAACAGACCGCGCGAATTCGTCCGTACCACGCGCCTTCCATTCAGGCGGCTCGACAAACGATGTGCAAAATCATCGTTGACGCGTTCGGTATCAATGGCGTTTGGATCGAACACCAAAACCAGTCTATCCGGTCTCTGCCATACGTAAAACGCAATGCCGCTTTCTGCCAGCAGGGCTTTGCGTTCGAACAGCAGATTTACCGTTCGCCATGCTACCATTTCAGGAAAACGGTACGGGGTGTTCATTGCTGACCTTCCTTCCAATCATTTTCAAGCACTTTTACAGCTTCGGCATCTATCAAATCGACAGGCGGCTGTTCCTCTGAGTGCAGGATGGCAAATCGGTTTCGAATTTCACTGCCGGCAGATAGTGATGTTATCTGTTGTGTAACAAATTGCTTGCGCGGCTTCAAATCTGTGCCCGGCAATCCGTTCGTCGCCAGGTGCAATAATTGTTGGCGCTCTGTCACAGGCTTTTGATCGTCGGCCGTGACCGCAGGCAATGCTTTCACGTCCTCGCGTTTTATTCCGATTTGTGGATAGAATGCCTTATCAACATCGCTGTATGTGCCATCAATAATGTTCAGCATCGGTACGGCATCGCCGCGTGCATCGCGTGGAACGGAGCGGAAACTCTGTTGCCGCACCAGCATGAATGTTCCAATGGCAAGCACCGAAAGAACGACCATAAAAATCAACCCCGGCAGCGCCGCATAAAATTTATTCATGTAATTTTGGCGTTCGAGTTGCAATTTGTCTCGCTCTGTATTGTTGGATATCGCCGTCTGTTGCGCCATGAGTTGCGCCGCGCCGAGCGTGGCAGTGGCGTTTGGCGTCGGCGTCCATGCCATTGCCGTTCCCGTCGCCTGCGCCGATTGCGTATTCTGCGCGCTGATGATGGCGGCTTGCGTTTGCGTCTGACCGATGATGATTGCGGCCTGTGTCTGCGTGCCCTGCACGATCAATCCCGCCGCCGTTTGAGTAATATGAATGATCGGCGCTTCGGCAGTGGCGGTCAACTGGTCACCAAGATATTTGCTTTCATATTGCGCCGCATCCGCGGTTGCCTGACTGTATTTAGCCGCCATGTATAAATCCGGTGTGGAATTGACCGGCTCACAGGCGGTCAAGATCGCCAAACCAAACAGTAGAGTCAATCTCTTCCACATAGTGACCTTCCTAGCGCCAGGCGATTCTTTCGTTTTCGTCGGGCATCTCGACGGATCGATTTTGAGCTTGAGCCTGCGGCTTTGACATCATGTCGTTCAATATCTTGAATACTATGACCTGCATCACTTGATTCATATCGAGCATACGCGGCTCGGGTGTAGTAATTTCTCCACATACAGGCTGGCTCTTCTGCGGCGTTTTCTTTGTTCGCAGGAATGCCATATATCCAGCCAGCACCAACAGCGCAAGGATAATCAGCGTCACCAGCAAAATGATGATCATGTTGCCGATGCTGGCAATCTGCGCGGCGCGGGCGGTCTCAACCGTCGCTTGTGCCTGCGTTGCCGTGGCAATATTTTGCAATCCGGCATCAATGCCCCAAATGATTAGCACAATCAGCAAAATCGCAACCAAAATCCACATGATTATTCTTTTCCTTCCCGGCTCTTGCGGATGGTTTCCCGGATACCGCGGCGAATATCAATAACCGCCAGAACCGTCAGACTGCCAATTGACAGAATCGCGCCAGTGGTCACAATAATATTGAAGATCAATTGTTCGATTTGTCCGTTCATAGTCGTTCCCTCGTCACGCATCAATATCGAATGCACTGATATCCGGCTGCGGATATTCCGGCTGGCCGCAGGCGATGCACACAATGAAATTGCCCGCACGCTTATGCGGCATGATCTCATGACAGACCGGGCAGAATTTCAACAACGTGGACGACTCCGCCTCGCGCACCGGCTCATTGGTTTCTGAAGTATCTCGAATAATATCTATGAACTGTTGCATCGCTGTTTTCATAAATTCATCTCCGTTTGATGAAATTCAGACGCCCGTTCAACCAGCTCGCGGCTTTCGCGATCCAAATCGCGCGCAGCATGCTCAACGCCGATCCACAGCAGATTCAGCGGAATACGCATGGGTTTGATCTCCACGCCATTCACGACCGTTTGTTTTCCGGTCAAAAGCGCCGCGTTGACAAACGCCGTATCCGGTTCCACATGATATTTCTCCCGGAAGCGCTTAGCCGCTTCCTGAACGCGCTCAGTCAAATCCTTTTTGCTTTGCCACATCATCCCGGTATCCATCAGCTTCCCTTTCCGAAAAGCGGCATCTGTGGACCGAATACTTCTGCACCGCGCCGGCGCAGGTTGCGGGCACGCTCTTCCATTTCACGCGAGCGATTGACATATTCCTGCGCAATCGCATCCACATCGTTCATATCGGCGGCCAGCCAGTAACCATCCGTGCCGCTCGAGGACACAATCAGATCTGTGTCACGGTATTTGGCAACGACTTCCCGGATCTGGCGATCGAAGGGATTATTGTTTCCTCGATTGGCTGCTGCTTCACGGCCGAACACTTTCTCGACCAGTTCCCAGCGGCTGATGCGATTCTCGCGTCCTTTGTGAAACGACAGAATGAAGCGCACCTGCCGTGCAATTTCTTCATCAGAATGAATTTGATTTTTCATATTGTTTCCTTTCTCCTTTGCCAGCCCGTCACCGGCGGGCTGGCTTTCAAAGGGGGAGAAGAAGAGTCTGTGCTCATTAGGCACAGAAGGATGAGCATTTATCGTCACCAATAAAAGCGCAGGCGGGGGCGGACCTGCAATAAATGCTCATCATTCCATGTCGAATGATGAATATTTTGATGGCGGCGCCGGTCTTATGGTTTGACCGGAACCATTGCTCACCGCTCACCGCCATCGGTAATAAGGTTTTCAAGGTTCAGTTTTGAGCGGATTAGTCAGATTCATCCGCTCTTCATGCAATAGACCTGCGCTTGCTCAGGTGGGTCGGGTTCTCGCATGGGCACTTTGGTTTCCGCTGACCCGGCTTATCTGCGTCACCCATGTCAACCGCAGACGCCACAGCCTTTCCTGTTACTACCGACCACTTACTCAACATTGGCTATAGTGGAGCGGGCAGGCATCGAACCTGCTGCACGTTGGAAACCACCGCCAGGTTGTTTCAACGCTCTGCCAAAAGACCGCCCCTTATTGCCTAAATTGTCAATGTGCTATTCTTTCCATTTCGCCTCGGCGCCTGCGTGCCAGAGAAGAGATAATGCCTTTCTCAAATTCTCGAATTCACCCAGCATTTCATCGAGCGTGCTTAGCGCTGGCGATAATGTTCTCTGCGTTTCAGGCCAGACTTTGATTGCCGCATCAATGCGCTTGCGAACCTCATCCAAACGTTCAATCTCAAAAGCTGCACAGAATAAAGGCTCTTCGACAGCATCACGCCTTGTCTTTGCTTTCTTCGATAAGTCCATGCGCCTGATCCCGTTTCAGCAAGTGAAAGAAACTATCGCGGCTGTGAGCCAGAATGGTTGCTGACCCTGCCCCACCAATGCAGACCAGCAAATCAAGCCAATGATCAATATGAAGGTACAGAAATGCGATGGCGATGCCGATAACTCCAAAGCTGTAATTGGCGATCATGCGAATCCGGCGCGGCCGCGGCTCGTTTACGCCCCACGTCGGCTCGAGCATGTAATGCCCGGCGAACATGAGCGAAAAGCCAATCAAAAAAGCGGTCAGATATTTATCCATCCAAAACTCGGAAACCTATTTTTGGTTTGCCTGTGCTATTCTGTGATGAGAAGGAAGGTTCTCATGACGATAGCGAAACGCACTCCACCAAATGCCAGCGGAGCAAGAAGTCCACCAGCGAACCATCACTGGTAATAATCTTCCATCCGTTGCGCATTGAAATTGTGTACATGGGTTCATCCAACCTTGCAGCCGTGTAGCGTTGCATGAGATGATAGATAAAACACATCGTCTTTCGGAAAACAATTTCCTTTCTTCGCATTCTCGACCACCAACTCAATTCGCTCCTCGAGCGTCCTGTTTTTCTTCGGCGTCAGTACCAAATTATTTCGGCTTCTCGTCAGCCGGTTGCGGCGTGCATATCCAGCGCGCCGCTCACAAAGCTCAGAATATGCGCTGACCGCCCCGGCAATTTTCTTCGCGTCGTGTTGAGCCATTGCCGCACTGTTCATTCTGGAACATTTTTGGCAATAACCAATCTGGCGTTCATCCACATCGAGTGGAGCATTGCAATTCCGGCAGTTGAAATACCGTGATTGCACAATCCAAAGCCTTTCGTGACTTTTCATCATTCCGAACACGGTCACCTCCACATGCAGTTGGCTGGGATTCGTTCCCCGCCGCAGAATGGACGGTCATGCCCGCGAAACTCAATTCGCCCCGCCCATGTCGGTTTGACCTGCCGCTCGTAATAAAAAGCGATTGAATTGCTGTGCGTGTACGGTCCATATTGCTGGACTCGCTCGCCCCATAATTGAATGAAATATCCTCGTCCGTCCCATTCCGCGAACCCAAATGCAGAACCTTCCGAAACGACTATACCC
>JBHORD010000145.1:0-16003 GCA_042408355.1 Anaerolineales bacterium
CAGACTGTCCCGCAGACTCGCCAGCGTGCGGGATTCTATGATGTTCGCTCGAATTTTTTGCGCCATTGGCAAGAAGATTTTAGTAAATTCTTTAGCCTTCTCTAAAGGCGGAAGTGCGACCTCATAATTTGCAATATCTGACCAGCTCGTTCTTGGCATTTTTGTTCCTGTTGATGCAGCATTTGTATAGTTTATCAGTTCAACACTTGAAATATGCTCAAGTACAAAGCCATACCACTCAGGAGATTTTGGCGCAATTACCAGAATATCAGTAGAGCATACGCCATCTATCGGCGCAATGCCTACTTTATGGAAGTAAGGCCTCAATTTTCCAAAGAGGAACTCGCCTGTCTTGAAAACAAATTTGTTGCTCGCCAAATCACTTGCATTTCCCCATTCTGAAAGCGCAATGCTTCCTTTTGGCATGTGTTCCAAGCCAATGTAATTTGTGTCGGGGTTTATCTCGTCGGCATTTGCGCCGCGCCTGATATTTTCTGCCACATCCCCCAACTTCCCAACCTTCCAACTCCCAACCTCCTCACTCTCCACAAACCATTGACGAAACACCGCCCTGGCGATGGACTCCAGCGTGCGGTTCATGCGGCGGTTGAGTTCGATTTTATCGTCCAGCGCGCCGAGGATCCCCGCAATGGCGCGTTGTTCGGGGAGGGGAGGAAGGGGTATTTCAAAAGATTCAATCATTCCTTTTGTAAGTGCATTTCTTGTTGCCCCGCCACCCGCTAACATGAGCATATAGTTTTGCATAGTTGGGTCAATCAAATAGTAACGTAAATAACGAGAATCCAGTTTATCTTTTTGGGGACGAATAATTGCAACATGTTGATTTACTCTTGCGGGAAGAATATCGTCTGGAACTTGACAGCAACGCGCCACAGAATCGCCTGTAATATTCAGCAAAACATCATTTGACTCAACAGCAACATTGTCTAATTCTTTGGCATGTGCATCAGTTATATATACCAACCCTTCATTTTTGAAACCGTCGTTATAAACGTTTTGACTGCGAATAAGCGCAACTTTTCCTTGAGGCAAGTAGACATCACTGCCGCCGCGTGGAGTGGCACCGCTACCTATTTTCTCGCAAACATCGCCTAAAATAACTTTATTCACTAACATCTATCCAACTCTTTTCAAATTTGCCCTTATCTGCTCTTCCAACCTCGCGCCCTCTTCAAACTGCGCTTCCAGTTCCTGCCTCAGGCGCGGGTGTGAAAAGCCGTCCACGAATGTGTCCACGAATTCACGAATGCCCGCCAATTCGAGTATTCGTGACCCTATTCGTGGACGGTTGCACCCGCCAAATTGCCGCGCCAACTCATTGACAATTTGATAGAATTGCATACAATCAAAGTGTACCCCCCTGGAGATAGCATCTCCAGGCCGACGCCCGCCACAAACGGCGGGCTGTCCCTTAATATGGGAGTTTGACGTGGAAAGAGTCATTGCGTACATAGACGGCTACAACCTCTACTTTGGCTTGCGTGAGAAGGGATGGAAACGCTTTTACTGGCTCAATCTCCAAAAACTGGCCGGGCAATTTCTCAAGCCGAACCAGAAACTGCTCGAAACCAAATACTTCACCACAATTGTAAAGTATCCAGACGATAAACGACTCAGACAGCAAGCGTTTTTGGAGGCTTTGCAAACACTCCCGAACTTCTCATTTTTCTATGGTCACTTTCTTGCCGATTCCATCACCTGCCGCCAGTGCGGGCATACCTACACCACGCGCCATGAGAAAATGACCGATGTCAACATTTCGGTCGAATTAATGAAAGACGCCTTTCAAGACCGCTTCGATATTGCCTTTCTTGTTTCTGCCGACAGCGACCTGGTCAGCCCGGTTCATACCGTTCGGCGGTTATTTCCAAAGAAGAAAGTGATTTCGATCTTTCCTCCAGGACGTTTTTCATTGGCGCTTAGGAAAGTGTCCACAGGCGTTTTGCATATCGGGCATGTCGAATTGTCCAAAAGCCTGTTTCCTGATGAAGTCGTCAAAGATGGTGTCATTTTGGAACGCCCTGCTTCATGGCGTTAATCGGGGGATGGGGAAACATCCAACCGCTTCAAATTCTCTCGAATCTGCTCTTCCAACCTCGCGCTCTCCTCAAACTGCGCTTCCAGTTCCTTCGTCAGGCGCGCCATCTTCTGCTCGAAGGGTTCATCGTCCTCCTCGGCTTCCGCTGCGCCCACATAGCGCCCCGGCGTCAGCACATACCCCTGGGCGCGGATTTCCTCGATGGTGACCGATTTGCAAAAGCCGGGAATGTCCGCGTAGGGGCGGTAGGGGTGAGTCAATGACTCGCCCTTACCGTGTGCGCGCCAGGCATGGTACGTATTCGCAATCAGCGCAATGTCCTCATCCGACAGGTCGCGGTGGACGCGGTCCACCATATAGCCGAGTTTGCGGGCGTCAATGAACAGCGTTTGCCCGCGCCGATCCCGACCCCCACCCTGCCCTCCCCCAAAATTCTGCGGATTTTGGGGGAGGTGGCGCGCCACGCTGGAGGGGGTCTTATCGCGCGCCAAAAACCACAAACACACCGGGATTTGCGTGCTGTAAAACAACTGCCCCGGCAGCGCCACCATGCAATCCACCAAATCGTCCTCGATGATGGCTTTGCGAATCTCGCCCTCGCCCGAGGTATTGCTGGACATGCTCCCGTTCGCCAGCACGAAACCCGCCATGCCCTTTGGCGAAAGATGATGGATGAAATGCTGCACCCAGGCGAAATTGGCATTGCCCACCGGCGGCGCGCCGTACTTCCAGCGCTTGTCCTCGCGCAGGTTCTCGCCGCCCCAATCGCTCATGTTGAACGGCGGGTTGGCGAGGATGTAATCCGCTTTCAGGTCGGGGTGCAGGTCGCGCAGGAACGAATCGGCTGGCTCTTTCAGGTCGCCCTCAATGCCGCGGATGGCGAGATTCATCTTGGCGAGTTTCCATGTGTTGGGATTGGATTCCTGCCCATAGATGCTGATGTCGCCAATCCGCCCGCCGTGCGCCTCGACGAACTTCTCGCTCTGCACGAACATCCCGCCCGACCCGCAGCACGGGTCGAACACCCGACCTTTGTACGGCGCGAGCATCTCGACCAGCACTCTCACCACCGAGCGCGGCGTGTAGAACTCGCCGCCCTTCTTGCCCTCCGCGCTGGCAAACTGCGAAAGGAAATATTCGTACACACGCCCCAGCACGTCCTGTTTGCGGCTCTCTTCGTCTACGAAGTTGATACCGCTGATCAGGTCCACCAGCCCGCCCAGGCGTTGTTTATCGAGCGTGGCGCGTCCGTAATTGCCCGGCAGCACGCCGCGCAGGGATGGGTTATCGCGCTCGATGGCGAGCATGGCGTCGTCAATCAAATTACCGATGTTCGGCTGTTTGGCGTTGGCTTTCAAATGCGCCCAGCGCGCCTCCTTCGGCACCCAAAAGACGCGCTCGGCGGTGTACTCGTCGCGGTCTTCCGGGTCTGCGCCCTCGGCTTGCTTCTCCACCAGTTGGCTGTGCAGCCTCTCGAAGGCATCGGAGATGTACTTCAGGAAAATCAAGCCCAGGACGACGTTCTTATATTCCGCCGCGTCGAGATGTCCGCGCAGTTTATCGGCGGCTTGCCACAGTTGCGCTTCGATTCCCAGCGTCGCGCCGTTGTTGGTCTTGTTTTTTGCTGTTTTTTTGGGAGACATGAATATCCCTGTCTGTGCGCTCTGCGAAATGTGGTCGAACAACGTACCGAAAATATAGCATAATTTTACTGCGTAGCGCTCAAACTTCAAAAAACTCAATTGAATGCCGCCCTTCCCCACTCCGCCATCGGCAACTCTCCAAATCTCCGTAAATTTCCCATCACCACTGCCACCTCTTCCGGCAAATCCACGCACGCCCAGCGCGCGGCTTCATGCACCCAATTTGTGCTCAACTGTGCATAGACCAACCGCACGGCAATACCCGCAACAGCTCCATCCAAAGTTTGACATCCCCCGCGCCCATCCAGGCATACATCAACGCAAAACTGGCGAGCCATACTTCAGGGCAGGCGGCGCTGAACGCGCTATGAGGAATAGTCGTCTGACCCCAGAAGCGTTTGGGACTTCCTTCTGGAAAAAGATGCCAGGCCAGCGGACTCAGCAAATCCACAATCCGCATGGCGGATGGAGGCGTCAAACTGATGCGGCATTCGTTCTCTGGCAAAAATATCCTGCTCGATATGTTGACTCCGGGCGAATTCTTCGGTTCGCCTTCCGCCCGGATCGGTGATGGGTTATATCGCTAAATCACGGAAAATATCAGAGAACCCGAACCTGTAACCTTCCGGCTTTATAAGTGGTGATACAATACGCATCCTTGTAATCTATGAACGCCATCACAAAATTCCGACTCGTTAACCCGCGCCCCGAAGTGGAAATCCATCTCCCCGACGGGCGCGTTTTGTCCGGGCCGCGCGGCGCGCCGGTTGGAGATTTTCTCAAAGCCGTTGAATTTCCCGCGCCGGTCGTTGCCGCCGACGTGGACGATGAATTGCGCGAACTCACCTATCCGATCAAAATGGATTCGGAAGTGCGCCCGATTACCATGGCCGATTCAGACGGCGCCTTGATCTATCGCCGCTCGTTAAACTTCCTGATGGAAATGGCCTTTGCCGATCTCTTTCCAAAAGCCAAACTGACGATTGACCACTCGATTTCATTCGGCGGATATTATTGCCAGGTCAGCGGACGCGAGCCGTTGTCCGATGCAGAGCTGGCAAAGCTCAAAGCCCGCATGCAGGAGTTGATCAAAGCCGATTTGCCGTTTGAGAAAAAGGAAGTTCCGTTGCAGGAGGCGATTGATTACTTTAAATCCATCGGCTACGAGGATAAAGTGCGCCTGCTCAATTATCGGCGCAAGAATTATCTGACGCTGTACCGTCTTGGCGAACGCATGGACTATCACCACGGCTACATGGTGCCCTCGACCGGCTATCTGAAATGGTTCGATCTGTTTGCAACCAATGGCGGATTCACACTGCGTTTTCCGCGCCGTCACGCCCCAACCGAATTGGAACCGGTCAAGTTGTATCCCAAATTACTCAACGCGTTTCGTCAATACGGCGACTGGCTCGAGCATCTTGGCATCGGCAACGTCGGCGCGCTGAACGATGCGATTCAGGCCGGACGCGTGCATGAACTTGTGCTGGTCTCCGAAGCGCTGCATGAACAGAACGTGGCTGAGATCGCGCGTCAGATCGCAGCGAAGAATGCGCACATCGTTCTCATTGCCGGCCCATCGTCTTCGGGCAAGACGACTTTTTCGCGCCGCCTCACGGTTCAATTGCTGGCGTTAGGCATTTCGCCCTATCCGCTGGAACTTGATAATTATTTTCTCGCCCGCGAAGAAACGCCGCTCGGCGAGGATGGCAAGCCCGATTTCGAAGCGCTTGAAGCGCTCAACCTTTCACGGCTTGCCGAAGACCTCGAACGAATTCTCGACGGCCAAAAAGTCCAATTGCCGCGTTATAACTTCAAAACCGGGAAACCGGAACCGGGCGAATACATCCAATTGAAACGCGGACAGCCGGTCATCATGGAGGGCATTCACGGACTCGATCCCCGCCTCCTGCCTCCGACGTTGGCCGGGCGCGCCTTTAAAATATTTGCCTCCGCCCTGACTCAACTCAACCTCGACCGCCACAACCGCGTCTCGACCACCGACACGCGTTTGATTCGCCGCATCGTGCGCGACGCGCGCGAGCGCGGTTATTCCGCCCAGGATACAATTTCGAACTGGCAGTCGGTGCGGCGCGGCGAGAAACTGCATATCTTCCCGTATCAGGAAAACGCGGACGTGATGTTCAACTCCGCGCTGGTGTATGAACTCTCCGCGTTGAAGCCGTTCGTCGAGCCTCTTCTCCGGCAGGTCCCTTATGGTACGCAGGAATATATCGAAGCCAAACGCCTGCTGGCTTTTCTCGAATGGTTTTTGCCGATTGACACTGAACTCATTCCGGAGAATTCGATTGTTCGGGAATTTATCGGCGGTTCGATCTTGAAGGATTTCACCATTTGGAAACATAATTAACTCACCTTACGCAGTAACGCGAGATTTATCTCGCCCTTTCAGGCGGCATGAAGGCCGCGCTACAGGGAAAACTGCGTAACATCAGTAATTAAATTCGAGACTCATTCCAGGAAATGAGTCTCTTTTTATGAAATGCCGTTCATCGAAATCATTCTCCTCGCTCTCAGCATGGCCATGGATGCGTTTGCCGTCTGCCTCGCGGCCGGCTCACTCGAAGAAACGCAGGGACCGCGTCCTGCCTTTCGGCTTTCGTTCCATTTTGGCTTGTTTCAGTTTATCATGCCCGTCATTGGCTGGCTGGCTGGAACCGCGGTCGAACCGATCATCCAGAATTACGACCATTGGGTTGCGTTTGGGTTACTGGCGTTTGTCGGAGGGCGCATGATTTATTCGGCTTTGCGTGAAAAAGATGGAGAACGCATCCATAATCCCTCGCGCGGCTGGACTTTAGTTTTACTTTCTGTTGCCGTCAGTGTGGATGCGCTGGCGGTTGGATTGAGCCTCGGTGTATTGGGCGTGCTCGTCTTGTATCCGGCCGTTGTGATTGGCATGGTGACGGGGGCGTTGTCCCTGATTGGTTTGCGAATCGGGCAAAGCGCCGGCCGAAGATTCGGCCGGCCTGTCGAGATCGCCGGCGGGATCGTTTTGTTCGGCATTGGCTTGAGAATTTTGATTCAACATTTGGCCGGATGAACATGGCTGCGAGACGGCGCCGCTCCCCATAGCCTCTTCAATAGCCCGATGCTCGACCAGTAATCGTAATAACATTTGAAAGAACATTATGGAATATTCCTTTCCTCGTTATCTGCTTGCCAAGCAAACCGTGGATGACCGCGCCCTCAATCGTCATGTGATGGATGCGCTGAAAGCGAATCTGCCGGAGCCGCCGATGCGAATCATCGAAGTCGGCGCGGGGGTGGGCACCATGCTGGCGCGTTTGCTGGCGTGGGGCATCCTCACGCAGGCCGATTATGTCCACGTGGATGCGATGGCCGATAACATTGCGTACGCGTCAGAGTGGATTCCGAAATGGGCGGCGGAAGCAGGCATGAGGGCGGAAAGAGTCGAGCAGAATCAGATTCGGGTGTTCGATCAAAATCGGGATGTGCGCGTGCGCCTAGAGCGTGCAGACGTTTTCGATTTCATCCAAAGCCGGCCCGCGCCTGCCGATGTGTTGATCGCGCACGCCTTTCTGGATTTACTGCCATTGCCGGCGAGTATGCCAGGGCTTTTATCGCTGACAAAAAACCTGGCGTGGTTGACGATCAATTTCGACGGCGTGACAACGTTCGAGCCGGCGGTTGACGCCGCGCTGGATGAACAGATCGAGCGGCTGTATCACGAAACGATGGACGCGCGGCGGACGGGCGGCGACAGCCGCGCCGGACGACATTTGTTTTCGCATTTGCGCCTTGCGGGCGCGAAGATTCTCGCGGCGGGCGCGTCGGATTGGGTGGTTCATTCTGTGAATGGAAAATATCCCGGCGATGAAGAATATTTTTTGCATTTCATTTTGCATTTCTTCGAAGAATCGCTGACAGGACATAAAGATTTGGGCGCAAAGGAATTTGCCGATTGGTTATCCACGCGCCGCGCACAAATCGAACGCGGCGAGTTGATTTACATCGCGCACCAGTTGGACTTCCTGGCGAAGGTATAATTCCATCTTATGAACTTTCTTATCACCGGCGCGGCGGGTTTCCTCGGCTCGACGCTTGCCAATCATCTTGCGCGCGAGGGCCATCAGGTGCGCGGCCTCGACGATCTTTCCACGGGCGACCCGCAGGCGCTCGCCCCCGACGTACATTTTACGCGCGGCGACGTCAGCGACCGGCCCAAATTGTGGACACTGCTTCAGGAAGTGGATGTTGTTTATCATTTGGCGGCGCGCGTCTCGGTGCCGGAATCGGTCTTGTATCCGCGCGATTACAACACCGTCAATGTCGGCGGGACGGTGGCGTTGATGGAAGCCATGCGCGATGTCGGCGTGCGGCGTGTGGTGTTGGCATCCTCGGGCGCGGTGTACGGCGATCTTGACGAACAGCCTCTGCGCGAATCGGTTACGCCCAACCCGCGTTCGCCGTATGCGGTCTCGAAACTCGCGGCGGAATATTATGTCCGCACGATTGGCAGGCTCTGGAATATCGAAACAATTAGTTTGCGAATCTTCAACGCCTATGGCCCGGGACAACATTTGCCGCCGTCGCATCCGCCTGTGGTTCCGTATTATTTGCGTCAGGCTTTGCGCGGCGGGACGCTGGTGGTGCATGGGGATGGAAGTCAAACGCGCGATTATGTGTATGTGGATGACGTGGTCAGCGCGATGGTCGCCGCCGCGACCGCGCCGGAGATTGACGGCCTGGTCATCAACGTCGGCTCCGGCCGGGAAACCAGTGTGCGTGATTTGGTCAAAACAGTTTTAGAGGTGACCGGCTGTAAGCCCGAAGTAATTTACAATTCGCAGACATCGGGCGGGGTCTCGCGCATGATGGCCGATTTGACTCTCGCCAGGGAAAAGTTAAGCTATCGTCCCTCGATCAAACTGGAGGAGGGCCTGCGCCTCACGCTTCAACGTGACCCGCGATTCAAATGACGTTCACAAGGTTGAAGGCTTAAACGTTCGAACGTTCCAGCTTGTAAACTTTTCAACTGAAATGATTCTGCAGAGAGATTTTTACGATCGTCCCACGTTGACTGTCGCTCGTGAATTGATCGGCGCGCGCTTGGTTCGGATTCTCCATGGTAAAAAATTGGTCGGGCTGATTATCGAGACTGAGGCATACATCAGCGAGAGGGATTTGGCCTGTCATGCAAAGGCGGGTCTCACGCCGCGCACGGCGGTCATGTATGGCCCGCCGGGTCGCTCGTATGTATATTTCACGTACGGAAATCATTGGATGTTAAACGTTGTTACAGAGCGGGAAGGATTCCCGGCGGCGGTTTTGATTCGGGCCATCGAGCCAATCGAAGGCAAAGAAATTATGTCGCGGCGACGGGGCGGGCGTGATACCTTGGGCCCGGGTAAACTTACGCAGGCGATGGGAATCACCGGGCGCGAGAACGGAATTGATTTGACGGAGTCCGCTTCAGGTCTATGGATCGAGGCGGGGATTTTCGTCCCCAATTCACTCGTGACGAAAGGGCCGCGCGTGGGTTTAAACAATACGCCGGAGCCGTGGAAGTCGAAGCCGTGGCGGTTTCTGGTCAAAGGCTGGACGATCAACATGAAGGATTAACTTGGAGGAACGATGGGTTTACTTGAAGGCAAAACTGCATTGATATTTGGATTGGCCAATGAACGTTCGATTGCCTGGGGCATCACGCAGGCCATGCACCGCGAAGGCGCAAGGATCGGAATCAGCTACGCGGGCGAGGCGCTCGAACGACGCGTCAAACCGCTGGCGGAACAGATCCATTGCAAATGGGTCGAAGAATGCGACGTGACCAAAGACGATCACATCGCCGCCGTTGCCGAGAAGGCCAAAAGGGATTTCGGACAGGTTGATGTACTGGTGCATTCGATTGCATTCGCAGGCCGCGAGGAATTGACCGGCCCGTATTACAACACCAGCCGCGAGGGTTTCAAAAACGCGATGGACATCAGCGTATTCTCGTTCGTGGCGCTGGCAAAAGCCTTTCATCCAATTTTGCGGCCCGGCGCGTCGCTGATTTGTATGACGTATTACGGCTCGGTGAAAGTCGCGCCGCATTACAACGTGATGGGCGTCGCCAAAGCCGCGCTCGAGTCGTCGACGCGTTATCTGGCGTATGACCTCGGCCCGGAAAAGATTCGCGTCAATGCGATCTCAGCCGGTCCGATCCGCACGCTGGCCGCCGCGGGCGTGGGCGGCTTCCGCGATATGTACAAGCATTTTGCGGATATTTCGCCCCTGCGCGAAAATATCACGATCGAAGATGTGGGCAATGCGGCGGTCTTCCTGGCATCCGATCTCTCGAGGCGCATTACCGGCGAAGTGTTATATGTTGACTCTGGTTTTAACGCCGTGGGCGTGCAAATGAATCCCGAAGCAAAGGAAAGTAGTCAGTAGTCGGTTGTCAATGATGCAGGAGGCGCTGAGCGGAGACCGTTCAGCGTCCTTTTCTTTTCTACGGTAAAATTGGTTGCGTATGTTCAAACGCAGTACCTCTCCAACGGAAACCTCGCAACAAGTTCAGGCGGTCGAGCGCATCACCTCGGTGCTGGGACCGGGCGTGATCTGGCACGGTTCGATTAATGGTTCGGGCGGCGTGCGCATCGAGGGCGCCTTCGAAGGCGAGATTGCTTTGCGCGGAATGCTGGTGGTCGGCGAGACCGGGCGCGTGACTTGCCAGAACGTGCGCGCCAACACGGTCATTGTGGCGGGCGCGGTGCGCGGCAACATCACGACTCAAAAATTGGAAATCCGCGCCAGCGGCCGCGTGTGGGGCGATGTGGTCACGACTGCTTTTGTGACGGATGAAGGCGCGTTCTTGCGCGGCCAAATCCGGATGGAAGAAACGGTCGATCTGGACCTCGAGCCGGCTCCCGATGTCACGCCCTCGGAGGCCAGCCAGGCTGAGATCATCGCGCAGACGCCGATCCCCGTGCCGCCTCCGGCATCGAAGCCGGACGGTTCTTCGACCATCGCCAGAAAAAAGAAAACCGCAGAATGACTTTTTGGAGCGGACCCCAAAAGTCTTCATGGCTTTGGGGTCTTTTTACGAAATGAGATTCCGCGATTTGCACATCGAGACGCAACGACAGGCCCCGTCCAACGCGCGGACGGATGGTTTCGCATTTCTCGTCCGCGCCGGTTATCTCACGCGCGAAGACGCGTTGACGCCGCTCGGCGAATGCGCGCTCCATCGTTTGCGTGAACTTTCAAAATATGATTCTTTCCTCGTTCGTCTTTCTTTGCAAACAATCGGCAACGGCGAAGAAATTTTCTTTCCCATTAAGTTTGGCTCAATAGAAACCGCTCATTGTCCGGCGTGCGGTTACACCGACCGCCTCGAGTTTGCGCGCTTCAAGAAGAGCGTTTTTTCAAGGGAGGAACAACTCCCGCTCGAAAAAGTCTTGACGCCTGATTGCGGCACAATCGAATCGCTTGCCAATTTTCTGGGCGTGCCAAAAGAAAAAACTGCCAAGGCATTGATGTTCACGCGGCTCACGGACGGCAAATTTGTTTTCGTCGTTGTACGCGGCGATATGCAGTTGAGCGAGGCAAAATTGAAGCGGCTTGTCGGCGGCGTCCGTCCCGCCACGGCGGACGAGATTGCAAAATCGGGCGCGGCGGCGGGCTATGCCTCGCCGATCGGATTGAAGGATGCTTTGATCGTCGTGGATGATTTGATTCCGCAATCTGTCAACCTCGTCGCTGGCGCCAACCAGGCCGGCTATCATTTGAAAAACACGAATTATGGCCGCGATTACTCTGCCGAAATGGTTGACGATTTGGTTCAGGCAAGAGCGGGCGAAGCGTGCCCGGGTTGCGGCAAGCCTTTGTCGGTTTTGACGGCCGAGCCGCTTCGCCGGCAAAATGAGTTTTATTTTGAGAATATATTGCTTGCCCTCGCTGAGTCTCATCATGATGACAAAGGATTGACCTTTCCAAAATCGGCCGCGCCGTTCGACGTGTATCTCATGCACGTTCCCGGCAGAGAAATGGATACGCTTGCAGCGGCAGAAGAGCTTTATCAAACTTTGGAGGGCGCGGGCATTTCGGTTTTGTTCGATGACCGCGCCGAGCGCGCCGGAGTCAAATTCAACGATGCGGATTTGATCGGCTGTCCAATTCGAATTACAGTGGGCGAGAAAAACCTGAAAGACGGAATGGTAGAATTGAAGCCGCGCAAGGAAAAAGATAATCGTCTGATTCGTCTTACAAGTCTGAGCGGCCTGACAAGTCAGGCAGACTTGTGGGACTTGTTAGACTCCAGGACCACGCAGACTATTTGACCACGAGACTAAAAATGCAAATCACAATGTCATCTCCCGACCTGACCGACGCGGAGCGTCAGGCGGTTCAGAACGTCCTCAACACGCCCACGCTGAGCATGGGGCATTGGCTTTTGGATTTCGAGAAATCGTTTCGTGACTTAACCGGGGCAAAACACGCGGTCGGAGTTTCATCTGGCACAACGGGCCTGCATCTTTGTATCCGCGCCGCGGAAATCGGCGAGGGCGATCTGGTCATCACCACGCCGTTTTCGTTCGTCGCCTCGTCGAACGTGATGTTGTATGAAAATGCGATTCCGGTTTTTGTGGATGTGAATCCGAAAACGGGAAACATTGATCCACAACTGGTCGCGGACGCGGCGCGGGATTTGATCGAGGGCGGGAAAAAAGCCGAGAAATGGCTGCCCCGCAAAGGGTCCGGGACGAAGCGTACGCTGAAGGCGATTCTGCCGGTGGATGTTTTCGGTCAACCCGCAGATCTCGATCCGATTCGCAAAGTCGCAGACGAGTACAAAATCAAGATGATCGAAGATTCGTGCGAGGCGCTCGGCGCGGAATATAAAGGCAGGCCGGCTGGCACATTCGGGGATTATGCGGTGTTTGCGTTTTATCCGAATAAACAGATTACAACCGGCGAAGGGGGCGTGATTGTCACAAGCGACGACAAAGCCGCCGACCTGATGCGCGCCCTTCGCAATCAGGGACGCGCGCCCGGCGATACCTGGCTGCAACATACGTATCTTGGTTATAACTATCGGCTGGATGAAATGTCCGCCGCGCTCGGCGCGATTCAAATGACGCGATTGGACGAGTTGTTGGATAAACGCGATCGGGTCGCGAATTGGTACACGGAACGATTGAGTGAAATCCCCGGCATCGAGCCGCCCGTGATCGAACCGTTCACGACGCGCATGTCATGGTTTGTATACGTTGTCCGCTTTGATGCAAAGATTGACCGCGACGCCCTGGCGAAGCAATTGAATAGACGCGGCATCCCGGTGCGTCCGTATTTTCTTCCGATTCATTTACAACCCTACATGGTTGAACGCTTTGGTTATCGCGCAGGCGATTTTCCCGTCACGGAAGATTTGGGCAGGCGCGGACTTGCGCTTCCATTCTCCGGTGTGATGACCGAGGATCAAGTGGAAGAAGTCTGCAGGGCGATACGCGAGGAGTTAAGCAGAAACCATTAAACCGCCAGCGCGCAGACCGCCAGGAGTTTATAAAGATTGTCTTTGCGCTCTTAGCGTTCCTTGTGGTTGATTTAAGAATGAATGCCGGACTTTTTCCTCCTTCCAAACGAAATGGGCTCCTGTTGCACGGGACCCTGGTCGTTATTTTCCTGGCCATTTCCGGCTGGGGCTTTTTCAATCTCACGCGCGCAGATGTTGGACCGAACTTTGTCCTTTATCTGCTGATCGGACTGATCGCATTTGCGCCCGCCCCTTTATTTGGTTATCGCGCCTACGCTCTTTTGCAGGCGGAATACATCCTCGACCGCGACCGTCTCGAACTTCGCTGGGGTCTGCGCGATGAAGATATTCCGTTGAGCGATATCGAATGGGTGCGGCCGGCCGGTTTGACGCATCCGCTCCGACTGCCGCCTTTGCCGATGGCGGGCGCGATCCTGGGTTTGAGCCGTCATCCTGATTTGGGCGTAGTCGAATTCATGGCAAGCGATCGAAAGAATCTTTTGCTTGTCGCAACCGCCAAACGCGTGTATGCGATTTCCCCGGCGCGCCCCGCAGAATTCACGCAGACGTTTGCGCGCGCCATCGAGTTGGGAAGCCTGAAACCTGCCGAAGCGAGGTCCGTGTATCCCTCCTCGGTGGTGACACAGGCGTGGGAATCGGGTTTGACGCGTTATCTTTGGCTGATGACTTTATTCCTGAACATCGGGTTGATTGCGTGGGTGAGTTTGCTGATTCCCACCTTTCCGCGCGTCGCGCTGGGATTTAAACCCGGTCAGATACCGGACGCCGTGCCGTCGTCTCAATTGATCCTTCTGCCGTTGATCAGTTTATTTCTTTCGCTTGCAGGATGGGTCATCGGTTTGTATTTTTACCGCTGGACCCGACAACGCATTCTCTCGATGCTTTTGTGGATCTCAAGCGCGCTGGCAAGCCTTCTCTTTTTGATTGCTGTTTTATTTATCATCACCACACCGGTTTAATTCATGCAACTATTGATCGGTCTCGTCCTCGCCGTTGCCGTCGCCTATGCCGCTTATCGCGTTCACAGCCTGAGTCAAAGCGGCGCGGTGGCCGCATCGTTGGTGGGGGCTATCGTCTTCGGTCTGGGCGGGTGGCAATGGGCGGCGCTTTTACTTGCATTTTTCATATCTTCGACGTTGTTGACCCGCGCTTTCCAAAACCGCAAACGCGGCCTGAACGAAAAATTTTCCAAAGGCGGCGAACGGGACGCCGCCCAGGTGCTTGGCAACGGCGGAATCGCGGCCGCTTTCGTTTTATTGCATGGATTCTTTCCCGCATCTTTCTGGACGTGGGTCGGATTCGCGGCCGCCCTGGCTTCGGTCAATGCGGACACATGGGCCACCGAACTTGGCGTGTTGAATCCGACGCTGCCGCGCGCCATTACCGATCTGCGTCAGCGCGTCGAAAAGGGGACTTCGGGCGGAGTCTCGTTATTTGGAACGGGCGCGGCGCTGCTGGGTTCTGCCCTGATCGCGGTATTGGCCGCATGGCTGACGCCATTTTCCGCTTTCTTCTTTCCCACATTGTTTCTTGTCGCAATTGCAGGATTGCTTGGATCGTTATTTGACTCGTTCCTCGGCGCGACAGTTCAGGCCATGTATTATTGCCCGGCGGATAAAAAGGAAACGGAGAAACATCCGTTTCACACTTGCGGAGCGGAAACCGTTCATATCCGCGGCTGGAAATGGCTGAACAACGACTGGGTCAATTTCGCGTGCGGCGCGTTTGGCGTCCTGATTGCATTACCGGCGTCGTTTATTTTGCGCTGATCATCTGTTTCAAGAAGATTCGAATCGATTCCGCCGATCTTTCCCACGTTGGAAATTGCTCGAATCGTTTGCGTGCGTTGAGCGAAAGACGCGTCAGCAATTCGCGGTCGGCGGCGAGTTGGCGCAAATGTTTTGCGAGCGTTTCTGAATCGTTGGGCGCAATCAGAAATCCGTTTTCGCCATCGGTAATCAGTTGGGGAATTGCGCCGGCAGTCGTGCCAATGGCAGGCAGACCAAAAGCCATCCCTTCAAGGAAAGAAATTCCAAAGCCTTCATAAAACGATGGAATGACAAGGACCTGCGCCCGCTGAAGTCTTTCGACGAGGGCTTCTCCATCCAAAATGCCGTGAAAATAGACGACGGACTGCAGAGCATGGCGGCCGATAAATCGCTGCATCTCATGGACATATTTTGAATCAACCGTAAGCGATCCAACCACATCAATGCTGACTGTTAATTGCTGATCCGCGATCGCTTTGAGCAAAACATGCAATCCTTTGAGCCGCGTGACGTTGGCGAGAAATAACAAACGCAAAGGTCCGGCTTCGATGGCGCGTGCGCGGATTCGCTCGGGGGTCAACGCGCCGAGGCGGTTGCCTCCGGGCGTGGCGATGACATAAGGTCTGTTGCCGCCGATCAATGACGAAACTGCGCTGCGCGTAGCCACTGAATTGAAAATAAACCCATCCACAGTTTTGAGATAACGTTTTTCGACGATTCGGTAAAAGACATTTTGCCATTCCGGCCTTTTTTCGGAGGAGCGCAGATTGTGGACAAGGCTGATGACCGGATAAGGATGCGATTTCAAATTGGCGGCGAACAGGGAGGGATGATTCAATTCGTCTTCGATCAAAATATCGAAGCCGCGCGGAAGGCGGAAATAAAAGTTGTCGGTGAGATGTGAAAAATAATTTCGCCAGGGCAATGAGACGATCTCCACCGTATCGCTCTGCCTGCGAAGATATTCGACTAATTTACGGTCATAGAGATAACCGCCGCTCATCGTGTC